>DATCGA010000403.1:0-2768 GCA_036509215.1 Trebonia sp.
CCTCCAGCGCCTCCTGCCGCTCGTCCGGTGACCAGCTGGTGACCTGGACGGAGCGGGTGGAGGGGCGGAGGGCGGTAACGGTGCCGTTCACTAGAGCGGTCCCCCAATAAGCTCGGCCATCGCGGCGATGACGTAGGCGCCGTTGAGCGGCTGGTCCCACCTCGGAAGCTCGGCCTGCGCCAGGAGCGTCTGCCGGATCTGCTCCGTCGCCCCGCTGCGCGCCGCGCCCGTGATGGCCCTGAAGGCGGCCGACACCAGCGGCGGCGGGTCGAGCACGTCGGAGAGCGGAATCTCGTAGAACCGGCAGATGTCATTGAGCCGGTCCACCGAGATCGCCCGCTCGGCGCGTTCGTACATGCCGAGGGAGCACGAGCCGATCGTGCCGCCGGAGTCCTCCTCAACGTCCATCAGCGACATGCGCTGTTCCTCGCGGACCTTGCGGAGTCGCTTGCCGAGGAGGATCGCGAAGACCGAGGCGCGCTTCTTGGCCGTCTTTGCCGGCGCCACGGCGAGAGCGGCGGTCATGACGTCCTCCGCGCGGCCTCGAACGGGGTGCGCTCGGCAGCGGGCTGCTCGACTGCTCCGGCCTTCGCGGCCTTGGACGCCTTCGGCGCTGCTGCCGTCTTCGGGCCGAGAGCTACCGTGTAGCCCTTGCGGACCGCGTACAGCAGGACTGCGACGGCGCCGGCGACAGCCACGAGGCCGGGGTGGTCGATCAGGGCCATCCATATGATGCGGGTCACTTTGCTTCCCCGTCCTCGGTGACGGCTGCGACGATCACGGTCGGCGGTTCCATGACCGAGGTCTCAGCGGGATCGGCCTGCACCCCGGATGGCTGGCCGGGGCCTGACACGGCCCACCGGTTCAGGGCGTCCTGCGATGCCCGCTGCGCCTTGATGGCCTGGTCCTCGGCAAGCCGGGTAGCAGCCATCTGGGCTATCGGGTCCGCTGGTACAGGTGAGACGGCCGGGACTGCCCGGAGGTGGTGTACCTCTTCAGGCGCGGCCTCAGGAGCGGGCGGCGGGGCGGTCACGACGAGCGGCTGCGGGTCGAACAGCCAGCGCCACGCCGGATCCGTCCTGCGCCTCTCGTATTCCGCCGCCTCGGCCTCAGTCGGAGGCCGCGTCCCGGCGGCGGGATTCAGCGCCTGCGCGAGATCAGGCCGCTCGGTGACGAGCGCGCCCCCGATGACGGGGATGTCGGCCTCGGTTACCGGCCAGCCACCCGGGCCGGTGAACGCCCGGGCCGCGTCCAGGGCGTCAAGGACGAGCGCGCTCTTGCCCTGGTGCTCGGCGAACTCGGCCAGCCCGGCGAGCAGGTGCGCGAAGGCCCGGATGGCGGCCGGGTGAATGCCGTCGTCCTCCCGCTCCAGCATCTGGTTCGCCGCCGCGCGGATCTCATCGGCTATCTCGCGCTGCTCCTTCGCGGCGGCTACCTGATGCACGGCCTCCTGCGCGGCGCGCCCGGCCTGGAAGATCGCCTCGGCCTCGCGCCCGGCTGCATCGTGATCGTAAGCAGGAGGCGCGGGCGCCGCTGCGGAAGCCCGCGTGGCTGCCCTCTGGCCCTGGTAGGCGCGGGCGATTCTCGCCATCACGGCGACACCGCCGATGCGTGCTCACGCACTGCCAGGGCCTCGTCGCGGGCTTGGTGCAGCAACCGGGCCTGCCGCCCTGCCGCCTCAAGTTCAGCGCCGTCAGCGGCGGTGTCGAAGAACACCCAGCCGCCGCCGCCCAGGTAGCCGATCACCCTGCCGTCGACCAGCGCGATCTTCCTGAACTTCAGGGAGACGCCGGGGAGGGTGGCGTGGGCGCTCATGCGGCCCACCAGGTCCGCACGTCAGCGGCGTAGCAGGCGATGGCCTGACGCATCATCAGTGGCGTCGGCGCGTCCAGCGTCACCCCGGAGCCTGAGTGCAGGCCGCGGATGCCCTCGATGATGGTCATCTCGCTGCGGGACCGGATGTGCGTGGCGTAGATGGTGCCGGCGTCCGAGGTCCAGCAGTGCCAGCCTGGAAATTCCTTGTCTACGGCCATCAGGTCGGCGTGAAGGCCGAGCCCTGACGGTCCTTGCGATATGGATGTAGCCACTTCGCTGGTCTCCTTTGGTATAGTTCGTGGTGCTGGTCTCAAGCGGGCGTCCGGGTCTCATCCGGGCGTCCGCTCGGCTTTCTAAGCCGCGCTTGCCTTCTGGTCGGGCAGCAGGTCCACTACTTCGCAGCCGAGAGCGGCGGCGAGCGCGCCGAGAAGCCCTGGCCGGGCGGCCTGGTGGCCGTTCTCCAGCAGGGAGATGGTGGTCTTGGTGACGCCGGCGCGCAGGCCGAGTTGCTCGCCCGTAAGCGCAGCTTCGAGACGCCGGCGCCGCAGCTTGCTAGGATCCTGGGTCAATGTCCGGGCTTCACCCGTCTTGACTGATCTAGTTCCGTGGGCCATGCTGAACACGCTAGACCACACTGAACTTAATCGCAAGCTAATCTGTTCAGCGACGTGAAATTTGTTCAGCGCAAGCAGATCCGGCCGCGTCGGAGCACGTCAGGCGGCAAATGTTAAGTACTGTTCAGGCATGCCGGAAGACACGACGGCTCGGCAGGGGAACATGCGGAAACCTGATCCACCGTCCGAAGCAGGGCTAATCCGCCTCGTGCGCCTGGCCGCGCGCCTCACGGTCACCCAGGCGGCACAGAAGGCAGGGATCAGCAAGGCCCGCTGGTCGCAGGTAGAGAACGGACACGAGCGCCGCGGGGGCCTCTGGTACCCCGTCAGCGCGACGGA
>DATCGA010000404.1:0-10018 GCA_036509215.1 Trebonia sp.
CGGTCGCTGACCTCGATCGGGCACTGGCGTTCTACCGGGACGGGCTGGGTTTCCGGACCGAGGGCCTGATCGGCACCGAGTTCACCGGGGACGAGACCAGCCCCGACGGGACCACGGCCGTGTTCCACCTCGACGACGGGCTCATGCTGTCGATCTACCCGCGCGCGGAGCTCGCCAAGGACGCCGTCGTGCCGCTGACGGCGGCGAAACCGGGCGAGTTCAGCATCGGGCACGTGGTGGGCAGCCGGGACGAGGTCGATGAGGTCATCGCCCAGGCGAAGGGAGCCGGGGGGGTCGTCGTCGACGCGCCGCACGATCGGCCGTGGGGGATCTACTCGGGATATTTCCAGGACCCCGACGGGCATCTGTGGGAGATCATCTGGAACCCCGCTCTGGCGTAGGTTGCTCGGTCTTCCGCCGCTGACGCCGGGTTTCCGTTTTCTGGCGGGCTGCTAGCGTTCTGGTCGTGGATGTCCCCGCACGGTTGCGCCCCGCGCTGGCGGAGGTTGTCGCGCGCCTGGCTGCGCTGGATTACGAGGGCCTCAAGCGTGACGGGATCGACCCCTCCCCCGACTCTGCCGACCTGTCGATGTGGATCAGGAACTACGGGGAGACCGGGGCCACGATCGTGCCGCTTCCCGACGAGGCGTGGGCGAAGGCGGAAGCCTGGCCGATCGAAGCTCATCCTGGCCAGACGTGGGTGGTCGTGGACCTGTGGACGCGGGAGGAAGGCATGAGCGACCTGTCGCTCGAGGCGACCGTCACCGAGTCGTCCGGCGAGGTCACCGTGGTGATCCACAACATCCACGTGCTCTGAGAGGACCGGCCATGACGCGTGACCGTGACATCGCCGCGTTCGACGCACGGGCAGGCGGCTACGAGGGCGGCTGGCTGGGGCGGCTGCATCAGCAGATAGCCGATCGGACCGCGGAGCTGGCGCTGGGCGTGGTGCCTGCGCCTCGGCGGATTCGGGTTTCAGGCTGTCCGGTGGCACGGTGTTGGGGCCGTTGTCATTCGGGCCGTCACGGCACGCAGATGACCCTGACGTGACTTCCGGCGGCTGTTGTCCGGCGGAGACTCATCTCGAGGGGCGGCTTGAAGACCTCCCGGCCGTCGTGGTCGTGGCAGCATGGGCGGCATGTCTCACTACAGCCGGGTGCTGAAGGTTGTCATCGATGCGCCGCCCGAGGTGCACGATCAGGAACTGGCGTTCTGGCAGGGCGCGCTCGGGCAGGAGCTGCCGGAGGTCTACTCGGCCGAATATCACGGCGCTTTTCTTCACGGGAGCGACCTGATGCTGCTGATGCAGCGTCTGGATTCTGGCGGGCCGCGCGTTCATCTGGACATTCACACCGACGATCTGGACGCCGAGGTGGCCCGGCTCGAGCTACTGGGCGCGGAGCGGGTGCAGAGGGTGGAAACCTGGTGGGTGATGCGGGACCCGGCCGGCCTGCCGTTCTGCGTGCTGCCGGAGAGCCCCGGCTCGCTGAACGACGACAACGCCCAGCGGTGGGAGTGACCATGACTGCTCAGTTTCAGCTGGTGATCGACTGCGCGGATCCGGAGCCGCTGGCGCGGTTCTGGGTGGCCGCGCTGGGCTACGAACTCGAGCCGCCGCCGGACGGCTATGACAACTGGGACGACTACTGGCGCTCGGTCGGCGTGCCCGAGGACGAGCTCGGCCTCGGCGCGGACTGCATCGTCGACCCGACCGGGAGGGGCCCGCGGATCTGGTTCCAGGTGGTGCCGGAGAAGAAGGCGCTCAAGAACCGGCTGCACCTCGACATCACGGTCGGCGGCGGGCGGGCCAATCCGATCGAGACGCGGCGCCGGCTGGTCGACGCCGAGGCGCGGCGGCTGGAAGCGCTCGGCGCCACCGTGGTCCGCGCCAACCTCGCGGACGGGCTCGACCACTACGGGGTCGCGATGCGGGACCCCGAGGGGAATGAGTTCGACATCGCCTGACGGCGGTTGGCTGGGACCGGATCGTCGCGGCCCGTTTTAGGCCGCCCCGGGGCCACGGTCATTGGAGGGTGATGCGGAGGGCAGGGTCCGTTCGAGATGAGTATGAAGTTGATCTTGGTTGCTAGGAGGGCAGCAGGCGGCGCATCGCGTGGGCCACGCTGCGCAGCGCCCGGTCGATGTCGGTGCCGAACGGGTTGTCTTGGACCAGGTAGGTCCAGGTGGCGGTGGGGCGCTTGAGGCCGGCCGCGTTGAGGTCGGCCCCGCCCGCCGTGATCGGGACGGTCTCGAAGCTCTCGACGGAGCGTTCTTCGACGTCTGCCAGCAGGCTGGAGAACGCGCGGACGGCCTCCTTGTGGAATTCGCTCAGCGGGTTGAGGCCGTGTCCGAGCGCGCGCAGGTGGATGCCCTCGCGGAGGTCGGCCAGGTAGGTGAGGTGATCCGCCCATGCCCGGTCGAGGTGCCAGAGGGTGATCTGGCGGGCGGCTTCTACCAGCACCTCGTCGGGGGCGATGGCTTCTAGATCTTTGGCGCGGTCCGGGGAGCGGCGCGCGAGTGCGCGAAGGGCTGCGTCGGTGCCGAGCACCCGGTCGCGCTGCTCGAGCACGGCCTGCCGCTGGATCTCGATGAGGTTGTTGTACCGCCAGGTGTTGCGGTGGATCTCCAGGCTGACGCCCTCGGCGACGCGCTGCGCGTGGTCGACCGTCTCGCCCGACCCGGCGTCCGCTGTCCTGCCGTCCTGGTCGATCTCCTCGGGCGGCCGGGCGTCGGGCACGTGCCGGGTGACGAGTTCGTCTTGCAGGCTGGCGAAGAACACCGAGCTGCCCGGATCCCCCTGGCGCCCGGCCCTCCCCCGCAGCTGGTGGTCGAGCCGGCTGCTGCCGTGCCGTCCGGCGCCGATCACGTGCAGCCCGCCGAGCGCGGCGATCTGGCCCTGATCGCCCGCCGCGCCGCCGAGCCGGATGTCGGTGCCCCGGCCCGCCATCTGGGTGGAGACGGTGACGGCGCCGCGGACGCCGGCCTCGGCCACGATCGCGGCTTCCTCGGCGTCGTTCTTGGCGTTGAGGACGACGCAGCTCAGGCTTTCGCGGGTCAGGCGCGCGGCGATTCGCTCGGACTCGGCCACGTCCAGCGTGCCGATCAGGACCGGCCGGCCTTCGGCGTGGACGGCCGCGGCGTGGTCGGCGACTGCCTGCTCCTTCTGCGTCTGGGTGGCGAACAGGCGGTCCGGCTCGTCGACGCGCACGCACGGCCGGTTCGGCGGGATCACGGCGATCTCGAGGCTGTAGAACTCGCGGAGCTGCTCGCCGACGGCCACGGCGGTGCCGGTCATGCCGCAGACCGTCGGGTACCGGCCGACGAGCGACTGGATCGTGATGCTGTCGAGGATCTCGCCGGTCTCGGTGGCGGCCAGACCTTCCTTCGCCTCGACGGCCGCGTGCAGCCCGTCGGGCCAGCGTTGCAGCCGGGCGACCCGGCCTCGGGACGCGTTGACGAGGTGTATTTTGCCGTCCTTGACGATGTAGTCGACGTCGCGGTGTAGCAGCGCTTCTGCGTACAGGGCCACGTTGAGCCTGGTCAGGGTGGCTAGGTGCGGGTCGGTGTACAGGTCGATGCCGCCGAGGGCCGCTTCTACCGCCCTGGTGCCCTTGTCGGTCAGGTGGACGCTGCGGCCGTCTTCGTCGACCTGGTAGTCGCTGTGCGGGCGCAGGCTTCTGGCGAGTTGCGCGATGTCGGTGCTTGCCTCGCCGGCGTCGGCGGCGCCTGCGAGGACGAGCGGTACCAGCGCCTCGTCGACCAGGACCGAGTCGGCCTCGTCGATCAGGGCCACGTCGGGCTTGGTTGCGATTCTTTCTTCTGGCGTGGTTGCCAGGCGGTCTCTGAGCACGTCGAAGCCGAACTCGCTTACCGCCCCGTAGGTGACCTGGGCGTTGTAGGCGCGTTTGCGGTCGGCCGGCGTTGACGTCTGGCTGATCCAGCCGACGGTCACGCCGAGCAGGTCGTAGACAAGGCGCATCCACTCCGCGTCGCGGCGGGCGAGGTAGTCGTTGACCGACATGACGTGCACCGACCGGCCGCGCAGGGCGTAGCCGGCGGCTGCGAGCGCGCCGGACAGCGTCTTGCCCTCGCCGGTGGCCATCTCCGCGACCTGGCCGTTGAGCATTGCGAGGGTGCCGATGAGCTGGACGTCGAAGGGGCGCTCGCCTAGGGCGCGGCGGGCGGCTTCCCGGCCTAGGGCGCAGAACCTGGCGTCGTCGGCTGCTTCGCTGGCGTGCCCCGCTAGCTCGTCGTCGGCTAGGGCTGCTGCTGACGGCTCACGTTTTGCGATGTCCGGGAGCAGTTCCAGGTAGGGCCTGAGATCGGCCGTACCGGGCCGCTGGAGGAAGCGCGCGGCCCGGTTGCGCAGGCCGTTCAGCATCGCGTAAGGCCGGCGTACGCGATCTTTGGCAGCTGCAACACAACGCGTAAACGATCAGCCGGCGGCAGAAGGTTCCCAGAGGCTGGGCGTCATTGTGTGCTAAACGTGCGCGCGTTGTGGGCGTTGGATCGTGATTGTGTTCCCTTAGGGGGTCTATACGACCCGAACGGCACACGCTGACGGGCGATGGGGGTCTTGGGGGCCGGGCGGCGTGGTTGTTGGTGCTGATGATGCGGGTTTGGGGCGGGGCGTGGTTTGGGGCGAGGCTTGATGCGTTAAGCTATAGCTATTAGCTAAACAGCTAGTGTCGATAGCCCTGGAGGGCCACATGACCGAGTTTCTGGACATCAACGGCGGGCGGATCGCCTACGACGTGACCGGCGAGGGGCCGCTGATCGTGCTGTCGCACGGCATGGGTGACCGCCGGCAGGCCTTCCGCTTCCTGGTCCCGGAGCTGGTGCAGGCCGGATTCCGGGTCGCGGCGGCGGACATGCGCGGGCACGGCGAGTCGAGCATGGGCGAGTGGAAGTCGATCTCCCGCACCGACGTCGCCGGCGACCTAGTCGCGCTGATCAGGCACCTAGGCGGCGGGCCGGCCGTGATTGTCGGGCACTCGCTGTCGGGCGGGGCGGCCACCATCGCCGCCGCGACCGCGCCCGACCTGGTCAGCGGCATCGTCGAGGTAGACCCGTTCACCCGCAAGGTGCAGTACAGCCTGGGCGGGCTGCTGCGGATCCGGCGCTACCGCCGCGGCACGCTGCTGCTGGGGGGCGTGCTGATGCTGCGGAGCCTGAAGATGTGGATGAGGTACCTCGACGTGGCCTACCCGGAGAAGCCGTCCGACTACGCCGCCTCCATGACGGCGCTGCGGGACAAGCTGTCCGAGCCCGGCCGGATGGCGGAGCTCCTCAAAGCCATGAAGACCTCCCCCGCCGACGCGGGGGCCGCGCTGCCCCGCATCTCCTGCCCGGCCCTGGTCATCATGGGAGACGAGGATCCCGACTGGGCCGACCCGCGGGCCGAGGCCGACGGAATCGTCGCCGAGATGCCGGCCGGGCTCGGCGCCGTCGCGATGATCAAGGGCGCCGGGCACTATCCGCACGCGCAGTGCCCCGACGAGGTCGCCGAGCTCACCACGAGCTTCCTGCGGAAGCGTGTTCTGCCTGATGCCTAGGGCCGGGCTGAACACCGACCGGGTGGTCGACGAGGCGATGGAGCTGGCCGACGAGGTTGGGCTGGACAAACTCACCCTGGCGGCCCTCGCCATCCGCCTCGGGGTGCGCCAGCCGTCGCTGTACAAGCACGTCGCCAGCCTCGACGCCCTCCATCGGCTCATCTCCATGCGGGCCAAGGCCGAGGCCGCCGACGAACTGGGCCGGGCCGCGATCGGCCGGGCGCGCGACGATGCCCTGGTCGCGATGGCCTGGGCCTGGCGCGCCTGGGCACGGGACCATCCGGGCCGCTACCAGGCCTCCCAGCGGGGCGCGGCCGCCGCCGATGCCGAGCACGAAGCGGTCGCCCGCCGGACCATCGGGGTGCTGGGGGCGGTGATGGACGGCTACGGCCTCGACGGTGACGACGCCATCGACGCCATCCGGTCCTACCGCGCCGCCCTGCACGGATTCGTCTCATTGGAGGCCAACGGCGGCTTCGCCTTCCGCGACAGCCTCGACCGCAGCTTCGACTGGCTGGTCCGCTCCTTGGTGCTGGCCCTGTCGAGCTGGAGCAATCCGTCCGGGCCGGACCGTGAGGTGCAGGCCCGATGACGGCGTCACCCTGCGGGGAAGGGACCACCCTCTCAGGCGAGGGCGTGGTCGTCGGGGCGCCCCGCCGGTGGCTCGGCCTTGAAGGCCTCGTCCTGCTGGCCGGCGCACTGATCGCCTTCAGCGTCCTCGGCCAGCCATGGTGGCTCGTGCCAGCGGGAATCCTCGTCCCCGACCTCGCCATGGGCGGCTACCTGGCCGGAACCCGCCCCGGCGCGCACCTGTACAACGTCGCGCACGCCACCCTCTTGCCGGCCGTCATGCTGGGCATCGGCTACTGGCAAGCCGACCGCCTGGTCACGGCCCTCGCTCTGATCTGGCTGGCGCACATCGGTCTCGACCGACTTCTTGGCATGGGCCTCAAATACAACGACCGCTTCGTGCACACCCATCTGGGGGACCATGCAGACGCCAGGTAACCAGGCCGTGACCGGGAGACTGACGGCACGGGCGCGGCGGGACTGCAGCGGCGCCGGTCGCCGACCGGTTCAGAATTGCCAGCGGGTGCTGCTCGGGCCGAGCGCCGGGTCGTTGACGAAGCCGAAGACCGTGGCCGGACGGACCTGGTACGGCTGGTACGGCGGCAGGCCGGCCGTGGGCGCGCCGTAGGTCGCGTCGAAGGCGCCGTTGATCACGGTCACGGGCCAGTCGTACTTAGCGCGGTAGGCCTCTGCGACGATCTCCAGCGCCGCCGGATCGGTGACTTTCGACGCGTCGCCCTCCAGCACCAGGTGCATGTCGTCCGCGGTCACCGTGACCGTGCACCGGCCGTCACGGTCGAGGTTGCGGCCCTTGCGTGCCTGCGGGCTGGAGGTCGTGTAGAGCGCGCCGCCCACCCACACCGCGAGGACCGGGCGGACGTGGGGGCGGCCGCTGGGATGTATCGTCCCCAGCCAGTACCAGCGGGCCTGGCTGATCCGCTCGCGGGCTTCCGCCCAGGGCAGGGTCTGCGCGTCCCTCGCCGGGACCGGCCACGGGGCCGCGTGACATCGGCAGCTCGCGCCGGGACCGGCGCTGCGCGACATCCAGGGCCGCGTTGGTGGCGATCTTGTAGAGCCAGGACCGCACCGAACTGCGGCCCTCGCAGCCCGCAAGGCCTCGCCACGCGCGCAGCAGGGCTTCCTGCAGGGCATCTTCGGCGTCCTGAACCGATCCGAGCATCCGGTAGCAGTGCGCGTGGAGTTCCGCGCGGTGCACTTCGACCAGCTCTTGGTACGCGGTATCGCTGCCGGACCGGGCCTGCTCCAACAGAGCCGACTCGCCGGGATCCGCGCGATCAGAGCTCATGGTCCTCAGGGTAGAGAGCCAATCCGGAGTAGCGCTAGGCCGGCTAACCGGACGTAATATCGGGCGCATGAATGAGCCCCTGACGCAGCATGATGCCTACGACGTGGTGATTGTCGGAGGGGGGCACAACGGGCTGACGGCCGCGGCCTACCTGGCCGGGGCGGGGTTGTCGGTGGCGGTGCTGGAGCGGCTTGATCACACCGGGGGCGCGGCGGTCTCGGCGCAGGCGTTCGCTGGGTTCCCCACTCGCTTGTCGCGGTACTCGTACCTGGTGTCCCTGCTATCGGAGTCGATCATCAGGGACCTCGGTCTTGACCTGCGGCTGGCGTCGCGGTCGACCGCGTCGTACACGCCGGTGCGGCGGGACGGGGTGGCCGGGGGGCTGCTGGTGGAGCGGCCGGAGGGGACGGCGACCAGGGAGAGCTTCCGCGCGCTGACCGGGTCCGAGACCGAGTATGAGGCGTGGCGGCAGTTCTACGAGGAGGTCGGGGAGGTCGCCGCGGGGGTTGCTCCGACGCTCACGCAGGCGCTGCCTCGGGAGTCTCAGGTGCGGGGGCCCGTCGATCCGGACCTGTGGCGGGACCTGGTCGAGCGGCCGCTGGGCGAGGCGGTCGAGCGGCGGTTCCGGGATCAGACGGTGCGCGGTGTCGTGGCGACCGACGCGCTGATCGGGACCTTCGCGGGAATGCACGAGGCGTCGCTTATCCAGAACCGGTGCTTCCTGTATCACCTGATCGGCAACGGCACCGGCGAGTGGCGGGTGCCGGTGGGCGGGATGGGCGCGGTCACCGGGGCGCTCGCCGCGTCGGCCCGCACGGCGGGCGCGGAGCTGGTGGTGAACGTCGAGGCGACCGCGATTCGGAGCGGGCCGGGCGGGGCCGAGGTCGACGTCGTTGGCGACGCGGGGACGCGGACACTGCGGGCGCGCTACGTGCTGGCGAACGTCGCCCCGTGGGTGCTGGCGGGGCTGCTCGGCGCGGCGCCGGACCCGGCCGCTAAGCCGATCGGCGCTCAGCTGAAGGTCAACTTCCTGCTCAATCGGCTGCCGCGGCTGGCGTCGGGGGCGGACCCGCGGGTCGCGTTCGCGGGGACGTTGCACCTGGGCGAGGACTACCCCGACCTCGACCGGGCGTACGCGGAGGCGGCCGGCGGGCAGGTTCCGTCGCGGCTGCCGGGCGAGGTCTACTGCCACTCGCTGACCGATCCGTCGATCCTGGGCGACGTTCCGGCCGGGACTCAGACGCTGACGTACTTCGGGCTGCACCTGCCGGCGACGCTGTTCGATGACCCGGCGACGCGGGCGGAGCGGAAGGAGCTCGCGGTCGCGCGGGCGATCGCGTCGCTCGACGAGCACCTGGTCGACTCGATCGAGTCGGTTGTCGCGCGGGACGCGGGCGGGCGGCCTTGCATTGAGGCCAAGATCCCGCAGGATGTCGAGGCTGACCTGCGGATGCCGGGCGGGCATATTTTCCATGGCGACCTGAGCTGGCCATGGGCGGTGGACGCCGCGGTGCTTGATACGCCCGCGGCGCGCTGGGGAGTCGATACCGGGCGGGCGAACGTCCTGCTGTGCGGGTCGGGCGCGGTGCGCGGCGGCGCGGTGTCCGGGCTGGGCGGGCACAACGCCGCCCAGGCGGTGCTGGAGCTGGCATGAACGGTTTGCAGGTGTGGGCGTCGCTCAGGCGGGCGGACGAATGGGGGAACAATGCCGGTGTTCGCGGTCAGGACGGCCAAGGGCCCGAACTGGGATCACGCTCTCGGGAACCGGGAACAGGCCCTCTGGGATGAGCACGCCGACTTCGCCGACGAGCTCGTTGAGCGCGGGGTCATCCTGCTCGGCGGGCCGATCGCCAGCGATGACGCGGAGGACATCGCCTTGCTCGCCGTCGAGGCGAGGGACTCCGGCGCGGTGCGCTCCGTCTTCGAGGCCGACCCGTGGACGGTGCACCGGGTGTTCCGGATCAAGGACGTGCGGGCGTGGACCCTGTGGCTTGATGGGCGATCAAGGACCGGGCCCTTGCGGGGGTGATGACGAGAGCGTGGAGGTCGCCGTCTACCTCGAGTCGAGTTGACTGGTCGAGGCCGCCCGCCTGCACCGGCTCGAAGCCGGCGATGCGGATCAGCCGTTCGACTTCGTGGCCGGCCCGGTCGTCGTCGGTGGCGTAGAAGAGGACGGCCCGCTGCGGCGACTGGTTGCTCGAGGACTCGAGCAGATCGGCCGGCAGGGTGTTGAACGCCATGGCCAGGCGCGCCCCGGCCGGCAGCCAGCCGGCTACCACGTTCCCCGAGAACTGGCCCTCCGGCAGGAGCCGGGTGAGGTTGCCGTGCGCGTCGGCGCTGATCGGGTTGCTGGGAACGACCACCAGCTTGCCGGCTAGCCGGCCGGCGATCTCGTCGATGACGCTCTTCAGCACGGTGAAGCGCAGCGCCAGGATGACCGCGTCGGCTTTTTGCAGCGCGTCCTTGTTGTCAGTGGCGGCGATTGCGGCGGGACCGATCCTTGCTGCCAGCGTTCGGGCCGACTCCCGGTTGGCGCTCGCGAGCCGCAGGGTCTCGCCGCCGGCGGCGAGCTCGCGGGCGATGGCCG
>DATCGA010000405.1:0-19686 GCA_036509215.1 Trebonia sp.
GGATGAGTTCCAACGTTGATTAAGAGGGCGGCCGCCGCCGCTGGATACCGGTCAGCCCGCCCCAAAACAGACGAACGGCGTAAGCGGCGCATCCAGGGCCGCGTTGGCAGGCGCCGCATTCGGGTCCGGGTGCCCGCCCGCCCGGGCGAGCGCCTCAGCCGGGCGGAGGCCGGCCGACAGCGCGCGGTGATACGCGGTCATGATGGCGAGCGCGGTCTCGTCGTCGACCCGGCTGACGCTCGAGATCACCGTGGCCGTCCCCAGGTGCAGCAGCGCCGCGGTGAAGCCGAGGATCTCATCGCCCGGCCGGACCACCGTGCGGCCGACGTCGCACGCGGACAGCACCACGTGCCTGGGCGGCTGCGGCAGGCGCTGCACGTCGTAGGCCATCAGCGGCCCGTCGGCCAGGTCGAGCCGGGAGAACAGGACGTTCTCCCGGTCGTGGTGGCCGTGCGCGGCCAGGTGCGCGAGCGGCGCGCCGTCGAGCGCCGCAGCGTCGCCTCCACCGTCGCCGCCGCGGCGACCAGCGGCCGGCAGCCAGATACATCGTCATGTCGGCTAATTTCGCCCAGGATCGGAGCGGTCACAGGCGCGGGTCGATGTGCACCTTGACGCCCGGCTCCGGGTCGATCCGTCCGGCCAGCGCCTCCGCCGCCAGGCCGAGGCCCACGACGACCTCGACGAGGGCGCCCGGCCGGACCCGGCCGTCGGCATAGTGCTCAATGGCGGTCGCGAGGCCGGCCGACGCGCCGAGGATGCCGACCGCGGTGAGGTCGTTGAGCACGAGGTCGCGGCTGTCGACCGGGCTCGGCCGGGGGGAGACGCCGATGTAGACCACCCGTCCGGCCGGCTCGACCAGCGCCAGGGCGGACGCGGGAACGCGGTGATCACCGGTGCAGTCGATGACCGCGTCGTACGTGCCCGGCGGCGGATCCTCGGCCGTCCAGTACCGTCCGGCCCCGAACGTCGCCGCCAGGTCGCGGCGGCGCGGGTCGGCCGCGAGGACGTCGACCTCGGCGCCCGCGGCGCGGGCGAAGGCCACCGCGAGCAGCCCGATCGTGCCCGGCCCGCAGACCAGGATCCGCCTGCCCGGTCCCGCCTGGGCGGCGGCCGCCGCCCGCTGGGCGTTGCCGCCCGGTTCGACCAGCGCGCCCGCCCGGTCGTCGACCGCGGCCGGCAGCCGGTGCAGGCTGGCAGCGGGAACGAGCACCTTGTCCGCCAGCGCGCCCGGCCAGGCGGTGATCCCGATCTCGTGGCGGTCCGCGCAGACGTGCCCGTTGCCCGCCCGGCAGCGGCGGCAATGACCGCAGCCGAGCATGGTGTCGCCGGTGACGCGGGCGCCGAGCCAGGCCTCGTCGGCCCCCGCGCCGACGGCGCCGACGACGCCGCACCACTCGTGCCCGGGACGCAGCGGGAAGCGTGACTTCCCCTGCTCGAAGTAGGCCAGCTCCCCGGTGAGCAGCTCGCCGTCGGTCCCGCAGATCCCGACCCGGTGAACGTCCACCACCACCTGCCCGGCGGCCGGACGCGGGACCTCGACCACGCCCACCCGAGCCGACCCTGGACCATCGATTATCAGCGCGCGCATCACTTCGCTCACGGGCCGAGCCTATTCAGTTCCGGCGAATCAGGGCCGGAGAATGACACGGCCGGAGATACCGCCGGCGGCCTTCGCCCGGTACCCCTGGGCTGCCTCCGCAAGCGGGTACACCAGGCCGACCTGCGGGCGCAGCTGCCCCTCGTCGACCAGCCGGGCGAGCTCGGTCAGCTGGTCGCGGCTGGACTCCTGGATGAAGACGACGGTGGTGATGTCGCCGCGGCCGGCCGGCCGCCGCGCGTCCGCCTTGATGACGACCAGCGTGCCGCCCGGCCGCAGCAGGGCCGGCGATCGGGCGAGCACCTCGCCGCCGATCGTGTCGAACACCAGGTCCGCCTGACCGGCCACGTCTTCGAGATGGTCGGTGTCGAGCGCGATGAAGCGGTCGGCGCCCAGCTCCATGACCTGCGAACGGATCCGGTTCCTGCCGGTCCCGATCACGTCGGCGCCGGCCCAGCGGGCGAGCTGGACCGCCGTCGACCCGACCGCGCCGCCCGCGCCGTGGATGACGACCGTCTGCCCCTTGGCGAGCTTCCCGTGGTCGAACAGGGCCTGCCACGCGGTCAGGCCGGCCCGCGGCACCGCCGCCGCGTGGTCGTGGTCGACGGTCCGCGGCTTCTTGGCGACGTTACGGGCCTCGACCGCGACGTACTCGGCCGCCGCCCCGTCGCGGAACTGGTCGGTCAGCCCGAACACCTCGTTCCCGACGGAGAACCCGGCGGTGCCGTAGCCCAGCCCGGCGACGACCCCCGACACCTCGTGGCCGGGGATGATCGAGCTGCGGCGATGACCGGCCCGGCAGGTCCACAGGGGCCAGTCGAGCTCGTTGTGGGTGATGCCGCAGGCGGCCACCTTGACCAGCACGTCGCAGGCCATTGGGGTGGCGTCGGGCACCTCCTCGAAGACAAGCCCGTCGATTCCGGTTGGCTCGTGCATGCGGATGGCCTTCATCGGACGTCCTCTCCGGTAGCGAGATGATGATGTGCGCTCAGCCTTACGACGATGCGGCCGCACCGGATGTCAGGCGAGGCGGGCGGCTGACACTCAGGGGTGCTGTCTCGTCGAACGGGTAGGGCCAGCGGTGACCGAAGGGAGGCGGGCGACATCATGACCACCCCATCCGGGCCGGGGCGCGGCCGGACCGACCCGAGCCTGAGCGTGATCATGGGGGAGCGCCGCCACCTCATCAATCTGGCCTACCGGCTGCTCGGCTCCCTGGCCGACGCCGAGGACGCGGTCCAGGAGACCTACGCCCGCTGGTACGCGCTGACGCCGGAGCAGCAGCAGGCGATCGACTCGCCCGGCGGCTGGCTGACCACGGTCGCCAGCCGCATCTGCCTGGATCTGCTCGGCTCGGCCAGCGCCCGGCGGGAACGGTACGTGGGCGAATGGCTGCCGGAGCCGCTGCCGGGACGCCGGGAGGAGTTCGGGCCGCAACCGGGCGCGGCCACCGCCGACCCAGCTGACCGGGTCACCCTCGACGAGTCGGTCACGATGGCCTTCCTCGTCGTGCTGGAGACGATGACCACGGCCGAGCGCGTCGCGTTCGTTCTGCACGACGTCTTCCGCTACCCGTTCGCGGAGGTGGCCGAGATCGTCGGCCGGACCCCGGACCCCGGCCGCCTGCCGCCAGCTGGCCTCCTCCGCCCGCCATCGCGTCCGGGCACCGCAGTCACCGGTGACCCCGCCCGCCGAGCAGGCCGGCATCGTCAGGAGCTTCAGGCAGGCGTGGGAAGCCAAGGACATCGGCGCCCTGATCGGCCTGCTCGATCCCGGCGCGACCGCCTCCGCCGACGGCGGCGGCAAGGTCAGCGCCGCGCGGCGCCCGATCGAAGGCGGCGAGCAGGTCGCCCGCTACCTGGCCGGCATCGCCGGCCGGAGACCCGGCTTGACGATATTGGAGCAAACCGTCAACGGCCAGCCGGGCCTGGTCGCCCAGCAGAACGGCGTCACCGTGACGGTATTCGCCTTCGACATCGCCGCCGACAAGATCACGCACATCTGGGTCATCCGCAACCCCGACAAGCTCCGACCTTGGACCAGGCGCTGACCCGCGATTGATCAATGCTCACGCGCGATGGCGCCTCGGTCGCGGACGCGACCCGGGCGAGATCGCTAGTGGTCGTGGCGGAGGCGGCCGGCGGTGCGGGCCAGGTGCTCGCCCATGATGCGGCCGGCGTCGTCGCAGTCGCGGCGGCGGACCGCCTCGATGAACCGCTCGTGTTCCTTCGTCCCGAGGCCGCCCATCTCGGGGGCGACTTCCCTGGCCTCCATGAGCGACATCAGGATCGGCCCGCGGAAGGACTCGACCAGCATCTCCAGGAGCATCGTGTCCTTGTCGACGCCATCGAACGCGGTGACAGTGAGTCCGCCAAGCGAATCATGGCCGACCATCTCCAGCGCACCGCTAACGCAGTCGCCGACCACTAGCTCGGCGACGCGGACAACTCAGACCCGGCTAGCTCCCCGTATGGCGGTGGGGCGAAATGGGTCCAGAAATGGCACCTGCCAGACTCAGAGTGTCTGCAGGTCGTCCGCGACCTTGAACGGGGCGCCGGTGCACTCGCGGAGCTTGTCGACGTCGCCGTCCGGGGGCAGGGCGGTCAGCACCAGCCCGGAGTCGGTCACGTCGAACACGGCCAGGTTGGTGATGATCTGGTCGACGACGCCCCGGCCGGTCAGCGGCAGCGAGCATTCGGCGACGACCTTGGGCGTCCCGTCCTTGGCGACGTGCTCGGTGATCACCAGCACCCGGCGCGCGCCCGCGACCAGGTCCATCGCCCCGCCCATGCCCTTGACGACCTTGCCGGGGATCGACCAGTTGGCGAGGTCGCCGCCGGCCGACACCTCCATCGCGCCGAGGATCGCGGTCCCGACGTGGCCGCCGCGGATCATCGCGAACGAGGTCGCGGAGTCGAAGCAGCTGCCGCCCGGCGCGATCGTGACGGTCTGCTTGCCCGCGTTGATCAGGTCGGCGTCCTCCTCGCCCTCGAGCGGGAATTCGCCCATCCCGAGCAGGCCGTTCTCGCTGTGCAGGATCACCCGCACGCCGGGCGGGAGGTGGTTGGCGACCAGCGTGGGAATGCCGATGCCGAGGTTGACGTACTCGCCGTCGCGCAGGTCGCGGGCCGCGATCGCGGCCATCTCGTCACGGGTCCACATGTCAGGCCTCCTGCGCCGGCTGGGCTGTCTGGCCTGGCAAAACCGCGGGCTGCCGGACGGTGTGCTTCTCGATCGGCTTCCGGTCCGGGTCCGCCGCGACGATCCGGTGCACGAAGATCCCCGGGGTCATCACCGAGTCGGGCTCGATGTAGCTCCCGTCGAGGATGATCTCGGCCTCGACGATCGTGGTCCGCCCGGACATCGCCGCCAGCGGGTTGAAGTTCTGCGAGGTGTACCGATACCGCAGGTTGCCCTCCGCGTCGGCGGTGTGCGCGTGCACCAGGCCGATGTCGGCCACGATCGCGCGCTCGAGCACGCAGTGCTTGCCGTCGAACTCGGCCGTGGGCTTGCCCTCGGCCGCGGGGGTGCCGAACCCGGTCGGGGTGTAGAAGGCGGGGATGCCCGCCCCGCCTGCCCGCAGCCGCTCGGCGAGGGTGCCCTGCGGGGTGAGGTCGACCTCGATCTCGCCGTCCAGGTACTGCCGGGCGAAGAGCTTGTTCTCGCCCACGTAAGAGGCGATCACCTTGCGGACCTGCTTGGACTCGAGCAGGATGCCGAGCCCGAACCCGTCGGTCCCCATGTTGTTGGAGACGATCGTCAAGTCGCGGGCGCCGGTGTCGCGCAGCGCGTCGATGAGCCCGAACGGGTTCCCCGACAGCCCGAAGCCGCCGACGGCGATCGTCATCCCGTCTGCCACGACGTCCTGGAGCGCCTCGAAGGCGCTGGCCCTGAGTTTCGTCATCTCGGTTCCCTCATCGGTCAAATAATTCAAGCATCAACCACAAAGTCAAGAGCATCGTATGGAACGGACCGCTGCTCCGCCTCCCCCGTCCGTTCCCCGTGACCGGGATCACCTCACGGTTGGCGCGAAGACAGGGTCCGTTCGACCTGCTCATGATTTTGATCTTGACCTGCCGGGGGAAGCTAGCGGCAGGGAGTCGCCGGCCGGAGAGGTGCGGCCGGCCGCGCCACTAGACCTGAATCGATCGCTAACTTGAAACGTTCGCCTTTAGGGGAGTAGGTTGGCGAGCATGACCGAGACCCCGGACCTGACTGCCGCCGATGAGCTGCGCGGGGCCGGGCTGCGGGTGACGGCCGTCCGCGTCGCGCTGCTCGAGGCGGTCCGCCACGGCGACCACCTCGGGGTCGAGGCGCTCGCCGCGGGCGTGCGCGAGCGGGTTGGCCACGTCTCCCTGCAGGCCGTGTACGAGGCGCTCAACGCGCTCGCCGCGACTGGGCTGGTGCGTCGGATAGAGCCGGCCGGCAGCCCGGCCCGGTTCGAGGGGCGCATCGGGGACAACCACCACCACGTCATCTGCCGGGCGTGCGGTGCGGTCGCCGACGTTGACTGCGCGGTCGGTGACGCACCCTGCCTGACCGCGTCCAATGACCACGGCTTCGAGATCGATGAGGCCGAGGTCATCTACTGGGGCCTGTGCCCCGACTGTTCCACTGCCCGCAGCTCGTGGGCGCCGTGACAACGACTAGTCCGGAAGGAATTTCATGTCCGACAACCATGACCCAGTAGTCATCGAGGGCGCGACGCCGGAGGCCGGCGAGGAGGAGACCGCCGGCGGGTGCCCGGTCATGCACGGCCGCACCCACCCGGCCCAGGGCGACGCCAACCAGGAGTGGTGGCCGAACAAGCTCAACCTGAAGATCCTGGCCAAGAACCCGGCCGAGGCCAACCCGATGGGCGAGCAGTTCAACTACGCCGAGGGGTTCAACTCCCTCGACCTCGCCGCCGTCAAGCAGGACATCGCGGCGGTGCTGACGGACTCCAAGGACTGGTGGCCGGCCGACTTCGGCAACTACGGCCCGCTGACGATCCGGATGGCGTGGCACAGCGCGGGCACCTACCGGATCAGCGACGGCCGCGGCGGGGCCGGCTCCGGCCAGCAGCGGTTCGCGCCGCTCAACAGCTGGCCCGACAACGTCAGCCTGGACAAGGCCCGCCGGCTGCTGTGGCCGGTCAAGAAGAAGTACGGCCAGAAGATCTCCTGGGCCGACCTGCTGGTGCTGACCGGCAACGTCGCGCTGGAGACGATGGGCTTCAAGACCTTCGGCTACGCCGGCGGCCGGGTGGACACCTGGGAGCCGGAGGAGGACGTCTACTGGGGCCCGGAGACCGAGTGGCTCGACGACAAGCGCTACACCGGCGACCGTGAGCTCGAGGACCCGCTCGGCGCGGTCCAGATGGGCCTCATCTACGTCAACCCCGAGGGCCCCAACGGCAACCCGGACCCGCTTGCCTCGGCCCGCGACATCCGCGAGACCTTCCGCCGGATGGCGATGAACGACGAGGAGACCGTCGCCCTCATCGCCGGCGGCCACACCTTCGGCAAGACCCACGGGGCCGGCCCGGACGAGAACGTCGGCCCCGACCCCGAGGCCGCGCCGATCGAGCTGCAGGGCCTGGGCTGGAAGTCGACCTACGGCACCGGCGTGGGCGCCGACGCGATCACCAGCGGGCTCGAGGTCACCTGGACCTACCACCCGGCTCGCTGGGACAACGAGTTCTTCCACATCCTGTTCGCCTACGAGTGGGAGCTGTTCCAGTCCCCGGCGGGCGCCAACCAGTGGCGGCCCAAGGGCGGCGGCGCGGGCAACGACCTGGTGCCGGACGCGTTCGGCCCGGGCAAGCGCGAGCCGCGGATGCTGACGACCGACCTGGCGCTGCGGGTGGACCCGATCTACGAGCAGATCTCCCGGCGCTTCGCCGAGGACCAGGACGCGTTCTCCGACGCGTTCGCCCGCGCGTGGTTCAAGCTGACCCACCGCGACATGGGCCCGATCGTGCGCTACCTCGGCTCGGAGGTGCCGTCCGAGGAGCTGATCTGGCAGGACCCGCTGCCGGCGGTGACGCACGAGCTCGTCTCCGGGGCCGACATCGACGCGCTCAAGGCGCAGATCCTCGGCTCCGGCCTGTCGGTCTCGCAGCTGGTCTCGACCGCGTGGGCGGCGGCCTCGTCGTTCCGCGGCAGCGACAAGCGCGGCGGCGCCAACGGCGCCAGGATCCGCCTCGAGCCGCAGAGCGGCTGGGAGGTCAACAACCCGGACGAGCTCGCGGCGGTGCTGCGGGTGCTCGAGTCGATCCAGACCGCGTTCAACGCGTCCGGCAAGCACATCTCGCTGGCCGACCTGATCGTGCTGGGCGGCGGCGTCGGAGTGGAGAAGGCCGCGGCCGACGCGGGCTTCTCGGTGCAGGTGCCGTTCACGCCCGGCCGGGCGGATGCGACTGCCGAGCAGACTGACACCGAGTCGTTCGAGGCGCTCGAGCCGAAGGCGGACGGGTTCCGCAACTACCTCGGCAAGGGCAACCGCCTGTCGGCTGAGTACCTCCTCATCGACAAGGCGAACCTGCTCACGCTGACCGCCCCGGAGATGACGGTGCTGGTCGGCGGCCTGCGGGTGCTGGGCGCGAACTACGACAAGTCCAAGGTCGGCGTGCTCACCGCCAACCCCGGTCAGCTGACCAACGACTTCTTCGCCAACCTGCTCGACTACGACACCACCTGGACGCCGGTGGCCGAGGACGCGAACGCGTTCGAGGGCCGCAACGCGGCGGGCCAGGTGGTCTGGACCGGCACCCGGGTTGACCTCATCTTCGGCTCCAACTCCGAGCTCCGCGCCCTCGCCGAGGTCTACGCGAGCGACGACGCGAAGCAGAAGTTCGTGGCCGACTTCGTTGCCGCCTGGTACAAGGTGATGGACCTCGACCGGTTCGACGTCGCCTGATCAGCCTCGATTAACCGTGAAGGCCGGCCCGCTTTGGGCCGGCCTGCACGTCTTCTTACGGCTTCGTGCGCGCTACGGCGTCGTTCCCAGCTTCCAGCTCTTGCCGTTCCAGGATCCGGCCAGGCCGCTGCCCTCGTCCGAGTTGTACGGACCCAGCTGCCCCACCGCCGCGCAGCCGCCCGCAGCCGGGCGGCTGACCTCGCTGAACAGGCTTGCCTTGCGCTTGCCGGGGGCCGGCACGCTGGTCGCGGTCCAGGTCTTCCCGTTCCACGACGTCGAGGCGGCCTTGCCGGTGTGGCCGCCGTCGTTGAAGTCGGCGTCGATGAAGCCGACCGCCCCAGGCCTTGCCGTCCCAGAACTCGGCGAACGAGAGCAGGCCGCCGTGGCGCCGTCGCCGCCCACGCCCACCGCGACGCAGTTCTTGGCCGCAGTGCACGACACCCCGATGAGGTCGGCATCGTCCTTGGCGCTGGCCGGCGGCTGAAATGACATCCTCGTCCAGGTCTTGCCGTTCCAGGTCTGGATCAGCGCGCCGCCTCCCTTGGCGGTGTCGGCGGCGTTCTCGTTGATGCCGAGGGCCACGCAGTCGTTCGCGGACGGGCAGGACACGCCGTACAGCTGGTTGGCCGGCGGTGCCTTGGCCGGCCTGACTGCCCTAAGCGGCTTAACGGCCCTGACCGGGTTGACGGCCTTGGCCGACGCGGCGGTCGTCGGTCTCTGCCCGGCCGTCGCGGGACTGGCGACGGCCATCGAGGCGGCGACACCGAGCATCGCGGTCAGCGCGACAAGCCCGGAGGCGGCGATCGTTCGCATGAGCCCCCACAAGTGATCACTGTGCGCTATGGGAGTACCACAAATGGTCACTGCGAGATGGGAGCTTCAGCCGGCTTTCATTCGGCCGGCCATTAAGAGGCGAGGCCGGCCGGGGTGAAGGCCGCGTCGCGCATGTAGCTGATGACGGCCTGCTCGGGGATGCGATAGGACCGGCCGACCCGGATCGCCTCCAGCTCGCCGGTCCGCACCAGCCGGTAGGCCGACATCTTGGAGATCCGCATCATCACGGCCAGCTCGTAGATGGTCAGGAACCTCACGTCGTTCCAGGTAGCGCTAGTCATAGGTTCGCCTTTCGGTCAAGTGCATCGGATACTGAAAAGACTGCTGCAATTTGCAGCGCAAGACATCCGTCAGCTGACTGATTCGCAGCGTCGGCTCGGCGGTAGGGTTGAGTGACATGACATCTGTTTGCCGGGCGAGGTGGTCGATGCCGGGGGCCAGCGCGAGGGCTCGCCGGGCGGGCGCCGCCTGGTCGGCCGCCTGCTGGGCCGGTGTCGCGCTGTTCGCCCTGGTTGCCGACGCGGCGACCAAGGCCTGGGCGCTGTCCGCGCTTCGAGGTGGGCATCAGATCGCCGTGCCCGGCGGGATCGTCAGGCTGCAGCTCGTCGCCAATCACGGCGCCGCCTTCGGGATCGGGGCGGGCTACGAGTCGGTCGTCGCGATCGTGAGCCTGGCGCTGATCATCGCGCTCGGGGTCTGGGCGGCGCGCGCCGCCACTGCGGCCGAGCGGTTCGGCGCCTGGCTCGCGGTCGGCGGCGGGCTCGGCAACCTGGTCGACCGCCTGGTTCGCCCGCCGGGCCGGCTGCACGGGGCGGTGACCGACTGGATCCACCTTTCCTTCTACGGGCCGACCTTCAACCTGGCCGACGTGTGGCTTCGCGGTGGTCTGCTCATCGCGGTCATCGGATGGCTATGGAGCCGGCGGAAGCGGCCCGGCCCCGCGGACGCGGACGCCGGCGAACGGATGTGACTGACGATGACTAGGAGAGGACTTCCCTCATGCAGGTAGGCGTTCACTTCATGAACTTCACGCTGCCGAGCGGCCCGGCCGGGCTGCGGTCGGCGGTCGGCGACACCGCGATCGCGGCCGAGGAGGCCGGCTGCACGGTCTTCACCGCGATGGACCACTGGTTCCAGATGGAGCACTTCGCCGACGCGCACGACCCGATGCTCGAGGGCTACTCGGTGCTGAACTTCGTCGCCGCCAAGACCGAGCGGCTGCGGCTCGGCCTGCTCGTCACCGGCGTCACCTACCGGCACCCCGGCCTGCTGGCCAAGACCGTCGCCACCCTCGACGTGCTGTCGGGGGGCCGGGCGTTCCTGGGCATCGGCGCCGCCTGGTACGAGCGCGAGCACCTCGCCCTCGGCGTCGCCTACCCGCCGGTGGCGGAGCGGTTCGAGCGGCTCGAGGAGGCGATCCAGATCTGCCAGCAGATGTGGAGCGACGACGAGGGCCCCTATAACGGCAAGCATTACCAGCTGGCCGAGACGATCTGCGTGCCGCGCCCGCTGCAGTCGCCGCGTCCGCCCATCCTGATCGGCGGCGGCGGCGAGAAGAAGACCCTGCGGCTGGTCGCGCAGTACGCCGACGCGTGCAACCTGTTCTCCACCAGCCCGGAGGAGGTCAAGCGCAAGCTCGACATCCTGCGCGGGCACTGCGACGCGGTCGGCCGCGACTACGACAGCATCGCCAAGACGATCCTCGGCCGGGTCAACCCCGAGGGCGACGTCAGCGAGTTCCTGTCCTCGATGGAGGAGTACGCCGCCCTCGGCGTCAGCCTGGTCGAGGTCGCGCCGGCCATGCCCGACCCGGCCAGGTTCGTTACCCTGCTCGGCGACAAGGTGGTCCGGCCGCTGGCGTCGATCGGCTGATCGCGGCGGGCCGCGCGGCCCGTGCTGATCTGGCCGCTTGTCGGTCAGGCCGCTGTCGGTCAGGCGGGTGCTGGTCAGGCTGCGCTGATCAGACCGGGGAGGGACGCGGCTTGCGCGCGCCGGCCGCCAGCCCCGAGCGGATCGTCCGCCGGGCCTCGTCGGCCGGCAGCCCGGCCTGGGCGGCGGCGTCGGCCAGCCCGGTCATGACCGGCAACGGCGGGATCAGCCCGGCCGCGACCAGCTGGCCGAGGCTGAACGCGGCCCGGTTGAGCGTGTCGTTCCTCGTCCCGACCCGCGCCTCGGCGACCCGGCGGGTCTCCTCGCGGAAGGCGGCCAGCGCGTAGGCCCGGCCCTGGGCCCGGTCGAGGGCCGGCAACGGCCGGGTGATCTCGGGCAGCGCCGGCGGCTCGGTCAGCAGCCGCGCCAACCAGGCCGGCAGCGGCAGCGCCAGCGGCAGGAAGTCGCCCCGGGCGGCGTAGCGTCGCCCGTCGATCAGGCTGCCGTCGCCGACCACGTAGCCGCCGTCGGCGCGGACGTCGATGAGCGGGCCGAGCCGCCCGGCCGAGTTCCGCACCGGCGTCTCCGGAGCCGTGAAGTACAGGTGGCTTCCCCCGGACGGGGTGTCGACGGTGTAGGTGCCGGCCGGGTACCGCTGACCGTGCGCCCGGCACAGCCGCTGGAGGGCGTCGGCGCCGGACGCGGGGCCGTCGAGTCCCCGCCCATCGGAACCCTCGCGCCGGTCGCGGGCGACGTCCAGGTCGATGACGACGAGGCCGGACGGGCCGCAGGCGATGCCGACGTTGTAGGGCTGGCGCGCCCACCAGGCGCGGACGCGGCCGCGGTCGGTGGTCGCGAGGTCCTGCCAGTTCTCCCGCAGCGCGGGGCGCTTCGAGCCGGCCGCGCAGGGGAAGACGTGCCACCCCGCGTCGGCCGCCGCCAGCGCGGACCACAGCGCCCCCGGTTCGGCGCGACCCACGCCAGAGACCTTCACGCCTGCTGTTATTCCCTCGAACAGGAGTCTGGTAACGAGTATCCGGTAACACGCACGGGTGAACTGATGGTGGTACGCGAGTGACAGTGCGGGCGAAAGTTGCAGCGATCGGCACTTGCTGCGAATAGCTGCCGGGGTGGTGACTTTGCGTGTATGACCGAGCGGCGTAGCGTAGCTACCTACCGATCGGTCCTGGATGGTCGGCGGCACCGTTTTCATGCCACGGCAGAGGCATCCCCACTGCGAGCCCTGGTTCCCTCGAGCGTGCGCCGCCAGTTCCGAATCGGAAACATCCGGTTTAGGTGTTATTTCATGATGCGCCAAGGGGGAGCAACCGTGACACAGACGATGCGACAGGGGACCGACGGCGGATGCGTGGTCATCCGCACGCGCGACAGCTATGACGGGAAGCAGGGGGTGGCCCTGAGCACCGGGGTCAGCCGCGGGTCGGCCGGGAGCCAGGCGCTCTGCATGCACGTGCTGACGATCCCGCCGGGCACCCGGGGCACGCCGCATCTGCACGACGGCCACGAGACCGCGATCTACATCGCCGAGGGCGAGGTCGAGGTCTGGCACGGCCCGGGGCTGGCCATGGGGACGGTGCTGCGGGCGGGCGACTTCCTGTACGTGCCGCCGGGAACCCCGCACCTGCCGGTCAACCGGAGCGCGAGCCCGATGGTGGCGGTGGTGGCCAGGACCGACCCGGCCGAGCAGGAATCGGTCGTCGTCCTCGACCTGCCGCCGCGACTGGAGAGCATGCTGGCCGGCTTCGCGGTCGCCGCCCACGGCTAGCCGCCGGCCCGGATAACAGCAAGAGGCGGCCGGCCGCCTGACCCGAACCGACCCGCCGCCCGCTCCGGCCACCTCCGGCCGGAGCGGGCGGCGTCGGTTGCCAGCAGTCGGCTAGAAGGGGCCGAACCCCTCCGGCATCGGCGTGCTGTCGAGCGTGATCAGCGGCAGCGGGCCCGCCAGCTGATCGGGCGCGGCCGGAATGTAGGCGAAGTTCCTCGCCCGCGCGCCGCCGTCGACGACCAGGTCGATGCCGGTGATCAGCCGGGCGTAGTCCGAGCAGAGCCAGGCGATCGTGTGGCCGATGTCGGTCGGCGTGCCGGTGCTGCCCATCGGCACCATCGGCGCCCGCGGCCCCGCGTACCGGCTCGGCCGCCGCCACTCCTCGTCGCCGGTCGGGCCGCCGAGGCCGCCGCCGGGCGGGCCGGACAGCACCCCGCCGGGCCCGAGCCCCTGCGCGGCGCGCTCGGCCAGCAGCTCCGGGTTGTCCGGGTTCGGCGCGGTCGGAGTGTAACTGTTGACACGGATGCCGTACGGGGCGAGGTCCATCGCGGCGGCCCGGACGAAGTTGTTCACGCCGCCCTTGTGGAACGCGTAGGCGCAGACGCCCGCGGTGCCCGACCAGCCGTTGGAGGAGGAGACGCAGACGATCGAGCCCTTGATGCCGCGCTCGGCCATCGCCCGCCCGACGTACTTGGTGTTGAGGAAGGTGCCCATGGCCGAGACCATCACGGCCCGCTGGAACGCCTCCGCGGTCTCGTCGAGCACGCCCCGGCCGCCGAGCAGCGCGGCGTTGTTGACCAGGATGTCGATCCGGCCCCACTTCGCCAGCACGTCGTTGATGTAGCCCTTGACGGTGGCCTCGTCGGTGACGTCGCCGGGGGCGGCCATGGCCTCGCCGCCGTTCCTTTCGACCCGGGCTATGCAGGCGTCGATCGACTCCTTGGACACGTCGTTGCACGCGACCTTGGCGCCGTACCTGGCCAGCGCCAGCGCCACCCCGCTGCCGATGTTCGGCCCGACGCCCGTCACCAGCGCGACCTTGCCTTCGAGGGATACCTCCACCGTTGCCTGCTCCCTTTCTCCTGAACTCAGCCGCGGTCCGCGGTGCCCGGCCGTCCGGGCCCTGCCGATTATGTGGCGGCGCAGCCGGCAAAACATCGGCCACAGGGACAGAAGATGCCGGTCACCGGCTGGGGCATCCGCCAACGGGCCGGGCCCGGCCGTGGGCGGCGGGCTGGCTGGGTAATGTCCCATCGTGGCTACCTATGACGTGGTACTTCGGGGCGGGCGGGTCATCGACCCGGAATCGGGTCTTGACGCGGTGCGCGACGTGGCCATCGCGGGCGACCGGGTGGTCGCGGTCGGCGCCGGCCTGCCGCCCGGCAGGCAGGAGGCGGACGTCGCCGGCCAGGTGGTCACGGCGGGGTTCGTCGACCTGCACAGTCACGCCCACGACCTGGGCAGCGCCCGGCTTCGGGTGGCCGACGGGGTGACGACCGCGCTGGAGCTCGAGGCGGGCGTCATGCCGGTGGCGGCCGCGTACGCGGCTGCGGCGGCGGCGGGTCGGCCGCTGAACTACGGGTTCGCCACTTCCTGGGCGCTGGCCAGAATGAGCGTGCTCTCCGGCGTTCCGCTCGACGGGTCGGTCGAGCCGCTGTTCGCCAACCTCGCCGACCCGCGGTGGCAGCGCGCTGCCGCCCCGTCAGAAATCGGCCGCGTTCTGAAGATGCTCGAAGCCGACGTCGCCGACGGGGCGCTGGGGATCGGCCTGCTGGTCGGGTACGCGCCCGGTACCACTACCGGGGAGTACGTGCGGGTCGCCGCGCTCGCTGCGGCCAGCGGGGTGCCCACCTTCACCCACGCGCGCGACCTCATCGAGTTCACGCCGGACGCGCCCGTCGACGGCGCCGAGGAGATCGTCAGGACAGCGGGCGAGACCGGCGCCCGGATGCACTACTGCCATCTCAACAGCACCACCCTGCGGCACGCCGACCGGGTGCTCGGGCTGGTGGAGCGCGCCCAGCGGGCGGGGGCGCGGGTCAGCACCGAGGCCTACCCCTACGGCGCGGGCATGACCGGCATCGGGGCCGCCTTCCTGGCCCCGGACCGGCTCGCCGCGCGCGGCCTGACGCCGAAGTCCATCATCTACGCCCCCACCGGCGAGGAGGTCTCCAGCGCGGCCAGGCTGAGCGAACTGCGCGCCGCCGACCCCGGTGGGCTGGCCATCATCAGGCAGCTGGACGAGGATGACCCGGATGACCAGGCTGTCCTGCGCCGGTACCTGACCTTCCCCGGCTCCGTCATCGCCAGCGACGCCATGCCTCTGACCTGGACCGGCGACGCCCGAGAGCCGGATGCCTGGCCGCTGCCGCCCGCGGCGTTCACGCATCCGAGGACGGCCGGCACGTACGCCCGCTCGATTCGCACGCTCAGCCGCGACGGCGGCGGGTTGTCTCTTCCCGAGATCTTGGCCAAGTGCAGCCTGCACCCGGCGGTGCTGCTGCAGGACCGGGTGCCCGCGATGCGGCGCAAGGGGCGGGTCAGCGCGGGCAGCGACGCCGATATCGTCGTGTTCGATCCGGAAACTATTGCTGACCAGGCCACCTACGCCAACAGCACCCGGCCGTCAGCCGGGATCCGGCACGTGCTGGTCAACGGCACCTTCGTCGTGCGCGACGGTCGGCTGGACGGCAACGCTCGGCCGGGCCGGGCGGTCCGGGCCTGACGATCGGCTAACGGCGGCTCACGAGCAGGTAGCGCTCGTCGGTGACCTGGGCGCCCCACAGGGCCGGATCGGTCAGCGCGGTGATGGTCGCGTCCGTGCGATGCCGCAGCACGGCCTGGCCGGCCTCCTGGGCGGTCAGCCCCGCGCCGGTCGACCAGCGTCCCTCGACCAGCACCAGCAGGCCGCCCGGGAGCAGCAGCCGGAGCCAGGCCTCGAGGGCGTCGCCGGCGTCGGGCATGGCCCACAGCACGTGCCGGGCGAGCACCACGTCGAAGCTCGCGGCGGGCAGGGTCGGGGCGGCGGCGTCCGACAACTCGAACCGGGCGCTGACCCCGGCCGCCCTCGCCTTGGCCCGGGCCGCCCTGATCATCTGCGGTGCGAAGTCGAGCCCGGTGACCGCGTAACCCTCCGCCGCCAGCAGCACCGACAGCGACCCGGTACCGCAGCCGAGGTCGGCGATCGCGGCCGGCGCGGCCGGAAGTTCCGCCACCAGCAGCCGCCGCCACGCCTGCCTGACCTGTGGGTCGAGCAGGCCGTGGTCGGCCTCGTGGTCGAAGGTGGCCGCCTGACTGTCCCAGTAACTCGTTTCTTCCGTCACAGGGTTCGTTTCTACTCAATGTGAGGCGCCGGAACGGGAGAAACGAGAAATTTTTCACTCCTGTAACACGAGGGCGCTGTCGTCCCGCCGTGGCCCGGACCGCCTTCGCCGCCCGGACTCGTCAGCCGGCCGCCGCCGCGGCGGTGACCACGTGCCGGAGCAGCAGCGCGGTGGTTACCGGGCCCACGCCGCCGGGGACGGGGGTCAGCGCCACCCCGTCGACCGCCGCCACGGCCGGATCGACGTCGCCCGCGAGGCCCCCGTCGGGCGCGGCGTTGGTGCCGACGTCGATGACGGTGCTGCCGGGGGAGACGTGGCCAGGGCCGATCAGCCCGGCCCGGCCGACGGCGGCGACCAGCACGTCGGCCTGGCGGGTGATCGCCGCGAGGTCAGCGGTCCGCGAATGACAGATGGTGACGGTCGCGTGCCGGTCGAGCAGCAGGTGGGCGACCGGCTTGCCGACCACCACGGAACGGCCGACCACCACCGTGCGCCTGCCCTGCAACTCGACCTTGTAGTGGTCGAGCAGGGCGAGCACGGCCTCGGCGGTGGCCGGGGCGAAGGCGGGCAGCCCGGCCACCAGCCTGCCCAGCGACTCCGGGCTGGCCCCGTCGACGTCCTTGGCCGGCGGGATCGCGGCCGCCAGGCCGGCCAGGTTCGCGCCGTCTGGGAGCGGGGTCTGCAGGAGGACGCCGTGCACCTCGGGGTCGTCGGCGAGCTGGGCGAGCATGGCGGCGATGCCGGCCGCGGTGGTGGTGCGCGACACGTCGCAGGCGATGCCCTCCTTCGCAGCCGCGTTGGCGATCGAGCGGACGTAGGCGGCGCTTCCGCCGTCGTCGTTGGCGGTGACCACCGCGAGCCGGGGCTGCCTGCCCGCCTGGGAGAGCTCGGCCGCCTCGGCGGCGGCTGCGGCGCGGATCGTCTTCGCCAGCTCGCGGCCCGATAGCTCCATGGTCACCGCGCGATCTCCTCGCGGACGGCGACGACCACCCGGTCCGCCCGGTCGGCGACCCCGTCGGCGAGGGCTGCGGTCGCCTTCAGCTCGGCCGCCAGCTCTTCGTCCTTGACCCCGGGCAGGTTCGCCTCGATGTTCACCCGGGCGGTGATCGCGGCGGCGGAGATCGCGGCCGACGCCGCCGCGATGTCGGAGATCACGTTCTTGTTCGCAACCGGCAGCAGCTCCTCGGCCAGGCCGATCAGCCGGACGGCGGCGGCCATCAGGTCGGCCGGCGGGCGGGCGGCGCCGCCGGTCGCGTCGGCGATCGCGGCGGACCGGGCCTGCTTGTCCTCCGGGGACTGCCGGGGCAGCTGGTAGGCGGCCGCCACCTTGCCGAACGCGGTCTCATCGGCCACCGCGAGATCGACCGCCTCTTCGGCCAGGCCGTCCGCGGCGGCGCGGACCCGGCCGACGGTCTCGGCGTCGTACCGGGGGCCGTCGCTGAACCGGGCGACCATCGCGAGCAGCGCTGCCGCCTGCGCAGCGTGCAACGCCCCGGTGGCGCCGCCGCCGGGTGCCGCGCTGCGGGCAGCAAGGCGGGTGAGGAAGCTTCCGATCGTCTCGTCGCGCATGATCGAGAGGCTACCGGCTCGTGCATCGGCGCATAAGCCTTTGTGCAGGGGTCGTAGAACTCTTACAAAAGCCCGCGTTTACCGTGGAATCGGTCAGTAGCGGCGGTCCCGGGGGGCGCCGTACCCGTCGTTGCCGTCGGCGCCCTGGTTGTACCCGTCGGCCTGAGCCGGCGCCGGCCGGTAGTAGCGGTCGTCGCGGCCGTCCACGGCCGGGTTCCCGCCGCTGGTCCGGTTGCCGCCCGGCCCGGAACGGGCCGGGTAGGGCTGGCCCGGGTAGGGATAGGAACCGGTGACGGCCGACTCGTAGGGATTGCGCCCGGCGCCGGCCGGCAGGGACCTGCTCGGCGCGGCCCCGCCCTGGCCGCCGCCACTCTGGCCGCTCCCGCCAGGAGCGCCCGCAGCGCCGGGACCGCCCGACGGCGGCAGTTGCGGCTGCGCGGGCTGGCGGGGTGCCTGGGACTGCGGTGCCTGGGGTGGCGATAGCTGGGGCTGCGGGCGCGGCTGCCGATGCCGGGGTTGCTGCGCCGGGTACTGCCCGGAGGGCGCGCCGGCCGCGTTCGGCTGGCTGGGCCGGCCGGAGCTCCCGGCCGAGTGCCCGCCGAATCCGTTCGATCCGCTCGGGGCGCCCAGCGCCCCGGGGCCGGCCGGGCCCTGAGGCCCGCGCCGGGCCGGCTGACTGGAGCTGACGGCGGAGCCCGGCTGCCCGGACAGCCCCGGCTGGCTGCCGGAATAGCCCTGGTAGCGGGCGGCCGTCGGCTGCGGGTCGGGCCGGTACTGACCGTACTCGCCGGTCTGGTACTCGCCGGTCTGGTACTCGCCAGTCCGATAATCGCCGGCCGGGTACTCACCGGTCCGGTACTGGTCGGCGGCGGACTTGCCGGTCACCCCGGACACGCTGTTCGCGCGGTGCTGGCTGCTCGGGTAGTCGCCGGCCGCGCCCGCCTCGTACTGCCCGCCACGCGCGGAGCCGGGCGCGGCGGGTGCCGCGGAATCGTACTGCCGGGTCGGGTACTCGCCGGTGAGGCCGCTCTCGTACCCCTCGGTTCGGTGCTGGTCGGACGGATAGCCGGTCGGCGCGCTGAAGACCTGCGTCTGCTCGGTCAGCTTGGCCTGGGCCTGCGAACGGCGCGCGGCCACCCGGTAGGAACGCCCGTCGGAGTCGCTGGCCGACGCGCTCGAGTAGGCGGTGCTGGTCAGCGGGTCGTCGGCGCCGGGGCGGTCGCCAGCCCGGTCGGCGCCGGAGAGGCCGCCCCGGCTGGCCGCCGGCCAGCCCCCGCTGGTCCGGCTAGGGTCGCGGTGGGCGTCACGACCGTGCTCTCGGCGGTCCTGCGTTCGCCAGTCCGGGCCGTCGATCCGCCCGCCCTCGCTCCTGGCGGTGTCCATCCGGCCGTTGTCGATCCGCCCGCTGTCGGGTCGCCCGTTGTCGCGTCGGCCGGCGTCGACCCGGCCCCGGCCGGGGCTGACCGGCGCGGCGGCGGCGCTGAACGGATCGGACGCCCGGCCCCCGGTCGGCCCGGCCGGCCGGCCGGCCGCCGGGCTGCGGCCATTCGGGCGCGGCTCGGGGTAGCCGTCCGCGTTGACTCGGTCGATCCGCTCGGTCCGCTCGGTCCGCTCGGGGTAGCCGTCTGCGTTGACTCGGTCGATCCGCTCGGTCCGCTCCCCCCAGTCGGCGGCGCGGCCGGCCGGCCGCCCGGCCGCTGGCCGGGTGGGGGCCGCACCGCTGCCCGGCTGGAAGGACGGCCGGGGCCCGGTCGTCTGCGGCGCGTACCCGGCCTGGCTTGACCAGGCGCTGATCGGCCCGGTGCCCG
>DATCGA010000406.1:0-6199 GCA_036509215.1 Trebonia sp.
CGTCAGCCGTCAGCTGTCAGCCGTCGAGGTCGGCGGCGGGCAGGTTGCGGCCGGGCACCTGGTCGGGCGCCAGGATCTTCGCGTCGCCCGGGTAGGGCGTGGTCCAGCCCTTCGAGGTGTACCAGTCGTACCGGTTCAGCAGCTCCGGGTTGACCGAGTCCTCGAGCGCCTTGGAACCGGTCACCAGCGGCTCCGCGAACTTGGCATACCAGGAGCCCCAGTCCGCGGCCACGGTCTTCTCGGCCGCGGGGACATTCGCGGTCGACGGCACGGCGTCGGTGCTGCCGGCATTGACGGCGCTGTCGGCCCTGGCGTCCGCGGCGTTCGTCATGGCCGTCGTGGGCGTCGTCGATGTCGCGGGCGTGGGGTCGGGTCCCACCGTGGTCGTGGTCGGGTCCGTGAACGAGCCGGTCGGCAGCGCGCTGCCGGAAAGCCCCTGGGTCAGCGGGGTCTGGTTGAGGACAGCGTTGTACGGCGTGTCGTCCGGGGTGTTGGCGAACGCGTCGTACATCGGGACGGCGGCCTCGTCCATCTGGTTCATGGGCTTGGCGCCGAGGATCTGCTCGATCGTCTTCACGACGTTGATCTGGCTGTAGTAGGTGTCGCTGACGACGCCGCGCTTGGCGTAAGGGCTGGCGATGAACAGCGGGGCGCGGTGGCCGTCCACGTGGTCGTCGCCGGCCTGCGAGTCGTCCTCCAGGGTGAAGACCGCAGAGGAGCCCCACACCTTGCTGTGGCTGATCGCGTCCACGATCCGGCCCAGGGCCAGGTCGTTGTCGGCGACGGAGGCGTCACCGCTGACGATGCCGCCGGTGTGGTCGTTCGGCACCCACATGATCGTCAGGCCGGGAACGGTGTTGGTCTGCAGCTGCTGGGCGAAGTCCTGCAGCCAGACGTCGGCCCGGTACTGGTCCGGGACGTCGAGGTTGAACTCCGGGTACTGCTCGTTCGTCACATTGGCCAGCGACGGGATGTCGGGCCAGTCCAGGTACTGGTTCTCCGCGACCGGGAGACTGCCGGATGCCTGGTTCTCCAGGTTCTCTGCGTCCTCGTAGTACTGCTGCCAGGTGCCGAGCGAACCCGAGGAACGGGTGTCGAACTCGCCGTAGTTCTTGACGGTCTTGCCCGCGGCCTCGACCGTGTTCCACAAGAAGCCGCTCTGCTGATACGACAGCGGGTCGCCACCGCCGGCCGGGTAGCTGCGCGCCCAGTCGCTGGCGGAGTCCTGCGCCAGGTAGTCGTTCGGGTCGGCCTGCATCACCCAGTTGTGGCCGTCCGCCGACAGCATTCCGCTGTCGTAGAAGTTGTCGAAGTCCGTGAAGTCGGCCGCCAGCGCGTGCTGGTTCGGCGTGACCGCCTCGCCGTAGCTGGTGTCGGCCGAGTCACCGTTGCCCTTGCCCAGGTCACCGAGGATCTGGTCGTAGGTCCGGTTCTCCTTGACGATCAGGAACACGTGCTTGATGGCGGACGGCTGGCCCAGCTTCGTCGGGATCGCCGGCAGCTTGCCACGCTGGCTGTTGTCGTTGCCGCCCTGGCTGTTGCCGTCCTTGCTCAGGTTGTTCCAGGCGTTGTCGGTGAAGACGTCCTTGGTCAGCGCGCCGAGCTGCAGGTTGGACGGCGGCGTGAACGAGGTCAGCGTGCCCAGGACCTTGTAGGTCTGCTGGTAGCCGTCGGTGCCGACGCCCTGCTGGTTGCTGACGATGACCTTGCCGACCTTGGCGTCGTAGGTCACCTGGTTCGGGAACCAGTCGGTCGGGATGAGGCCCTCGTACCGCACCGGGGTGTTCGCCCCGCTGTAGCCGAACTCAGCGACCGCGTTGGCGCTCTTCACGCTCACCAGGAACTGGTTCCTGCTGATGAACGTCACGTCGTTCGGGTACGCGCCGGTCTTGCTGCCGGGCAGCGGGTTGACGTTGAAGGTCTGCACGACCTTCTGCGTCGCGGCGTCGATGATCGACACCGTGTCGCTGTTGGTGTTGGTCACGAACAAGTAGCCGTCGTGATCGGTGATGTTCGTGGGTTCGGTGCCGACGTTGATCGTGTTGGTGACCGCGTCGGTGCTGGCGTTCACTACCGAGACCGTGCCGCTCACCGGCACGGCGGTCGATGGGTTGACCACGATCGGCGTGCCGTCGGAGGTGTCGGTCGTGTCACCGGACTGCGCCTTCCGACCGCCCCGGTTGGAGACGAACAGCTGGTTGCCGACGACCGCGATGGCCTGCGGGGCGTTGCCCACCGGGATCGAGGTGGTCAACGTACCGGTCGCGGCGTCGATGACGCCGACCTTGTTGGTGCCGTTCAGCGCCGCGTAAACCGTCGAGCCGTCCGCGGACACCGCCAGCCCGTACGGGAATGACCCGCTGGGCAGGGAGATCACCGTCGGGTCGGTCGGGTCCGTGACCAGGCCGCCGGAGCCGACCGTGTACTTCAGGACGCTGTTCAGCGTCGCCGCGTACAGGGCCGTACCGTCCGGTGAGTACACCGGCGCGGCGACGCCCTGCCCGCCGAACGTCTGCAGCACCGCGTTGGTCGAGGCGTCGAGGATCTGCAGGTGCGCGGCGCCGGAGTCGTCGCCGCCGACCTGCACGGCGACCTTCGTGCCGTCCGGGCTGAGCCCGGTGCCGATCGTCTGGGCCGTCAGCTCGGTCCTGGTGCCGTACGGGGTGAGCCACTGGTTGTCGGGCAGCAGCACCTTTCCGTCGGTCTGCGTCCCGACCAGGCTGGTGCCGAACGCCGGGTTCGACGTGGTGGCGGTCACGGCGGCCGCTGCGCCGCCGCCACCGCCGGCGAGCACGGCGACCGCGGTCCCGACGACCACCCAGCGCTTGCGCGCTGTGAATCGTGCAGAGAACAAGAGCATGTGCCTTTCGCATGAGTGCCTTATGGCGATTTCGCGCATAAGGCAAAGGGAACTGCCTCAATCGCACTAATCTCACCAGATACGAGTGAACTCAGCACAAACAACCATCAACGGATGAATGTCGGGACAGCCGCAAGATCAGACACTTCTCAGTGAGGTTTTCCCAACCGGACTGAACCGGGCATACGGAACATAAGGCTCATCGGGGCAGGCGCGCTGACGGATGCGGACATCGCCGGGAGGGCGCGGAGTTCCCGGTAGGAGAAGTCTCGCCAAAGTACATCCGCCCGCGGGAGGCTCCGCGTTGATCACCCGCCCGCCAGGTCTCCACGCTCGCGCTGGTCGACCGCAAGACACTCGCCGACCGGTGGCGGGCACGGATCGCCGTGCTGTCCGGCTCCGCCACCTCCAGCTGGGATGCCGCACGGGACGACCTGCGGCTCGACTACGTCCACGGCGGCCTGACCGAGGTCGAGATCACCGGCGGCGGCGCGGCCCCGCTGGAACTGCTGGTCGCGGACACGAACACCGCCGAGGGACTCTGGCCGATGACGACCAGCGCGGGCACGGTTCTGGTCGAGGGCGCCTACCTGGTGCGCACCGCCGGCGTCAGGGACGGAAGGCTCTCCCTCACCGGCGACACCTCCGAGGCGGGCAAGCTGACGGTGTGGGCGGGGGCAGCGGTCCGTTCGATCGATTGGAATGGTTCTCCGGTCCGCACCACCGCCAACGGGGACGAATCGCTGACCGGCACCGTTCCTGGACCGCAGCCGGCGACGCTGCCACCGCTGACCGACTGGAAGTTCGCGTCGGAGGCGCCCGGGGCGCAGCCGGGATTCGACGACGGCGACTGGACGCTGGCCGACCATCCGGTGTCGAACGCGAGCTCGTCGTCCGCGCCGGTGCTGTACGCGTCGGACTACGGGTACGACCGCGGGTTCGTCTGGTACCGCGGGCATTTCACGGCGACCGGGTCGGAGACCGGGGTGACGCTGACCGTGGACGGGATCGCGCCGACCGGGGCGTACTCGGTGTGGCTGAACGGGGCGTTCCTCGGGTCCGGGTCGGCGGCGGGGGCGCAGACGGAGGCGTTCACGTTCCCGCCCGCGATCACGATCCTGGCCGAGAACACCGGGAACCCGGAGGGCCCCAGCGGGGAGAAGGCCGGGCTGCACGGCGCGTCCCTGGCGGGGTCGTCGGCGCCGATCAGCTGGCGGCTGATGGGCGATCCGGGCGGGTCGACCTTGCAGGACGCGGTGCGCGGGGTGATGAACCCGTCCGGGCTGTTCGGGGCGGACAACGGGTGGGACCTGCCCGGGTACCCCGATGCGTCCTGGCAGGACGTGACGCTGCCGGACAGCTGGTCGGCCCGCGGCGTGCCCGCCGGGATCGGCTGGTACCGGACGACGTTCTCACTGAACCTGCCGTCGCGCGGCTACGTGCCGATCGACGTGCAGATCGGCGGCCCCGGGCCGGGCGCGGGGACCGCTGACTACCGGGCGTTCATCTACGTGAACGGGTGGCTGATCGGACGGTACGTCAACAACGTGGGGCCGCAGCACCAGTTCTACGTGCCCGCCGGGATCCTCAATGACCACGGCGGCAATACCCTCGCCATCGCCGTCTGGGGGCTTGACCAGGCGGGCGGCGGGCTCGACGCCGTGTCGCTGGTGGCGGCCGGCGACCAGCAGGGCGGCGTCCCGGTCGCGCCGGTCGGGCGATCGGCGGGTAGCCGATTCAGTGAAGGTTGTTAACAGTTTTTAACGGTTTATTAACGCCTTTGTCGTGCTGTTGGCTATTGTCGGTTCCCCCGTACGGGGTTTGACTACGACATGACATGACATGACGTGACTGCTGAGAAGTGTGGAGGCTGTCGTGAAGTCGTTCCCCGGGGTAAGACATCCCAGGATACTCGTGATAGCCGCGGCGGCACTGGCGCTGCCGCTGGCGGCGCTGGCGGCCCCCTCCTCCGGCGCCGCGGTGGCGGCGGGGGCAACGGCCCGGACGGCCGCGGACACGGCCTCCTGCCCGTGGCTCAACCAGTCGCTGTCGGTGCAGCAGCGGGTGTCGATGCTGATGGCGCAGATGACGCTGGCAGACAAGATCAGCATGGTGACGGGGGCCGGGACCAGCCAGCCGTACGTCTTCGAAATCGCCGCCATCCCGAGCCTGTGCATCCCGGCCATGGGCGAGGAAGACGGCCCGCTCGGTACGGGCGACGGCCTGACCGGCGTGACCCAGATGCCCTCCGCCGCTTCCCTCGCGGCCTCGTTCGACACCCCGCTGGCCTACCAGTACGGGCAGGTCGTCGGGTCGGAGCAGCGGGCCAAGGGCGCCATGGTCGACCTCGGGCCGACGGTGAACATCGACCGCGACCCGCGCTGGGGACGTTCGTTCGAGACCTATACCGAGGACCCGTACCTGAACTCCGCGCTCGCGGTGGCCGACATCAACGGGGTACAGAGCCAGGACGAGATGGCGCAGATCAAGCACCTCGCCGTCTATAACCAGGAGACGAACCGCAACGCCCCGGCTGACAACGCGATCGTGAGCACCCGGGCGGAGCAGGAGATCTACCTCCCCGCATTCTATGCCGGGACGACGGAGGCCCACGCGGCGTCGGTGATGTGCGCCTACAGCTACATCAACGGCCAGGCCGCCTGCCAGAACCAGTACCTGCTGCAGACCACCCTGGACCAGAATTGGGGCTACCCCGGCTTCGTCACGTCGGACTACGGTGCCACCCACTCCACGGTGCAGTCCGCCGACGCTGGCAACGACCAGGAGATGCCCTCGGCGCAGTTCTACGGCCCGGCCCTCGAGGCGGCGGTGCAGGACGGCCAGGTCTCCATGGCCACGCTCAACGGCATGGTCAGCCCCATCCTGACCGAGATGTTCAAGTTCAACGAGTTCAACAACCCGCCGACCGGAACGACCAGCGCGACCGTCACTACCGCCGCGCACCAGGCGGTCTCCACCGCCGTCGCCGAGGCGGGGACGGTGCTGCTGAAGAACGACGGCGGCACCCTGCCGCTGGCGGCGAACGGGGCGGGGACCGTGGCGGTGATCGGCCCGGCCGCCTCCGCCGCGCCGACCGACACCGGCGGCGGCAGCGCGCACGTGACCTCCACGTTCAACGTGACCCCGCTGCAAGGCATCCAGGCCGCGGCCGGAACGGGGACCACGGTGAACTATGTGCAAGGCCTGCCCACGGACACATCCCTGTCGCCGATCCCGGCCGCCGACCTGACCCCGGCGTACGCGGCAACCGGTTACGGCGGGAGCTACACCGGCACGCTGACCGCCCCGGAGACCGGCACCTACGTGCTGGCGTTCCAG
>DATCGA010000407.1:0-2722 GCA_036509215.1 Trebonia sp.
CCGGCCTCGGCGGTCGCCGCCCCCGGCGTCAAAACGATGTCGACATCGACGTCGACTCCGTGCGGGAAAACCGGCACCGCCGGGACCACCTCCTGCACCTACGACTCGACCGGCACGGACACGTTCACGGTCCCCCGCGGCGTCACCGTCGCCACCTTCAAACTCGACGGGGCGCAGGGCGGCTCCTACCCGGGGACGGCCCCCGGCGGCCTGGGCGGCTCGGTCACGGCGACGATCAGCGTCACCCCCAACCAGGTGTTCCAGGTCAATGTCGGGGCGCACGGCTCGGACGACACGTCGGGGGGCGCCAACAGCGGGTCGGGCGGCGGCGGCAGCTCCGACGTTCGCATCGGTCGCTTCCGCGACACCGACCGGGAACTAGTGGCGGGCGGAGGCGGCGGCAGCGGCGGCAGTCGCTCCACGTCCAGCGAACTCGGCGGAGCGGGCGGAAACGGAGGCGGCGGCAGCGGCCGGCCCGGGAGCAGCGGCTCCACCGTCGCCGAGGGCGGAGCCGGGGCGACGACCAAGGCCGGCGGCAAAGGCGGGTCCGGGCCGGGCGCTCGGGGCGCCTCCGGCGGCAAGCGCAGGGGCGGCGAAGGCGGCTCGGACGGATCCCGCATCGGCGGGCCGGGCGGACTCGGCGGCGGCGCCTCAGGCGGCGTCGGGGTTCCCTCGACCAAGTGTCCCGGCGGCGGCGGAGGCGGCGGAGGCGGCTACTTCGGCGGCGGCGGAGGCGGCGCGGGATGGTGCAAGGGCGGCGGAGGCGGAGGCGGGGGCGGCAGCAACTACGCCGATCCGACTGCCCGAGCAGTCACGTTCGGCGTCGGCGTCCGCTCCGGGAACGGCCGCGTCTCGGTCAGCTGGCCGGCCGGAACGGTGACGTTCATCGGGGACTCGGTGACGGCCGGCTTCGGGTACTGCGGCGCGTCCGAGAATGCCAGCAAGATCTCCTGCGCGCCGAACGAGGCGTTCGCTGACGCGTGGATCGGGGAAAACAGCCTCCGCCGCTGCAAGCCTCCCGCCGTTCCCAACGACGCTTGCAGCAATAACAACAACAACGGCAAGCCATGGCTGGTGCCGCCGTGGTCGCCGGGTCCCAAGTCACCCGATGTCGCCTATCCGTATCAGATCGCGGCGTCCCAGTCCGGCACCAGCTACGCGGCCGTCTCGGACTGGGCGATGACCGGCGCGACCCCGGCTAACTGGGATCCCGGCGACGGCCGGCTCGGCCCTGAGCTCAGGAAGATCGATGACCAGTACGTCGTCATGACGCTGGGGGCGAATCCGATCCTGTCGGACTTCACCTACATCACCTACGCGGGGGGCACCGTGACCAAGGGCCCGTGCGTCGACTCAACCGGGTACGAGAGCGGCAGGGTCTGGTACTCCGGTCCGTTTTCCCGTCAGCTGAACTGCGTTGCCAAGCAGTGGGACGCCGACAAGCAGACGCAGCACCTGGTGAGCATCTACGAGAGGCTGCTGAGCCAGGGCGACCACGTCCTCGTTCTTGGCTATTACCGGGCCTGCTCATGGTCGTTCGGGAACTGGCAGCCGGCCGGCAATGTCAGGAAAGGCCCGTCAAAGGGGTACAGCTGCATCAGCGAGACCCGTGACGTCAGCAGGACCGATCGCATGCCGGTAACGCAATGGGAGCAGGCGATAACGGTCGGCGAGAATGTGAACACTCGCATTCATGACGCGATGCTCGAGGCGCAGGCCTGGGCCAAGCGGGAGTGGCCGGGCACCGACCGCTACCAGGACATCGCCTGGACCACGCCGAACCAGAACGAGTGGGTCCAGCACCAGCCGCTCAGCTCGCGCGGATCGTGGATCTTCCTGAACGACACCTGGATCCACCCGAATAAGGACGGCGCAGCGCAACTCGCGGACACCGTCGCCAACGCCATGTGCTCCTCGTTCGGGCACTGGTGCGGCCAGCGCGCATGGGGCTAGCCCGCGCCTTAGCGCGCAACCATGACGGCGCCCTCGGCCCGGGCCAGCTCAACCCGGGCCGAGGGCGTCACGAATTTATCGAACGGACCGTTGCTCCGCCATATCGGCACAACCGCATCCGCAAGCGGACCAAGCAATCGATTCTTGCGAATTCGTCATGATTTCATTGATTCTCTTTTTGCTGTCAATAGCCCTGGCCTGCCTATATCGATGAAGTAGCGTGGTCGCCGCGCAGAATTCACCGGCCCCTCGAGACTCCCTCGTAACGGGGATTTTGCGAGATGATTAAACACATCAGGAAAGGAAGAAAGGGTGAAACCCTTCCGAATACTCCCAGCAGTCGGAGCTATCGGTCTCATCGGAGGCACGCTTTTCGTCGCCTCAGGAACGGCATCGGCGGCTGCCACCCCAGGCGCCGCTGCGATACCGACGACGCCCTGCGGTGCGACCGGCACCGTCAGCGTCACGTCCTGCACCTACAGCGCGACCGGCACGGGCACGTTCACGGTCCCGGCCAGCGTCACCACCGCCACCTTCAAGCTCCTCGGGGCGCAGGGCGGCTCTTCCCCGGGAACCGCGCCCGGCGGCCTCGGCGGATCGGTCACCGCGACGCTGAGCGTCACCCCGGGCCAGGTCTTCCAGGTCAACGTGGGCGCGCACGGCTCGTTCAACCCGTCGCCCGGCGGCATCGACAACGGGTCGGGCGGCGGCGGCAGTTCCGACGTCCGCACCGCCGCCTTCGCCCTCGCCAACCGGGTGCTAGTGGCGG
>DATCGA010000408.1:0-24536 GCA_036509215.1 Trebonia sp.
GGCGGTGTCAGCAGGAGCCGAGCGAGCCATGACCGTCACCACCACCGGCAGTGACCGCGTGGCCGGCCGCGGTGTCACCGGCGAACCGGGGACCCGCACGCGGCTTCTGCCCGGCCCGGCTGTCACCCCCGCGCCGGCGACTCGCGCGCGGCACGTGCCCGGCCCTCCCGTCACCCCCGTGCCGGCGGCTGGCGCGCGGCCCGGGTCCGACCCGATCGCCGGCCGTAAGTCGGTGAACTTCAAGCGGCTGGTGGCCGATCTGCGCGCGCTCGGCGTGCCGGCGGCCCGGCCGCTGATCGTGCACGCCTCGCTCAGCCGTATCGGCCACGTGCGGGGCGGTGCCGAGACCGTCATCGACGCGCTGCTTGAGGTTGTCGGTCCGACTGGCACCCTGGTGACGGGCGCGGGCACACCGGAGAACTCGACCACCTCCCGTGCCTTCCTGGCGAGAACCGCCCGGCTCGGCCCGGACGCGCTCGAGCAGTTCCGGGCCAAGATGCCTGCGTTCGACCGGGCGAGCACCCCAACCTCGGTCGGGGCCATCGCCGAAGTGCTGCGGAAATGGCCCGGCGCGCAGCGCAGCGCCCACCCGCAGTCATCGTTCGCCGCCGTCGGGCGCGAGGCGAAGGCGCTGATGGCAGGCCACCGAGTCAGATGTCATCTGGGCGAGGCATCGCCGCTGGCGAAGTTGTATGACCGCGACGCGATGGTCCTCATGCTCGGCGTCGGCTACCTCTCCTGCAGCGCCTTCCATCTAGCCGAATACCGGTACCGCAAGCACCCGCCGCTGCGGGACTACTCCTGTGTCGTGAAGAAATGGGGCAAGCACCGCTGGTTCCGTTACCGGGATGTGGTGCTGGACGATGGTGATTTCGAGACCATCGGGAAGCATTTGAAAGATGTGCTAGAAGATGAAGGAACGATGCTTAGCGGGCACGTGGGCCTCGCGGAGTCTCATTTGATTCCCATACGCCGCGTCGTCGACCTTGCCAGCGAATGGATGGGGGAGAACCGCTCCTTGGAGCCAGCCGGCGCAAGCAGAAACCGGCCCTGGTAGCGCAGAGTAAACGGGTAGCAGCTTCTTCCAACATTGGGTTCTTTCTTTTATATTTGTATCTCTACCCAATGTCGGCGACGTTGCCGCTCGACTGGAAGGCAGCTGCGTGCATGCACCTGGGGGAGACACCGGCGACGGACCGTTCTTCTTCCTGAGCTACGCGCATTCCCGTCGGCAGGACGGGCCTGATCCTGATGACCCCGATCAGCTTATCGGCCGCCTGTTCAAGGATCTCTGCGATCACATCTCGGACGACACCGGTCGGCTGGCGAGCACCGTGGGATTCATGGATCGGGAGCTCCAGCCGGGAAACGAGTGGCCGTGGCACCTTTCGCGGAACCTGGCCACCTGCCGCGTTTTCGTGCCGCTCTACTCGCGGCGATACTTCCAGAGCGAGCACTGCGGTAAGGAGTGGGCAGCCTTCAGGGACCGGGCGCGGAACGGAAGCGCGCAGGCGTCTGGCCACGTTGAGGCGATCCTTCCCGCGCTGTGGCGTCCGGTCCCGCATCACGCGCTTCCAGAAGCAGCCGGCGAAATACATTTCAATCCGGGCGAGATCGGCCAGATCTACGCTGAGTACGGCTTCTACGGGATCATGAAGCTGACCCGATTCAGCGAAGAATACGAGTGGGTCGTCTATGACCTGGCGGAGCGAATTCTGCGGGTCGCCGAGCGGGCGCCAGATCCCGGGCCCGCCATGGGTTACGGCGCGCTGGCCAGCGCGTTCAGATCCGCACCGGACATGCCCGGCGATAAGCGACTGCGCATTATCGTCGTGGCGCCGCATCGCGGTGACCTGCCGCCGGGACGCAGCGGCGACCACTACGGGCAGTCGCCGCGGGACTGGAATCCCTATGCTCCCGATTCCGTGGAGCCACTGACAGAGCATGCCGTCGTGCTGGCGCGTCGCGATGGGTTCCGGCCTGAGCTCGGCGACCTCTACGAGCAGGCCGACGATCTGATGCGTGACGCCGGACCGGCTCCCGGCGACGCGGCGGTGCTGCTCATTGACCCGTGGGCGGTGCTGCAGTCGCAGTGCAGGCAGGTTCTTGCCCGCCTTGACGAGCTGGACAAGCCGTGGGTGCAGGTCGTTGTGGTCTGGAACCGTAAAGACGCCGAGATGGCGGCCGCAGAGGGGGAGCTGCGCCGCGCGCTGGCGGAGGCGATGCCGACCAGACTCAACCTCAGGGGCCGGGCGACGTCACTGCTCGCGTCGCAGGGCGTCCCCTCTCTCGGTGACGTCACTCCGGCGCTCAAAGACGCCATGCGGCACGCGGCCCGGCAGTACCTCAAATACGCCCAGGGGCATCCCCCGGGCGGCGGCGGCGGAATCCTGGCGACCTCTCCACCCCCGGAGCGCTCAGATGGCTGACGAAAACATCGTCAATGGCAAGATCGTTACCTTCTATTCCTACAAGGGCGGCACGGGCCGCACGATGGCCCTGGCCAACGTCGGCTGGATCCTGGCCAGCACCGGGCTGAAGGTGCTCGTCATCGACTGGGATCTCGACTCACCCGGCCTGCACCGGTATTTCCACCCGTTCGTGGACTCCAGGCTCGTATCGGCCACTCCCGGCGTGATCGAGCTGATCAATGACTACGCCTGGGCCGCGACCGTGCAAGAGGACAACAGGGCCAACGACTGGCATCGTCAGTACGCCAAGATTCTGCCGCATGCCGTATCGCTGAACTGGCCCGGTTTCCCTGGCGAGGGAACCTTGGACTACGTTTCCGCTGGCCGTCAGAACCGGGACTACTCGTCATCGCTTACGTCGATCGACTGGGATAACTTCTACGACCGGCTCGGCGGCGGCCAGTTCATCGACGCGCTCCGCGAGGATATGAAGGAGCATTACGACTACACGCTAATCGATAGCCGGACCGGCCTATCTGATATCGCCGATATCTGCACTGTGCATCTGCCCGACATCCTGGTGGACTGCTTTACCCTCAATTACCAGTCCATCGAGGGAGCGGCCGCCGTGGCCAAAAGCGTCGATCAGCGCTATCACTACCGTAATATCCGGGTGCTGCCAGTCCCGATGCGAGTCGACGAGGCGGAGAAAGACAAGGCAGACGCCGGCCTTGACCTGGCCAGGACGAAATTTGATCCATTCCCGAAGGCCATGGGCGAGTACGAGAAAAACGACTACTGGGCATCGGTGGTGATTCCCTACAAGCCTTACTACAACTTTGAGGAGACCCTGGCGGCGTTCGGAGACGCCCCCCGGTCACCGCTTACCCTGCTCGGCGCGTACGAGCGGCTCGCCGCCGCGATCACCGAGGGCCGGGTCCGCGCGCTGGGGGAGATGAGTGAGGAGACGCGGCTGAGGTACCGGGCGGCATTCGTCCGCCCGCGCCAGCCACCGCCGGGGGACATCTACCTCAGCTACGTCCCGCAGGACCGGATGTGGGCGGACTGGATCGACGCCCTGCTGTCACAGCGGGGCATCCACGTGGTGCGGCCGCCGTCGGGATCGGTCGCGGCCGACACCGAGGGAGACGCCGCGCGGCGAGCGGCGACAATGACCGGGCGCACCATAGCCATCTTGTCCGGTGCCTACCTGGACTCGCCCGATGCGGGGGTGGTAGGGGAGGCGATCATTGCCGCCGACCCGGTCGGCGCCAGCCGACGGCTCATCGCGGTCCAGGTCGCCGACGTCCATCCCGGATCGCCGTTTGACCGGCTGCCGGTCGACACGACCCGGCGGGACGAAGCGCAGGCCGTCGACGAACTGCTCAAGGCGCTCGGCTATCCGCCGAAGCTCGACGCTGAGCAGGCGGGCGGCCAGGCTCGCCAGCCGCGGTACCCGCGTAACAACCCGCCCATCTGGCAGGTGCCAACGCGGAACGCGGTATTCACCGGCCGCGACGAGGTGCTCGAGCAACTGCATGATCGCCTCGCGGGCACCAGCATGGCGGTCGTCGCCCCGATGGCACTGCACGGCCTCGGCGGCGTCGGCAAGACCCAGGTGGCCCTGGAGTACGCGCACCGCTACATGGCCGATTACGACGCCATCTGGTGGATCCCGGCCGAGCAGGACGAGCTCATCAACGCGGCGCTGGCGCCCATGGCGCAGAGCCTCGGCATCCGGAGCCGGGACTCCATCCCGGAGACCGCGCAGGCGGTCCGCGAGGCGCTGCGCCTCGGCCGTCCCTACGACCGCTGGCTGCTGATCTTCGACAACGCCGACAACCCGAACGAAGTCAAGGAGTTCTTCCCCGGCGGCTCCGGGCACGTGATCGTGACGACGCGGAATCCGGCCTGGTCGGTGGTGGCCGAGCCGCTGGAGATCGATGTCTTCTCCCGTGAGGAGTCCGTCGGCCTGCTGCGCAGGCGGGTGGCGGGGCTGTCAGCGGCGGAGGCGACGCAGGTGGCCGAGAAGCTAGGCGACCTGCCGCTGGCCATCGAGCAGGCGAGCGCGTGGTTGGCGGAGACCGGGATGTCGGCCGCCGAGTACGTTGAGCGACTCGATAACCAGCTGGTCGCGGCCCTCGAGCTCAATCGGCCCGACGACTACCCGACCACGGTCGCCGCGACCTTCCGGCTGTCCTTCGACCGGCTGCGCGAGCGGTCGCCGGGAGCGGCCCGGGTCCTCGAGCTATGCGCCTACTTCTCACCCGACCCCATCTCGCTGTCACTGCTGTACAGCGAGCAGATGCTCGAATCCCTGCTGCCTTACGACTCACGGCTGCAGGAACGGTCCGTCCTCGCGGTGCTGATCAGGGACCTGACGCGATACTCGCTGGTCAAGATCGACCGGGGCACCAACACGATCGAGGTGCACCGGCTCGTCCAGGCGGTGATCCGGGCCCAGATGGCGACGGAGGAGGAGCACGAGGAGGCCATGCACGAGGTGCATCGCATCCTGGTCAGCGCCCGGCCGCGGCAGGGCGGCACCGATAACCCGGAGAACTGGCCGCGGTACGACCTCATCTGGCCGCACCTGAGCGGCTCGGAGGCCATCAACTGCGACTATGAGGACACCCGGCGGCTGCTCATCGACCGAGTCCGGTACCTGTGGAAACGCGGCCAGTACGAAGAGGCGCTCGAGACGGGCAGGGAGATCGACCGGCAGTGGCAGCGGAAGATCGGCGCTGATCATCGGCAGACCCTCTACCTTCGCTTCCAGATCGCGAACGTGCTGAGGTCGGCCGGCCGTCCCCAGGAGGCCTACGATCTCGACAAGGAAATCCTCGAAAAGCAGGAGGACGAGCTGGGCGAGTCTCACCCGCTCACGCTGCAAACCGCGGGCAGCCTCGCCGGCGACCTGCGCGCCCTGGGCAAGTTTTACGAGGCCCTGGCCATGGATGAGGAGACCTACACCCAGCTGCGGTACGCGGTCGGCCCGGACGAGCCAACGACCCTCTCGGCGGCGAACAACCTCGCGGTGGATCTCCGCCTGGTCGGCAACTTCCCCCGCGCCCGGATCATCGACGCGGAGACGCTGGCCGACCGGCAGCGCGTCCTGGGAACCGACCATCCCTATTCGCTGCACTCCGCGGCCATGCTCGGTCGCGACATGCGAGAACTCGGCGAGTACACCGATTCGATCGAGATCCTCAGCACCACTCACGAGCGTTACCACACCATCCTTGGCGAGGATTTCGTCGATACCCTGCGCACGGCCAAGAGCCTGGCCGTATCGCTGCGAAAGATGGGCCGGGTCAATGAGGCCTACGAGCTCACCCGCCAGACCAGCGAGCGCTACGCGACGGCCTACGGAACGAGTCAGCCGGACGCTCTCGCCTGCCAGCTGAACCTCGCCTGCGATCAGTCGGCCCTCGACGACCAGGCCGGCGCCCACGAGACCGCGACGGTGGTGCTCCGCGCCTACGAGGGATCCCTCGGCCCGACCCATCCGTTCACGCTCGCGGCACGCAACAACATCTCCACCTACCTGCGCGGCATCGGTTCCGTGCGGACGGCGCTTGAACTCGCCGACCGCACGCTGACCGAGCTGCGGACGGCGCTCACCGACGATCACCAGTTCACGCTGACCTGCGCCGTCAACCGGGCGAACTGCCTGCATGACCTGGGGCGGGTCAGGGACGCCGAGGTCCAGCTCAGGGAGACGCAGGACCGGCTGGCCAAGACGCTCGGGCCGCGCCACCCGGACACGCTGCTGTGCCAGGCGAACCTAGCCGTCTTGCTCCACACGAGCGGCAAGACCGAAGACGCCATCCGAATGCAGCAGCTGGTGATGGGCGAGATGCGCGACGTCCTCATCGAGGAACACCCCAGCATCGTCGCGCTGCGAGAATGGCGCTTGCAGAGCCGCGACCTGGAGGTCCAGCCGACGTAACCCGCGCGGCGCGTCCGAGTCAGGCGCGACAGCACGTCGAGCAGGGATCACCGGATCAGCCACGACAGCACGTCGGGTACCACTTCGAGCGCGCCGAAATGCGCGGTGCCCGGCCGTACCAGTAGCTCCGCGTTGGGGATCTGCCCGGCCATCCAGCGGGCGTGCGCGGCCGGGGAGAACACGTCGTCCTCGCCGTGCCACAGCAGCACCGGCACCCGGATATCGGCCAGGTTGAACCCCCACGGGGCGCAGAAGGCGAGCGCGTCATCGATCCACCCCGCCGCCGAGTGCCGCAGCGCTTCGGCGAAGTTCTTCGCCAGCAGCGTCCTGATCCCGGTGTCGGCCATCACCCGCCGGTCGGCCTCCGGCAGCTCGGGCCCGAGCGTCGCGACGTGGCTCATGGGATCGGCCTTGATCTTGGCGGCGGTCAGCCCCAGCTCCTCGATCAGCGATTGCGGCGCGACCGCGGCCGTGGTGAACTCGCGGATGTTGGATGCCGCCATTCCTGCGTACCAGTCAAGCCCCTCGGACGCCTGCGGGGCTATCGAAACCAGCACTCCGGCCCGGGTCACGCTGTCCGGCAGCATCGCCGCGCACGCGAGCGCGTGCGGCCCGCCGCCGGATCGCCCGATGACCGCGAACTGCTCTATTTCCAGATGGTTGGCGATTGCCAGGACATCGGCCGCCACGTCAGACACCAGCCTGGACGCCATGCGGTCAGAGCCGCCGTATCCGGGCCGGTCGAAGCTGATTAGCCGCACCCCGAGTTCGTAAAGCACCCTCCCGCGCGGGAAAGGTCCCACCCTGCTTCCCGGGGTTCCGTGCAAGTAGATCACCGGATGCCCGGCCGGATTCCCGGAAACACGCACAGCAAGTTGTCGGCCATCGGCCACGTGAACAAAAATGGTCACTTCGACGGTACGCCGTCCCGCAGGTAACAGGCTCCGCAAAAGTCCACCGCATAGATCCCCATATATGGATCACACTCGGTACCACCCGCGCAGTCAAGGCTATTGCCCCGTATCGTGCGGGTTCGTGGTTATCCCTCCCCGCGCCCGGGTTTGGCTCCGCTCAGGGAGGCGGCAGCCGGTCGAGCCCCTGCCGGGCCCGATGCTCGGCGGCTTCGGCGTGACGCGCGCGGCGTCGGGCGTCGGCCAGGTCTGCCCGCGCCTTGGTGAGACGCCCTTCGAGGTCACGGACCTCCGCCTCGAGCCGGTCTTCCGCCGATACGGCCTCGGCGGCGGCGGCGGACGCCTGAGCCACGGTCCGTTCGGCATCCTCGAATTTCTCCCTGGCACGGGCGGCGCGCTCGGCTGCCGCCTCCGCCAGCCGCTGCTCCTGCGCCGCCAGCCGCGACTGCTCCTGCGCCGCACGCCGCGCGGCAGCCTGAGCGGACGTGCGCGCGGTCTGCGCGTCAGCCGACACGCTCGCGTCGGCTCGATCGCGCTTCAGCCGGCCGGCCTGCCTGGGCAGCCGGATCGGCCTGGACGCTGCGCTCGGTTGGCCAGGCGCGCCCCGATCGGCGGGCGCAACGAGAGGCGCTGCGTCAGTGCGGGAGTCGGCTGCGGCACGTGCCCGACGGGACCTGCGGGTGGCGATGTCGACCGGTGCCGGGTCGGAGGCGGCGGCAGGCGATCGGCCGCCGTCGGCGGAAGAGTCCCCGCCCGCCCCGAGATCGGCGTAGCCGAACCCGGACCACTGGGCCGCCTTGGTCAGCGCTCCCGCGGCGAAGGCGGCCGCGGTCTCGGGGTCTGCCATGGCCGCGGTCAATGTGGCCGTGACGTCCGCCCGCAGGCTGGGCGGCGGGTCGGGCGTGCCCGCGGCGGCCAGCGCGCGGTCCGTGAGCGCGTCAAGCAGCGATCCCCGGGCGGCCGACAGCTCGCGCAGCCGCGGCCCGTCCTTGGCCCGCTGGGCCGCCCGCAACTCGCCCGCGAGCGCGGCCAGCCTGGCCGGGGCGTCCGGGTCGGCCCGGACCAGCTGGTTGACCAGCCAGGCGGCTCGCGTCGGCTTGCGCAGCGCGGTGATCGCAGCGGCGGACCGTTTGTCGCCGGCCTCCCGCGCCGCCGCGACCAGCGCCTTGCGGCGCTCGGTGAACGCGTCAGGATCGGCGCCGTACAACTCCGCGACGGCGGCGGCTACGCGATCGTCGGCCACCAGTCGGTTATGCCCCGGTTCGCAGCCCCGCGAACAGGTCGGTCTCCGGGATCGGCGCGCCGGTCGTGTCGACCGCGCGGATGAAGTACTCGTAGCCGAACGCCTGCTCGGCGATCTCCGGCGGGATCTTGCTGAACCAGGAGTCGTTGATCTGGCTGCCGTGCGCGAACAGCGCCGCGCGCTTGCGCTCGAGCACCGGGCGGATGTCGATCGTCGTGGTGATCCGCGACTCGGACTCGAGGGCGCGGCGGCTGCGCTCCGCGTCCTCCTCCCAGTTCGGCACCTCCTCGCCGGCCTCGCGCAGCGCATCCCAGATCTTCCGCCAGTTTGAGCCCTTCATCGTCGACAGGTAGACCTTGACCGGGATGCCGGTCTCCTTCGCCGCCGCCTGCGCCGCCAGGCTGGCGTGCACGTGGTCCGGGTGCTGGTAGGCGCCCTGGTTGTCGTAGGTGACGAGCACCTGCGGGCGGTACTTGGTGATCAGCTCGCCGATCCGGCCCGCAACGGTCTCAACCGGCACGTTGCTGAAGGCCTCGGGCTGGGTCTTGTAGTCCCAGTCCTCCATGCCCGAGTCGTGGTAGCCGAGCGTCTCCAGGTCGCTGACCTTGAGGATCTTGACCGACTGGTCGAGCTCGGCCAGGCGTTGCCTGGCCACGGCCTCGGGGTCGTGTCCCGGTTGCCCGGGTTTGATGCCACCGGGCGCGTCGCCGTACTCGCCGTTGGTGCAGGTGACCACGACCGTCCGGATGCCCTGGTCGGCGTAAGCGGCGAGAATGCCGCCGCTTGACGCCTCGTCGTCGGGGTGGGCGTGGACCGCCATCAGGGTAAGAGGCTCTGACATGCTTCCAGCCTGCCATGCCCGCGCCGTGCTCTGGCCACTGTGGGGTGGCCGGAGCACGGCCAGTCGCGCCAGCGCAGCTAGTTCAGTTCGGCGGCGCTGCCCCGGCCGTCCGTTACCTGGGCCGGCGCGCTGCCGTTGCCGTTCGCGGCGGCCTTCTTGACCAGGTCGAGGATGGACATGCCCTGCCCGATCAGGCCGGCCACGACCTCGTTGAGCCCCTGGGTGCCGTTGAGGATGGTGAGGTTCGCGCCGTCCAGGCCGCTCGCGGCCGACGCGACGATCGCGGGCAGGTTCTCCATCAGCCGGTCGGCCGCGATCAGCTCCTGGTTGCCCTGGCGAAGCGAGTCCGCCCTGGCCCGGTTCGCGTCTGCCTGGCCCTCGGCCAGGGACCGCTCCGCGTGCGCGTCCGCGTCGGCCTTGACCTGCACCGACTGCGCCTGGGCGTCGGCCAGCGTCTTCTGCCGGTAGGCGTCCGCCTCGGCCGCAAGCTTGGCCTGGTCGCGGTCGGCCTCGGCCATGGTGCGCTTGCGGAACGCCTCCGCCTCGGTCGCGAACCGGGACTGGTCGCGGTCGGCCTCGGCGATCGTCCGCTTGCGGTACGCCTCGGCGTCGGCCGGCCGCCGTACCTCGGCCTCGAGGCGCTGCGCGGCCAGCTCGGCCTGCCGCTGCGCGAGCGCGGTCTGCTGCGCGATGACCTCCTGCGACGCCTGCGCCTCGGTCAGCGGGCCCGCCTGCGCGGCCCGCGCCTTGGCCTGCTCGGTCTCCGCCCGGTAGCCGGCCTGCTTGATCGCCATGTCGCGCTCGTACTGGGCCTTCATCGCGCCCGCCTCGAGCTCGCGCTGGGCCGCCTCGAGCTCGGCCTTCGCCTTGGCGATCCTGGCCTGGCTGGCGATCGCGGCCGCGTGCGGCGCGGCCAGGTTGTTGATGTAGCCGGAGGAGTCCTCGATCTCCTGGATCTCGAGCGCGTCGACCACGATGCCGAGCTTCTCCATCTCGGAGTGGCTGCCCCCCTTCACCTCCTGGGCCACCCGGTCGCGCTCCCTGATGATCTGCTCGACGGTCAGGCCGCCGATGATCGACCGCAGGTGGCCGGCGAAGACCCGGCCGACCAGGGTCTCCATGCGGTCCTGCTCGGACAGGAACCGGCGGGCTGCGTTCGCGATCGACGCCTGGTCGTCGCCGACCTTGAACGCGGCCACCGCGCGGACGTTGAGCCTGATGCCCTGATTGGTAATGCACTCCTCGGTGATTTCCGCCTCGCGCAAGGCCAGCGACAGCATTCGTGCCCGCTGCTTCACCGGCATGACGAAGCTGCCATGGCCGGTGACAATACGGAACTGCGTCGCATCCGAGCGGCGCTTGGAACCGGAGATAAGCAGGGCTTCGTTGGGCGCGGGTACATGCCAGAACAACATGGTTGACTCTTCCTCGAGTCTAGGGGAATGGGGTGACGAACACCGAGCGGGCCGACAGTGATTCGACGACCGCGACCCGCGTATGGCGGGGTATTGGCTCATCGGACCACGCGGCGAACGCCTCGCTGGCGCCCCGAATGGGGAGTAGTACCTCGCCCGGGCCGTGCGCCGGAATGGAGACTGTTACCCGCCCGACCTTGCCGAGCAAGCTCTCTTCCGCGTCCATGGACACGTTCACCGGCTTTCGCACTTGAAGCGCCAATACCGGTATACACCGGGGTTTGAGGGCCGCAGCGGGGGACCCCCTGTGTATTACCGGCTTATGTATTAGCGCTTTACTGCGTTTCCCCGCTCGCTGCCGGGCGCCTGAAGCCGATGCCTTCCCTCGTCGCTCGGCACAGACCGCCTCGCTCCTCAGTCCAGGCACCGGCGCGCCCTTTAGCTCGCGGGTCGCACGCCGATAGCCGTTGGCTGCTGCGCCGCCGGCACCCGGACCGTGAGGGTGCTCGGCTGGACCACGACCGTGAGCGTGTTGCCGGGCGAGATGACCTCGCCGTCTACCTCGCGGGGGAGGGCCACGCAGGAGGTGATCTCGACCCGGCGGGCCTGGAACCGCTCGAGCATCCGGTCCTGGTGGTGGCTGTGGGTCAGCACCCGGGTGGCCACCCGGGTCCAGCCCAGCGGCCCGTGCGGCGCGAGCACGCCCACGTCGAGCAGGCCGTCGTCGAGACGGGCGTCCGGGAGCAGGCTGAACCCCCCGGGAAGCAGCCCGGAGTTGCCGACGACGACCGACCGCGCGGTCCGCTCGATCGGCGGGCTGTCGTCCAGCTTGATCGTGAACCGAGTCGGCGCGCTGGCGAGGTGGGCCGCCCCCGACATCGCGTAGGCGAACCAGCCGAACTGGTGCTTGAGCTTCGTCCCGGCCACGACGGCGGCGTCCAGGCCCATGCCCGCCATCGCCGTGAACGGCTCCCGGTCGGCGATCGCGAGGTCGATCCGCCGGTCGTCGGTCGGCCTGCGCCGGTCGAGGGCGATGTCGAGGGCCGCCCGCGGGTGTCCGGGGATCCCGAGTGTCCGCGCGAGCAGGTTGGCGGTGCCGTGCGGGACGATGCCGAGCGGCACGCCGGTCGACGCGACGCCCTCGGCGCAGCCGCGGACGGTTCCATCCCCGCCGACCGCCACCACCAGGTCGGCCCCGTCGAGGGCCGATCCCCTGGCCGCCGCGACCCCGGCCTCGGCCTTCTCGGTGACGTGGAATTCGGCCGTCCAGCCGTTCCTGGTGGCGACCTCGCGGCAGAGCGGCACGAACCGCCCGCTGACCCCGGCCAGCGAGCCGTTAACCACAAACGAGACAGCAGGCATACCTCTTCAAGGGTACCCGCCGCCCCAGGCTCGCGGAATAACCGGGCCAGCGCAACGCAAAACGGCGACGGCCCCGCCAGCCAGCGGGGCCGTCGCCGTTGAGGGTCAAGTCAGGAATAACGACGGATAACGAGGGATATCGAGGGACGGACAAAAAGCAAAACTACCGAAGGTGCCAGTGGTACGGCGCGATCAGCTTGTCCACGCTGGCCGGCCCCCACGTCCCCGCCTCATACGGCTCCACCGGCGGGGGCGACGTCAGCAGCGGCTCGGAGACCTCCCAGACCCGCTCGATGCCGTCGGCACTGGTGAACAGCGACATGTCACCGAGCATCGCCAGCAGGATCAGCCGTTCGTAGCCCTCCAGCGCGTTGGACTGGGCGAACGAGTCGGCGTAGCGGAAGCTCATGGTGGACGCGCCCAGCGTCATCTCCGGCCCCGGCATCTTGGCCATGAAGTCGATGTTGATCGACCCGGGATCGGCGAAGTCGATGACGATCTCGTTGGTCCGGCCGGCCGGCACGTCCTTGCGGTGCGCGTGGAACATCCGCAGGGCCGGCTCCTGGAAGCCGAGCGTGACCACCTGCCCGGAGGCCTTCAGCGACTTGCCCGAGCGCAGGTAGAAGGGGACCCCGCGCCAGCGCCAGTTCTCGATCTCGACCCGCAGCGCGATCATCGTCTCGGTGTCGGAGTCGGCCGGCACCCCGGGCGATTTCGTGTAGCCGTCGTACTGCCCGCGCACGACATGCTTCAGGTCGATCGGCTTCAGCGCATCGTAGACCTTCAACTTCTCATCGCGGAGCTGCCTGGCCGACAGCGACACCGGCGGCTCCATCGCCAGGAACCCGAGCACCTGGAACAGGTGGGTCACCACCATGTCGCGGTAGGCGCCGGTCGCGTCGTAGAACGCGGCCCGCCCCTCGATTGACAGCGTCTCCGGCACGTCGATCTGCACGTACTTGATGTGCTGCCGGTTCCAGATCGGCTCGAACAGCCCGTTGGCGAACCGGAACGCGAGGATGTTGTCGATCGACTCCTTGCCCAGGAAGTGGTCGATCCGAAACACCTGGGACTCGTCGAACACCCTGTGCACGGCCTCGTTCAGCGCCTTGGACGAGGCCAGGTCCCAGCCGAACGGCTTCTCGATGATCACCCGCGAGTTGTCGTTGGCCAGCCCGGACGCGCCCAGCATCCCCACCACCGACGCGAACGCCGACGGCGGAACCGCCAGGTGGAACAGCCGACCAACGGACCCGTTGGAACCGTGCCCGTGCGAGTTCTCGATCGCCTTCTCGGCCGCGCCGACCGCGGCCACCAGCGGGGTGGGGTCCTCCGGCGACGCGGTGGCGAACGTCAGGTGCGAGACGAACTTCTCCCACGGCTCGCCGAATGGCTTGGCCACCCCGAACTGGTCGCAGGCGGACCGGGCGTGCTTCCTGAAGTCGTCCTCGGAGACCGCGAACTCCGGCGGCGAGGTGCCGATGACGGCGAACTTCTCCGGCAGCAGCCCGGCCACGAACAGGTGGTAGAGCCCCGGCAGCAGCTTCCGCTTGGCCAGGTCCCCGGTCGCCCCGAACAGCACGATGATGTGCGGGCTGGGGTGTGCGTGCGTCCCCCGTGCAGGTCCGGTCGTCATCCCTTCTGCTCCGCGTGACCGCCGAACTCCGACCGCATCGCCGACAGGATCTTGCCGGTGAACACGCCGAGGTCACGCGACTCGAACCGCTGGTACAGGGCCGCGGTGATGACCGGCGCGGGCACGCCCTCGTCGATCGCGGCCTCCACCGTCCACCGGCCCTCGCCGGAGTCCGACACCCGGCCGCCGAACTCGCTCAGGTCGGGCGACTTGGCCAGCGCCGCCGCGGTCAGGTCGATCAGCCAGGACCCGATCACCGAGCCCCGTCGCCACACTTCGGCCACGTCGCCCACGTTGATGTCGTACCGGTAGTACTCGGGGTCGCGCAGCGGCGTGTTCTCCGCGTCGTGGACGGCGTTCTTCTGGTTGCCGATGTCGGCCCCCTTGATGATCGACAGGCCCTCGGCGATCGCGGCCATCATGCCGTACTCGATCCCGTTGTGCACCATCTTGACGAAGTGCCCGGCGCCGGACGGCCCGCAGTGCAGGTAACCCCGGGCGGCCTGGGACGCCGGGTCGCGGCCGGGCGTTGCCTCGACGCTGCCCTCGCCCGGCGCGATTGTCCTGAAGATCGGGTCGAGCCGCACTACTGCGGCCGAGTCCCCGCCGATCATCAGGCAGTACCCGCGCTCCAGGCCCCATACGCCGCCGGAGGTGCCGACGTCGAGGTAGTGCAGCTTCTTCTGCGCGACGGACTTGGACCGGGTGATGTCGTCGTGGTAGTACGAGTTCCCGCCGTCGATGATCGTGTCGTCGGCGTCGAGCAGCGGCACCAGCTGCTCAAGCGTCTGGTCGACAATCCCGGCCGGGATCATGATCCAGATGTTGCGCGGCTTCTCCAGCGCGTTGACGAAGTCGGCCAGCGCGTGAGTGCCGGTGGCGCCGTCTTCCTCGAGAGACTTGACCGCGTCCGCGTTCACGTCGTACACGACGACGTTGTGGCCGTCGCGCATCAGCCGGCGGGAAAGGTTGGCGCCCATCCGGCCGAGCCCGATCATGCCGAGCTGCATTGGTGAGTCAGTTGCCATGGCGAGTTCTCACGCCCCCTTAGAAGTCGACTTCATAGATCGGTACCGACGGATCAGCGTGTTGGTGGACGAGTCGTGCGTGAGCTCGGGAGTGGTCGAGGCCGTCAGCTCGGGGATGATCTGCTGCGCGAGCTGCTTGCCGAGCTCGACGCCCCACTGGTCGAACGAGTCGATCTCCCAGATGGTCCCCTGCACGAACACCGAGTGCTCGTAGAGCGCGACCAGCGATCCAAGCAGCCGCGGGGTGAGGATGTCGCACAGCAGGGTGTTCGTCGGCCGGTTGCCCTCGAACACGCGGTGCGGCACCACGGCCGGCGCGGTCCCCTCGGCCCGCACCTGCTGCTCGGTCTTGCCGAACGCGAGCGCCTGCGCCTGCGCGAACACGTTGGACGTGAGCTGGTCGTGGTGCTCGCCGAGCGGGTTCAGGGTCTTCGCGAACCCGATCAGGTCAACCGGGATGATCGACGTCCCCTGGTGGATGAGCTGGTAGAACGAGTGCTGCCCGTTGGTGCCCGGCTCGCCCCAGTAGACCGCGCCGGTGTCGTAGTCGACGTGCCGGCCGGTCACCGTCACGTGCTTGCCGTTCGACTCCATCGTGAGCTGCTGCAGGTAGGCCGGGAACCGGCTGAGGTACTGCTCGTACGGCATCACCCCGACGGTCCCGAAGCCGAAGAAGTCCCGGTACCAGACGGCCAGCGTGCCCAGCAGCACCGGCAGGTTCGAGGCCAGCGGCGCGGTCAGGAAGTGCTGGTCCATGTCGTGGAACCCGGCCAGCATCTCGTCGAACTGGTCCGCCCCGAGCGCGATCATCGTGGACAGCCCGATGGCGGAGTCCATCGAGTACCGCCCGCCGACCCAGTCCCAGAACCCGAACATGTTGGCCGTGTCGATGCCGAACGCCTTCACCCGCTCGGCGGCCGTCGACACCGCCACGAAGTGGTTCGCGACCGCGTCCTCGGTCCCGAGCGCGTTGACCACCCAGTCCCGGGCCGAGTTCGCGTTGGACAGCGTCTCCAGCGTCCCGAACGTCTTGGAGGAGATGATGAAGAGGGTTTCCTCCGGGCTGAGGTCCCTGGTCGCCTCCACGAAGTCGGTTGAGTCGACATTCGATACGAAACGGAAGGTGATGTCACGGTCGGTGTAGTACTTAAGCGCCTGGTACGCCATAACCGGCCCGAGGTCGGACCCGCCGATCCCGACGTTGATCACGTTCTTGATGCGCTTGCCGGTAAAGCCCTTGAATTCGCCCGAGCGCACCCGGTCGGAGAACGCGCGCATCCGCGCGAGCACGCCGTGCACCTCCGCCACCACGTCCTGCCCGTCGACGACGAGCGTGGCGGTGGCGGGCATCCGCAGCGCGACGTGCAGCACCGCCCGGTTCTCGGACACGTTGATGTGCTCGCCGCGGAACATCGCGTCGCGCCGCTCGGCCACCCCGGACTCGGCCGCCAGCTCGGTCAGCAGCCGCATGGTCTCGTCGGTGACCCGGTTCTTCGAGTAGTCCAGGTAGACGCCCGCGGCCTCGGCCGTCAGCCGCTCGCCCCGCTGGGGGTCGGCGGCGAAAAGGTCGCGCAGGTGCTGCCCGGAGATGTCCGCGTAATGGCGCTCGAGCGCCTGCCACGCCTTCCGCTCCCGCAGCGGAGTCGTCGGCATGTCCGTCTCCCCTCGTCAGGTGCCCGCGTCGTTCCCGGGCGCCGCCCTCATGCGATCGGTGTAATCAAGCCGATCCTTCCACGCCTGACGACTGCCCTGCCCCCCGGGTTCCGAACCTGCCGCGCCCCCCGTTACGCGATTGCTTACCGGCCGACTTCTGAGCGGTCATCCCCCCACAGCGTGTGGAAGCTGCCCTCGGCGTCGGTGCGACGGTAGGTGTGCGCGCCGAAGAAGTCGCGCAGGCCCTGGATGAGCGCCGCGGGCAGCCGCTCGGCCCTGAGCGCGTCGTAGTACGCCAGCGCGGACGAGAACCCGGGGACCGGGATTCCCATCCTCACCGCGGTCGACACCACCTCGCGCCACCCGTCCTGGGCGGCCGCCACTTCAGCGCCGAAGTCGGGGTCGGCCAGCAGGGTGGGCAGCTGCGCGTCGCCCGCGTAGGCGGCCCGGATCCGGTCCAGGAACGCGGCCCTGATGATGCAGCCGCCGCGCCAGATGACCGCCATCTTCCCGAGGTCGATGTCCCAGCCGTACTCCGCGCTGCCGGCCGCGATCATGTTCCAGCCCTGGGCGTAGGACACGATCTTGGACGCGTAGAGCGCCTGCTCGACCTTGTCGGCGAAGGCGCCGGGGTCGGCCACCGTCGCGGAGCGGTCCGGGCCCGCCAGCCCGCGGGCGGCGGCGCGCAGGTCGGCGTGGCCGGACACCGACCGGGCGAAGGTCGCCTCGGCGATCCCGTCCACGGGCGTGCCCAGGTCCAGCGCGGTCTGTACGGTCCAGCGGCCGGTGCCCTTCTGCTCGGCCTGGTCGAGCACGATGTCGACGAACGGGCGCCCGGTCTTGGCGTCGGTGTGCGCGAGGACCTCGGCCGTGATCTCGATCAGGTAGGAGTCCAGCCGCCCGGTGTTCCACGTCCGGAAGATCTCCGCGATCTCGGCCGGTGAGTACCCGCCCGCGTGCCTGAGCAGGTCGTACGCCTCCGCGATCAGCTGCATGTCGGCGTACTCGATGCCGTTGTGCACCATCTTCACGAAGTGCCCGGCCCCGTCCGGGCCGACGTGAGTCGCGCAGGGGACGCCGTCGACCACCGCGGCGATGGCCTCCAGCATCGGGCCAAGCGACACATAGGACTCGGCCGACCCGCCCGGCATGATCGACGGGCCGTTGAGGGCGCCCTCCTCGCCGCCGGAAACGCCCATGCCGACGAAGTGCAGCCCCGCCTCGCGCAGCGCCGCCTCGCGGCGCCGGGTGTCCAGGAAGTGCGCGTTGCCGGCGTCGATGATCATGTCTCCCGGCTCCAGGAGCGGGGCGAACTCCTCGATGACGGCGTCGGTCGCGGGGCCGGCGTTCACCATGATGACCAGGCGGCGCGGGCGCTCCAGGCTGGCGACGAACTCCTCGGCGGTGCGGGCGGGGACGAAGGTGCCCTCGTGGCCGAACTCCTTGATGACGGCGTCGGTCCTGGCCGTCGTCCGGTTGTGCAGGGCCGTCGCGTAACCGTGCCTGGCGAAGTTCCTGGCCAGGTTTCGGCCCATCACGCCAAGCCCGGTGACGCCGATCTGCGCAGTCGCCTGGCCACTCATATCGTCCTCATTCTCCTTCGGTCCGTCCGCGTCATCGCTTGAGCCCGGTTGCTTCCGGCCCACCTTAGCCGTTGGCCGTGGCCAGCCCCACGAGGGGTTTGCGAACCAAGAGGCTACAGAGGCAGCGGGCCCGCCGCGGCCCGCGCCACCCGCCGCACCCGGCCATCCAAGGCGAGGTCCTCGAGCAGCAGCGGCTCCCCGGACGGCCCGCGCAGCGGCAGCTTCCAGTTCGGGTACTCGGTCGAGGTGCCGGGCATGTTCTGGGAGCGGACCTCGCCCGCCGCCTCGGCCAGGTTGACCCCGATCATCAGCGCCGGCGTCAGTGCAAGGTACCCGTACAGGGCGACCGTGAACTCGTCCGCCGACGGCCGGCGACCAGACAAAAGCAGCCCATGGGCGACCAGCGCCGCGATCCAGTCATCGACCAGCTTGGCGCCCTCGGCCCGCTCCTCGGCCTCCGAGCGCACGCACAGGTCAAGCGCGACCCGGTCGGTCACCTGCGACCCGGACAGGAACGCGGCGGCCGGCGGCAGGTCGTGGGTGGAGACCGTCGCCAGCGCGTTGCGCCGCCACCACTGCGGCGCGAGCGGCTCGTTGGACCAGCCCCGCTCGAACCAGAGCATCTGCGTGCCGAGCGCGCCCCGCGCCGCCAGCGAGTCCCGCAGCCACGCCTCGACCGTGCCCAGGTCCTCGCCGATCACCACCGAGCCGGCCGCCGCCGCGGCCGACGCCAGCGCCCCCAGCGTGCCCTGCACGTCGTAGTACACGTACGCGCCCTGGTCGGGCGTCATTCCGGCCGGTATCCACCACAGCCGCGACAGCCCCATCACGTGATCGATCCGCAGCCCGCCCGCCGCCCCGGCCGAAGCAGAAACCCCAACCCGCCCCAGCGTCGAGTCGAACAGCTCCGCCAGCGGCCGGTAGCCCGCCGCCGCGAGCGCCCGAGGGTGGTAAGGCGGCAGCGCCCAGTCCTGCCCGCGCTGGTTGAACGCGTCTGGAGGCGCCCCCACGGAGAACCCGCCCGCGAGGTACTCCTGCCCGGCCCACGCGTCGGCCCCGCCCGGGTGCGCCCCGATCGCCAGGTCGGCGATGATGCCGATCGCCATCCCGGCCTCCCGCGCGGCCGCTTGGGCGGAAGCGACCTGGTCGGCCAGCAGCCACTGGACCCAGGCGTGAAACTCCGCCTGCACCGCCAGATCGCCGCCGCCCACCGCCTTACGGACCGACGAAGACCGCGGGTCTCGCAGCCGCGCGGGCCAGGCACGGTAGTCCGGCCCGTGCACCTCGGCCAGCGCGCACCACGCAGCCCAGTCCGAGAGCGCCTGCCCGTGCCGGAGCCGGAACGCGTCAAACGCCGCCTGCCGCGCGTCCGACAGCGGCACCTTCCGCAGCATCTCCAGCGCCTCGCGCTTGGCCGTCCAGACCGCGTCCCGGTCGATCAGCTCCGGCGTCTCGCTCGAAGCCTGGAGCGGCTGGCCGAGGAGAGTCAGCCGGGTCCGTTCGGGATCACTCAGGTTTTCGCATTCGGGGATGTCCTCGATGCGGAGGTACAGCGGCGAGACCCAGCGGCGGCTCATCGGCAGGTAGGGCGACGGCGAGACCGGCGGCACCGGCTCGGCCGCGTGGAGCGGGTTGATGAGCACGAACCCGGCGCCGAGATCGCCCGCCGACCAGGCCGCGAAGTCCGCCAGGTCCCGCAGGTCGCCGTGGCCCCAGGAAGCACGGGAGCGGAGCGAGTAGAGCTGGACGGTGAACCCCCAGGACCGCTCCGACGGCACCGGCGCCACCGCGTCCACCGCGACCTCGACCGGGTCGCCGAGCGGGAGCCCGGCCGCCACGGACTCGAGCGCGTCGACGATCGCCCGCAACGTCTCGTCGGGCACCGTGACCTCGCGTCCCCGCCAGTCCCAATAGCTGACAGAAACACCGAGTTCGGCCGCTCGCCGCCGCAATTCCCCGTCGCTCACCCGCTAAGTTTGCCTGATTATCCCAGGACCGCAAACTCCTCCGGCGACCAAACGCCTACTTGACCAGCGCCGCAGCATGATCGGGAACGAAGGTCTGGAGGTCGATCGGCGGCCGCTCGTAGCCGGTCGACTTCGGCCGCCTGGGCAGCTTGAGCGAGGGCTCGGGCACGTCGCGATACGGGATCGTGGAGAGCAGATGCGCCATCATGTTGAGCCGCGCCCGCTTCTTGTCGTCGGACTCGACCACGAACCAGGGCGCTTCCGGAATGTCGGTCATCGTGAACATGTCGTCCTTGGCCCGCGAGTACGACTCCCAGCGGCTGATCGACTCCAGGTCCATCGGCGAGAGCTTCCACCGCCGCATCGGGTCGTCGAGCCGGGCCTCGAACCGCTTCTGCTGCTCGGAGTCGCTGACCGAGAACCAGTACTTGCGCAGCAGGACGCCGTCCTCGACCAGCATCCGCTCGAACGTCGGGCACTGGTGCAGGAACTGCGCGTACTGCTCCTTGGTGCAGAACCCCATCACGCGCTCCACCCCGGCCCGGTTGTACCAGGACCGGTCGAACAGCGTCATCTCCCCGGCCGACGGCAGGTGCGCGATGTAGCGCTGGAAATACCACTGGCCCGTCTCGCGCTCGGTCGGCTTGGGCAGCGCCGCGATCTGCGCGAGGCGGGGGTTCAGGTACTGCGTCACCCGCTTGATCGTGCCGCCCTTGCCCGCCGCGTCGCGGCCCTCGAAGATGATCACGATCCGCGCGCCCGAGGTGCGCATCCACTCCTGAACCTTGACCAGTTCCCCCTGGAGCCGGAACAGTTCTGCGTTATAGGCCTTCTCGGGCAGCTTCTGCTGCGGCTCCTGCGACGCCGGAGGCTCCCGAGACTCCCGCCGCGACGACTTGCGTGACTTGCCGGATTTGCCCGTCTCGTGCTCGTGCTTGGCCATACCACAGTTGTAACCTGACCTGCGTGAGTGACAAACACGCAGACCAGGATTACGGCACGGTGAACGTCTACCGAGCCCCCGGTGCCGTAAAGATTGAGCTCAACCGACCGGACCGGCTGAACGCCTGGTCCCAAGAGCTCTCGGCCGACCTGCTCAAGGTCCTGCGCGAGGTCGCGGCCGACGACGAGGTCCGCGCGGTCATGCTGACCGGGGCGGGCCGGGCGTTCTGCGCCGGGGCCGACCTCAAGGACGGCCTCGCCGCCGCTAGGGACGCCAACGGCCGGATCGACACCAAGTCCACCCTGGTCACCTGGTACCACCCGATCGTCACCGCCATCCGCGAGATGCCCAAGCCGGTCGTGACCGCGGTCAACGGGCCGGCCGCCGGGGCCGGGCTGTCGCTGGCGCTGGCGGGCGACCTGGTGGTGGCCAAGGAGTCGGCCTACTTCCAGCTCGCGTTCGTGAACATCGGCCTGGTCCCCGACGGCGGCGCGTCGCTGTTCGTCCCGTCCCGCGTCGGCTTCGCCCGGGCGGCCGAGATGGCGCTGCTCGGCGACCCGGTCACCGCGGCCAAGGCGGTCGACATCGGCCTGATCAACGCGGCCTGGCCCGACGACGAGTTCGCCGAGCGGGCCGACGACCTCCTCGAGCGGCTCAGCAACGGCCCCACCCGCTCCTACGCGGGCAGCAAGCGCGAGCTCAACCACTGGCTCTACTCCCGGATGCCCGAGCATCTCGAGCTCGAGGCCCAGATCCAGGGCGAGCTCGGCGGCTCGAGGGACTTCCACGAGGGCGTCGCCGCGTTCCTGGAAAAGCGCAAGGCCGCCTTCACCGGCGAGTAAATTCCAAATCTTCATCTCGAACGGTCCCTGGTCCCACGTCACCTCCCATGACCGCCGGCGGTGGCGTCCGGTCCCGCCGGGCTCGCCCGTCGTACGGTAATGAGCATGACAACTGAGAAGGTGGCGGTCGTCACCGGCGCAGGTTCCGGGCTCGGCCGCCTGATCACGATCGCGCTGGCCGACCAGGGGTGGTACGTGGTCGCGGCCGGCCGCCGGTTCGAGCTGCTCGAAGACACCGTGCAGCGGGCGCTGCCGGAGATGGTCCTCCCGGTCCGGGCCGACGTCGCCGACGAGGACTCGGTGGCGGCGCTGTTCGCGACCGTGCGGGACCGCTTCGGCCGGCTCGACCTGCTAGTCAACAACGCCGGCACCGGCGCCCCGGCCGGGGCGGCGGACGAGCTCAGCCCGCAGGGCTGGCAGTCGATCGTGGCCACCAACCTCACCGGCTCGTTCCTGTGCGCGCACCACGCGGTCGCGCTGATGAAGGAGCAGCGCCCGATGGGCGGCCGCATCATCAACAACGGCTCGATCTCGGCTCACACGCCGCGGCCGCGCTCGGTCGGCTACACGGTCACCAAGCACGGGATCACCGGCCTGACCAAGTCGATCTCGCTCGACGGGCGGCCGTACAACATCGCCTGCGGCCAGATCGACATCGGCAACGCGAACACCGCGATGACGATGAGGATCGCGGCCGGCGCGCCCCAGGCGGACGGGTCGGTCATGGGGGAGCCGACCTTCGATCCCAAGCTGGCGGCGGACGCGGTGGTGTTCATGGCCGGGCTGCCGCTCGACGCGAACGTCCAGTTCCTGACCATCACCGCGACGACGATGCCGTTCATCGGCCGCGGCTGATGGCGGGCCGCGGCCGACGACGGGCAAAACAGGCTCCGCCGAGGGGTCCGCGTTCCGGAACCCTGGGTGCGGAGCCCTCGGACGGGGGGGCATCCGAGGGCTCCTTCGGGGAAACCCTGTAACCGAAACGCCGGCGCTCCCGAGAGCGTTACACCCCGGAGATAAAAGTTTTTACAACCCGTAGGTCTCGAGCAGCCGGAGCCAGATCTCGCTGATCGTGGGGTACGAGGGGACCGCGTGCCACAGCCGGTCGAGCGGCACCTCGCCCGCGACCGCGATCGTGGCGGCGTGGATGATCTCCCCGACGCCGTGCCCGGCCAGCGTCATGCCGAGAAGCGTCCGGCGGTCCTCGTCGACCACCATCTGCGCGTGCCCCTGGTACTCGTCGGCGAACAGCTTCGCCCCGGCGACGTGCCCGATGTCGTACTCGACGGTGCGGACGCGGCGCCCGGCCGCCTCGGCCTCCTGAGCGGTGAGCCCGACCGCGGCGACCTCGGGGATCGTGAACACCACCTGAGGCACGCAGGTCTTGCTTGAGGAGTCCCGCACGGTCGGCTCGCGGTCACGGGCGCGGGCGGCGATCGCGTCGCCGCAGACCCGGGCCTGGTACTTGCCCATGTGGGTGAGGAGCGCGAGATGATTGACGTCGCCCGCCGCGTACAGCCAGCCGCCGTCGACCCCGGCCACCCGCATCGTGTCGTCGACGTCCAGCCACGACCCGGGCGTCAGCCCGATCGTCTCGAGCCCGATGTCCCCGGTATGCGGCGACCGCCCCACCGCCGAAAGCACCTCATCCGCCTCAATCGTGCTCCCGTCACTCAACTCAACCCGGACGGTTTTCCCGGCCCGCGTAGCCCCAGTTGCGTCAACGCCGATCCGCACGTCCACCCCGGCCTCCCGCAGCCCCGCCGCCACGAACTCCCCGGCGAACTCCGGCAGCCGGTCGAGCAGCCGCCCGTGCGAGATCAGCGTCACCTCTGCGCACAGCGCCGACCAGGCGGCCGCCATCTCGCACCCGACCACGCCGCCGCCGACGATCACCAGCCGCCCCGGCACCGCGTGCGCGCTGGTCGCCTCCCGGCTGGTCCACGGGTCAACGCCGGCCAGCGAGTCGAGCACGACCGCGCGGGTCCCGGTGGCGATCACCACCGCCTGCCGCGCGTGCAGCGACAGGTCCCCGACCGTCACCAGGCGCATCCCCGCGATCCGCCCGTGACCCCGGACAAGGTCGATCTTCGCCCCCGTGAGCCACTCGACCTGCCCGTCGTCCTTCCACCCGTGCGCGAACCCATCCCGCCGCGCGAGCACCTCGGCCGGGTTGAGCCGCGCGCCGGCCACCCCCCGCACCGCTCCCGCCTCAGCGACCACGTCGGCCGGCCGCAGCAGCGCCTTGCTCGGCATGCACGCCCAGTACGAGCACTCCCCGCCGACGAGCTCGGCCTCCACGACCACCGCCGTCAGCCCGCCGCGAACCGCCCGATCGGCGACGTTCTCCCCGGTCGGCCCCGCCCCGATCACAATCACGTCGTACGTCTGGTCAGCCATGCCGCCTCCTAGGTCCCGCCCGTGGCCCCAGCTAAGTGTCACCGTAGCCGCCCGCCCGTTACGCCCTCCAAATCCCGCTCGCCCCCCGCCCGCCTCCCAACCCGCCATGATCGCGAACGCCCACTCCCGCGTGACACAAGGGATTCACGGGGCAGGTTACGCCTCCCCGGGAGCGGCCAGCAGAAACACGGCCGCCGCGCACAGCACAAGGCAGGCCACGCCAACCAGATGCGCCCAGCCAGCATCCGCGAACACCAGCAACCCCGAGCCGATCACCAGCCCCACCACGGCCGCCGCACCCCAGCCCCGCACCCGAGCCCTCGCCGCCCCCGCCACCTCCGCCGCCCCC
>DATCGA010000409.1:0-2211 GCA_036509215.1 Trebonia sp.
CCTTCAGCATGCCCGAAGGGAGAAACGAAAGCTCAGCAGACTGAAGCTGGTTCCACATTGGACCCACCATGGTCCCGCCAGCTCAGATAAAAGAACGACCTGGAGCCCAAAGCCCCAGGTCAGTACGGGTGCGCCGCCAGGGACTTGAACCCCGAACCCGCGGATTAAGAGTCCGCTGCTCTGCCAATTGAGCTAGCGGCGCTTGAGAACATCCAGATGTTAGCAAGGATCGGCGAGGCATGCGAATCGGATTCGAGACAACAGTGAACGCCTGAGACGCGGCAGCGGCCGGCCCTCGGGAGTGGCGCCAACCGCCCCCAGGCCACGGGGCAGCTGGGCAGCCGTTACCCGGTTTCCCTGGGAGGATGAAACGGCGGGGCGGGTGCCGGACATGTGCTGAGGAGAGCACCAGTCCAGCACTGAGAGGAATCCCGTGCCTTCTTATCGTTCATGGCTGTCCGGCCGGTGGTCGAGGTGAGCGGATGACCGACGACCTACGACGGCGGTTCGAGCGGGTGTACGCCGTCCACCACGCCGCCATCCTCGGCTACGCGCTGCGGCGGACCGGCAACGCCGACGACGCCGCCGACGCCATCGCCGAGACCTTCCTGACCGCCTGGCGGCGGATCGACGACATCCCGGCCGGGGACGACGCCCGCCCCTGGCTCTACGGAGTGGCCAGGCGGGTGCTGGCCAACCAGCGCCGAGGTCAGCAACGGCGCTCGGCACTGGGCGAGCGCCTGCGGTCCGAGTTGACGGCCGAGCCGTACGACCGCGAGCCGCCGCCCGGTCTGGACGGGGTGGCGGTCGCGTTCCGCCGCCTCGGCGACATCGACCGCGAGATCCTCACGCTCGCCGCCTGGGAGGGCCTCGACGCCGGCCAGATCGCCGTCGTCCTCGGCTGCTCCCGCAACGCCGCCCGCATCCGCCTGCACCGCGCCCGGCGTCGCCTCGCCGCCGCGCTCGATAACACCAGCGCCGCATTCGCGCCCGAGCTCATCCGAGGGAACTCATGAACGACGACACGCTCCTATCCCGCCTCGCACCGGTCACCGACGAGCAGGCCGCCGCCATGGTCAGCCGTCAGGCGCTGGGCGAGTTGGCTGACGAGATCATCCACAGCGCCCCGCACCAGCCTTCGGCTGCGCCGGCCCGCCAGCACACGCGGCCCGTCAACCCGACTCGGCGGAGGCTGACCTGGGCCGCCGCCTCCGCGCTGGCGGCCGGAGCGGCCGTGGCGGTGGCCGTGATCGCCTCGAGCGGGCACCCCGCCTCGGGCGGGAAGACCGCTGAGAACGCGACATCCGGATCAAGTCAGCGGCCGACCCCGGCCGCCTCGACCACGCTGACCGCGTGGACCGTCACCGAGAACGGGGATGGCACCCTGAAGGTGACGATCCGGGAGATGAAGGACCCCTCGGGGTTGCAGGCCACGCTCCGGGCCGACGGGGCGCGGGTCGTGGTGACGGCCTCCCTGGCCTGGCCCGCCGTCTGCGGCGAGTGGCTTGGCGGCAACTACCGGATGGGCGACCAGGTGGTGCAGACCGAGAATCGGACCGGGCTGCCGTCGGCCAACGGCACCGAATTCCTGATCAAGCCGTCGGATATACCGGCCGGGGCCCTGCTCTGGGTCGGCCTCGGCCAGAGCGGCAAGCCAAAGGGCGTCGTCGGCCCGGCCGGGCCGACGAGCTTCGGATACCTGACCGCGAACAAGGCCTGCGATCGGTCGTAGGCGGATCCGGCTCGGCCGCCTGGCTCTTGAGGGCGCGTCGCCCTGCCCCGGCTGGGCGGCGCGCCGCGGCCAGCGCGACGCGGCGCAGGCGAGATCGTGTGCCGAAGGGGCGCGCGTTTTTCGGCCGCAGGCGTCATCGTGTTCCGTTGGGGGCAGCCCGCGACCCGAAGTGCCCACGATGACGCTTATGTCCAGCCGTCGTGGTGTGCGTGATGCGCGAGTGACTATCGGGTGGACGGGGTCACTGCCGGTGGGGCGGGGGAGGCTGCCGGGAGGACGCGGAGGGCTGTCGGGCGAACGGCGGTGGTTATCGGGCGAACGGCGGTGGTTATCGGGCGAACGGGGGTCGTCGCGGGGCGGACCGGGATCGTCGCACGGGCGGACGGGGGTCGTCGCGGGGCGGAGGGAGTCGTTACTGGGAGTACTGGGGTGGTTGTTGGCAGAACCGGGCCGTCGCGGGGCGGACGGGGTGGTTGGTG
>DATCGA010000410.1:0-15480 GCA_036509215.1 Trebonia sp.
GCACCCGATCGGGTGCGCCTCTCTCCTTCCTGATAGTCAGTGCTCAGGGACTTCCACTGGACCACTTCTTGGTAGAGCCGGCCTGGACGGCCTGCGCCACCGCTGTCTTGATCATCGCCGCGTACACTTTCGTCCCGGCCGGGTAATGCGGGTGGATGTCGTCCGGCCACAGCAGGCTGGTGCGGTCGCTGATGGTCTTGTTCCAGTTCGCCAGGACCACGTTCGGGTACGTGCGGGCCGCGGCAGCAAGCACGCTGTTGGTGTCCTGTTCATACGGCAGCGGGACGAACGTGTTAACCAGGACAACCTTGCGCTTGCTCCCGACGATCGCCATGAGCTGGTGGACCTGCTGCGTGGTCACCCCGCCATTGGTGCCGAGCGCGACGATCACCACCGGACGCAGTTGGCCGCTGGCGGCTAGCTGCTGCAGCACGGACAGGCCCGCGTACATGAAGCGGCTGACCGCGGCGTTGACGTAAATGCCCGGAAATACCTGCTGTAGCGAGAGGGACGATGCCAGCAGGACCGAATCGCCGACCGCGGTGATGTCCTTACCGGAAATCTCCGCGGTAGCCTTGGCACGGTTCGTCGTGATCGCCTTAGCACCGGCGACCGCCCTGGCAGGGGCAGCCTTTGCCGGTACCGCAGCCTGGGAACGGCCTTCAGCGTCGGCCTTGGCGCCCTGCGAGATCTGCCGCTGCAGGCCCGTGGGCGCGGCCGGTGGACCAATTATCGAGCAGGCGGTGGCCGAGGCCACGATCGCGACCAGGATTAGGCCTCTTATTGCTGTTTGCGTCCTTGACATGATTGCGTCTCCCCCGAATCGCGATACATGTTGCTTCGGTCCCTTTCCGAGCTGGCCCGCGACGAAAGACAGACCGTATGCCTCGCCGAGAACCAGTCCGTTCACGGATCTTGCAGTACTAGCTGATCGGGCTCCGTGCCCTGATGTCCTGCGCGGGCACGCTGGCCATGGTGACCCGTGGCTTCGCCAGCTGGGTGCGCACCCAGCGGTCGACCGCGTGGCCTGACTCCCAGGAGGTGATCAGCGCGTACCGGTCCCCTCTGGGTTGAGCCGGTTGTTGTCGTCGCGATGCAGCTGGCGCAGTGCCTCGGCCTCGCTGCTCGGGTTGAGCTTGTGACGCGGACCCGGCCGTAGTTCCCGCCGATCGTTTCCACATACTTGACCAGGCTCGGCGCGACCGATCGGTTCTCGGTCCACATGCCGTCCTTGTCCGCCTTGCCGTGATCCCAGAAGCCGCGGCAGTCCATCTCCCCGCTGGCCGACGCCAGCGGCGCGAAGTTGGTGTCGCCGCCGCTCTTCCAGTCAAGGTAGGTGAGCGATTCCCACTCGACCGGGGCAATCCCAAGCCCGTCGTAGTCGCGCAGCACGGCAAAGCCAGTCTTCGCGAGGATGTCGAGCTTTCGGTGCATGGCTCCCCTCTATCTCCCTACAGTCCCAGAGCGTGCGAGCGGTGGCGTACCCGAGACTACTTTTAGTTAAGCGCAGTAACTAAAAGTGACTTTTTTGATTCGGCGGGTGCGGGGGCGGCGCCTCTGGGGTAACAGCTAGCCGGGGGGATCACCGTGACAACAAAAAGCACCGCCGGGCGCAAGACTGATATCTACAACGACCCGATGTTCAACTACGCGCAGTTCTGGACGGGCCGCGACTACGAGCACCATGCCGAGCTCGCCGCTTTGCGTCGGCTGCTCGCCGGGCGCCGCTACCGGCACGCGGCTGACATCGGCGGCGGCTTCGGCCGGCTCGCCGTGATCCTCACGGAATACGCGGCCCGCGTCACCCTAGTCGACCCGAGCACCCAGCAGCTTGAGCTGTCCCGGGAGATCTTCCCCGGCCAGCCGTTTGATCGGCGGCTCGCCGAGGCCGTCAAGCTGCCGTTCGCCGACGGCAGCATCGACCTCGCGGTCATGGTCCGGGTGCTGCACCACCTGCCCGACCCGGACAACGAGCTCGCGGAACTCGCTCGCGTCCTGCAGCCCGGCGGGCACGCCGTCGTCGAGGCGGCCAACTCCGCGCACGCAGGCCGCCGGCTAGCCGCGTTCCTGCGCGGGCAGCGCATCTCCGCGGAGCCGGTTGACATCCGCTCCGCGGAGTCTCGGCGCCGAGGTGCCGCGCCCTACGTCAACCACCACCCGGGCACCATCACTCGCCAGCTCGCCGCCGCCGGCCTCGACGTCCGGCAGGTCCTGTCGGTCTCCAACTTCCGGCACCTGCTGGCCAAGGCGGTCGTCCCGCACCGCGTGCTGCTGGCCGCGGAATGCGCGGCGCAGCGGCCGTTCGCCCGCGTGCACTTCGGGCCGAGCGTCTTCCTGCTCTTGGAGAAGCGGCCGTCGGTGCCGATGCCGTCTGGCACCGTGGGCTGAGCCGCCCAGCCGCACCGCGCCGTGAGCTACTCACCGCTGCGGCGCTCAGCTGCCTGCCCACGCGCACCAGACGGTTACGCTCGATGGTGACCTTCCGCAGGCACCATGAGGTAGCCAGGTTCTTCGTCCGGCTCGACCTGGTTGAGCCCCGTGAGGTCCCGGTGCAGGATTCGCGGCAGCGTCCGGGCTTGACTTCAACAGCGCGCATACCGCAATGTGGGGCGGCGTCGGGCGGAAGGAGTAGCGATGGCTGAGATTAAGGGCGGGCCGCTCGCCGGGGTGCGCGTCGTCGAGCTGGCCGGGATCGGGCCGGGTCCGTTCTGCGGGATGCTGCTGGCTGATCTGGGCGCGGAGGTCATCCGGGTGGACCGGCCGGGCGGGCCGTCGACGCCGATCTCCCAGCAGCACGACCTCACCAGCCGGGGCAAGCAGCGGATCGTGGTGGACCTCAAGAACCCGCGCGGGGCCGAGGTGGTGCTGCGGCTGGCGGCTGCGTCCGATGCGCTGATCGAGGGGTACCGGCCCGGCGTGGCCGAGCGGCTCGGGGTCGGCCCGGCCGACTGCTGGGCGCGCAACCCGGCGCTGGTCTACGGGCGGATGACCGGCTGGGGCCAGGACGGGCCGCTGGCGGCCGCGGCCGGCCACGACATCGCCTACATCGCGGTCACCGGGGCGCTGCACGCGATCGGCCGGGCCGGCGGCCCGCCGCAGGTGCCGGTGAACTACCTCGGCGACTTCGGCGGCGGGTCGATGTTCCTGGCCCTCGGCGTGGTGGCGGCGCTGCTGTCGGCCCGCGCCTCGGGGCGAGGGCAGGTCGTCGACGCCGCGATCGTCGACGGCGCCGCGGTGCTGCAGGCGATGACGTACGGGCTGCTCGCGGACGGCGCGTGGGCCGACCAGCGGGGGGTCAACCGGCTCGACACCGGCGCACCGTTCTACGACGTGTACGAAACCGCCGACGGGCGGCACATGGCCGTCGGCGCGCTCGAGGCGCAGTTCTACGCGGAGTTCATCCGGCTGCTGTTCGCGCCCGAGGGGGTGCCGGCCGATTTCCCCTCCCAGCACGACCGCCCGCGGTGGGAGGAGATGCGGTCGCGGTTCGCCGCGCGGTTCCTCGAGCGCTCCCAGGGCGAATGGTCCAAGGCATTCACGGGAACGGACGCGTGCGTTGCCCCGATCCTGAGCATGACCGAGGCCCCGTCCGACCCGCACCTGGCCGCGCGGGGCACATTCGTGACCACCGGCGGGGTGCTCCAGCCGGCCCCGGCGCCCCGGTTCGACTCCGCCGCAGGCGGCGCCCCGGTCAGCGCGCTCCCGGCCGGGGCGATCGCGCCGGTCGGCGCGCACACCCGGGCCGTGCTGACCGATCTCGGCTTCGCCGACGTCGAGGAGCTGCTGTCCGGCGGGGCGGTGTGGCAGGCGTAAGGGCTTCTTGCTGTTATCCGGTTGGAGTGGCTGTCAGCTACGCCACCGACAGGTCTGCTCACCGGTCAGCTACGCCATCGACATCGCCTATTGGGGTCGGTGGCGTAGGCGACAGGGTTTTATGGGGGCGCGGCCGCGGGATTCGCCGGGTGCGGGCGGCCACTGTGAACGGGACTGTTTTTGGGATGGGCGAAGCACGCGGCCGTTCGACAAAACGGAATTTGAATTTGATTCCGGTGTTTTTGCTCTTCGCTTTGTTATAGGAGTTCGAGGATGGTGGCGTTGGCCTGGCCGCCGCCCTCGCACATCGTCTGCAGGCCGTAGCGGAGTCCGTTGTCGACCATGTGGTGCAGCATCGTGGTCATGATGCGGGCGCCGCTGCCGCCCAGCGGGTGACCGAGGGCGATCGCGCCGCCGTTGGGGTTGAGCCTGGCCGGGTCGGCGCCGATCTCGGTCAGCCACGCGATCGGAACCGGCGAGAACGCCTCGTTGACCTCGAAGACGCCGATGTCGTCGACCGTGAGGCCGCTCTTCTTGAGCGCCTTCTGGGTCGCCGGGATCGGGGCGGTGAGCATGATCACCGGGTCGCTGGCGGCCAGCACGGCGGTGTGCACCCGGGCCAGCGGGGTCAGCCCGAGCTCCCTGGCCTTCTCGCTCGTCATCATCATCAGGGCGGCCGACCCGTCGCTGATCTGCGAGCTGTTGCCCGCGTGAATGGTGCCGTCGGGCTTCTTGAACGCGGGCTTGAGCGTGGCCATCGACTCGAGCGTGCCGCCGCGGCGCACCCCCTCGTCGGTGTCGATGACCGTGCCGTCCTCGAGCTTGACCGGGGTGATCTGGGCGGTGAAGCGGCCCTGGTCGATCGCGGCGGCCGCCTTGGCGTGCGAGGCGAGCGAGTACTCGTCGAGCTGGGTCCGGGTGAGCCCCCAGCGCTCGACCATCATCTCGGCGCCAACGCCCTGGTTCGGGAACACGTCATGAAAGACGGTGTGCAGGCCGGACCCGGATGGGTTAACGCCGGCCTGGGCACCGATCGAGGAGCCCATCGGAACCCGGCTCATCGACTCGACGCCGCCCGCCACCACCACGTCGTACTGCCCGCTGACGAGGCCGGCGGCCGCGAAGTGGACCGACTGCTGGCTGGACCCGCACTGCCGGTCGACGGTCACCCCGGGCACCGACTGCGGCCACCCCGCCGCGAGCACGGCGCTGCGGGCGATGTCGAAGGTCTGCTCGCCGACCTGGCTGACGCAGCCCCAGATGACGTCGTCCACGATCTCCGGGTTCACCCCGGCGCGATCGGCGAGGGCGTTGAGCACGTGCGCCGACAGGTCCACCGGATGGACGCCCGACAGCCCGCCGTTGCGCTTCCCGACCGGCGTCCGAACCGCCGCCACAATTACCGCGTCACTCATCTCGCAGCCCTCCCGATGATTTCGCTTACTCTCTTGAGTATCACGCCGGACGGCATTTGCCCATTTAGGCGGGGTCGTCCTGGCGCTGAGAGCAAGATGGACAGCGATGCGCGTGCAATCGCACGGGAGACAATGTTATCGTTGCGACGTCCCTCAAACGCGTAAGGTAGTCATGGCCCAATCCCTCCTAGCAGGCCAGTTCACCGGCCAGCGAAGGCCTGGCCTGCTGCCAATCGAGCCCAACAGCTTCATCGGCCGGGCTCAGGAAGCGCAGCGCCTGACGGCGCTGCTGCGTTCTGCCCGGCTGGTCACCGTGGTCGGTCCCGGCGGGGTCGGGAAGAGCCGGCTCGGCCTGCACGTCGCCTCGGCGGCGGTCTCGGCCGGGCGGTTCACCGACGGCATCTGGCTGGTCGAGCTGTCCGGCCTGCGCGACCCGGCGCTGCTCGTCAGCGCCATCGCGGTCGGCCTCGGCCTGCCAGAAAGGGACGCCGACCGGCAGCGCGCGGCCGTGCTCGAGCACGTGCGGGACCGGCGGATGCTGCTGATCCTCGACACCTGCGAGCACCTGGTCGACGCCTGCGCCGCCTTCACCGAGGCGGTGCTGCGGGCCGCCCCCGAGGTGACCGTGCTGGCGACCAGCAGGCAGCCGTTCGACGCGCCGGGAGAGCACGCCTTCCCGGTGGCCCCGCTACCGATCGAGGCCGACGCGGTCGAGCTGTTCGCCCAGCGCGCCGCCGCGGCGACGCCCGGATTCACCGTCACCGCCGACAACCGGGCGGACGTCGTGCGGCTGTGCCGGCGGCTCAACGGCATACCGCTCGCCATCGAGCTGGCCGCGGTCCGGTTGCGGGCGCTGCCGCTGGCCGAGCTGGCCGACCTGCTTGACTCCGGATTCGGCGTGCTCACCGTCACCCGCCGCGGAGGCGCCACCAGGCACCAGACGCTGCGGAGCGCGATCGAGTGGAGCCATGCGCTGTGCACGCCGCCCGAGCAGGCGCTGTGGCGGCGGCTGTCGGTCTTCGCCGGGCCGTTCGACCTGGCGGCGGCCGAGGAAGTCTGCGCGGACGCGGCGCTGCCCCGCGATGAGGTCGTGCACGCGCTCATCGGCCTGGTCGACAAGTCGGTAGTAATGCGCGACGACGAGACCGGCGGCGGGTCGGGCGCGGCGGGCGGCGCGAACCGGTACCGGCTGCTCGACACGCTGCGCGAGTTCGGCGGCGAGCAGTTGGCGGAGGCGGGCGAGCAGGCGCGGTTCCTGGACCGGCTGACCGACCGGTACCTGGCCATGGCGACCGAGTTTGACCAGCAGCTCCTGGCCGACGACCAGACGGGCAGGCTCCAGCGGCTGCGCTCGGAGCACGTGAGCATCAGGGCGGCGCTCGCGCACGCGCTCGACGACCGCGACGGCGATGGCGGCCGGGTCGCGGCTGACCAGGTCGAGCGGTGGCGGCGAGGGTGCTGGCTGGCCGTCCGGCTGCACGCCTACTGGCAGCTGTCCGGGCAGCTCGCCGAGGGCAAGCGCTGGCTCGACAAGGCGCTTCGGGTCTTCCCCGGGTGGTCGCCGGAACGAGCCTGGGCGCTCGGGGTCCGCGGCAGGCTGGCCACCTTCCAGGGCGACCCTGACAACGCGATCGCGGACATCAGCGAGTCGATCAGGCTGGCGGGCGAGCTCGGCGACGAGCAGGCCGCCGCCCTCGGCTACCTGTACCTGAACCTGGCGCTGACCTGCGCCGGGCAGCACCCGCAGGCCCTCGCCGCGGGCCACGTGGCGGCCGAGCGGCTGGCCGCCTGCGAGCATCGGGCCGGCCTCGTCTGCCTGCAGCCGCAGCTCGCGTACCTGCACCAGCTGGCCGGGGACGTCGACGCGGCCCTGGAGTGCTGCGAGCGCGGCCAGGCGATGCTGGGCGGCTTCGGGCGACCCGGCCAGGAGCGGTGGATCACCGCCTCGCTCAGCCTGATCTCCGGGTTCGCTCTGTTCCAGCGCCCCAATCGCGGGGCCGACTGCGCCGCCGCGATCGGCCGGGCGCTGCCGGCCCTGCGCGACCTCGGCGATGGATCCGGGATCGCGCACTGCCTTGAGGTACTCGGCTGGCTGGCCGCGCGGGAGTCGCGCTCCGAACGGGCCGCCTGGCTGCTCGGCGCGGCCGACGCGCTGTGGCTGCGCACCGGCGGCCGGCTCGGCAACGTCGCGATCATGGAGCAGTGCCACCAGCACGCGGCCAAGCGGGCCCGCGAGGGACTCGGCGGGCTGCATTACGAGAAGGCGCACGACCGGGGCGCCGCGCTCGACCTGGCCATGGTCCTCGCGTGGGCGGTCGACGAGGGCGACGCGGCGCCGTGGCCGGACGGCGCGGGCGCGCGCCGCGAGCACGCCTTCTCCGGCGGCGACCCGGTCGCGGGCGCGGGCGGGAACGCGGGCGCACTTGCCGACACCGGCGACGGTGGCGGGCCCGCCGCGGCGACTCCGGTCACGGCCCTGACCAGGCGCGAGCGGGAGATCGCGCTGCTGGTGGCGAGCGGGCTCTCTAACCGCGACATCGCCACCCGGCTGTTCATCTCCAAGCGGACCGTCGACGCGCACGTGGAGCACATCTTCGCCAAGCTGGAGATCTCCTCGCGGGTGAAGCTCACCATGTGGCTCCAGTCCCAGGCCCGGATCGGCGCTTAGCGGGCGCTGCGCGGGGACGCGCGGCACCTCACGGTGGCGCATGGGGACGTGCGGTGGTTCCTATCGTTTTTGGTGCGTTTTGGTCGAATTTCTTGCTGTTATCCGGCCACGAGTGCGGGCGGGCAGTGATCTTGGAGCGAAAGACCGTTATACGCGTGCTTTTCTTCCGTCAGGAAAAAAGTCTCCAAGATCATTGAGGCGCGCTGGGGTCGAGGGTGGCGACGAGGTAGGTGACGCCGAAGGGGGCGTCGGAGTAGAGGATTCTGGCGCGCGGGCGGGCGGGGGTGAGGGCGGCGGCTAGGGCCTGCCAGGCGGGGCGGCCGGCGGCGAGCAGGTCGCGGGCTAGGTCCGGGTCGAGGGCGGCGAGGGCGGGCAGGTCACCGTCGCGGAGCGCCTGCTCGACCACCGTGTCGAACGGCTCGGCGCGCTCGTCCAGGTAGCCGGGGGCGGCGGCGGAGCGACGGGCGCTGCCGTCGCCGATGACCAGCAGCGCGGTCAGCGGGGCGTCGGCGGCCAGGTCACGGCCGAGGTCGCGGCAGGCGTCGGGGGAGGCCGACTCGGCGACCGACTGCAGGACGCGGGGGCCGCGGTAGCCGGCCGCGTCGAGGAGCTGCGCGCCGATCGCGAGGGAGAGCGGGAGCGGAGGCGCGGGCCGCAGCTGAGGCGCAGGCACGGGAGGCGCGTCGGCCCGGTGGGCGAGGGGGTCGGGCCTGGGGGCGTGCCTCGACAGGTCGGGGGCGCTCTCCGGCGGCCAGGTCGCGGTCGTGGTGGCCGGGCCGATCACGGTGACCGCGTCCGGGGCGGCGGCCAGCAGCCAGCCGACGGCGGCCTCGCACGCCTCGCGGAGCTCGGGCAGGACGTCGGCCTGGCCGGTGACGCCGAGCCCGAGCAGCGGCGGCGACGGGCAGAGGGCCGCGCGGACGATCACGCGGCCTTCTCCGTTACGGACCGGGCGTCGGATGGCGCCACGGTAGCGCGTGTGGCTACGGTGGCCACCCCGGTCACGCGAGGCCCCGGACCGTGCGGGCCGGGGGGCGGTCGCCCTTGACCGAGGCGACCATGTCCAGCGCCTGGCGGGTCTGCAGGACGTCGTGGGCACGGAAGATCCGCGCGCCGAGCCAGGCGCCCACCGCGGTCACCGCCAGCGTGCCCGCCAGCCGGTCGTCGACCCCGACGCCGAGGGTCTCCCCCACGAAGTCCTTGCGCGACGCCGACATCAGGACCGGCCAGCCGGTCGCGGTCAGCTCCCCCAGCCGCCGGGTGACCTCGAGGGAGTGCCAGGTGTTCTTGCCGAAGTCGTGAGCGGGGTCGATGACGATCCGGTCGGGCTCGACCCCGGCCGCCAGCGCCCGGCCGGCCAGCAGCAGCACCCGGTCGACCGCGTCCGCCGTCACGTCGCCGAAGGCCGCGCGGTGCGGCCGGGTGCGCGGCAGCGCCGCCCCGACGTGCGAGCAGACCAGGCCGGCGCCGAACTCGGCGGCGACGTCGGCGACCTTCGGGTCCCAGCCCGACCAGGTGTCGTTGAGCAGGTCGGCGCCGGCCTCGCAGGCCGCCTGGGCGGGCTCGTGCCGCCAGGTGTCAACGCTGATCACCAGGTCCGGGTAGGCCGCCCGGACCCGGTCGATGAACGGGACGATCCGGCGGATCTCCTCCGTCACCGTCACCTCGGGCCCGGGCTTGGCGGGCACGCCGCCGATGTCGAGCAGATCGGCTCCCTCGGCCACGATCGCGTGCACGCGCTCGAAGGCGGCGCCGGAGTCCCAGGTCAGCCCCGGCCGGTAGAACGAGTCGGGGGTTCGGTTGACGATCGCCATCACCAGCGCCCGCTCCGGCGGGAATTCCCGGCCGCCGAGCCGGAGCGGGCCCGGCCTGCGCCTCGGCCGGGGTTCGGTTTCCGCCTCGGCCACGTCGTCCATGATCATCGATCTTAGTCGGAGCGCGCGCGTGGCTTAGCGCTCCCGGCCGCCGGTCAGTCGGTCACCCGCCGGAACACCTGGACGCTGCGGGCGGTGACGTTGACCTTGGCCCCGGCCGTCCGCGCACGGCGGGCGGGCTCGCCGCCGGCGGTGTCGAACTCCCGCATCCAGCGCCTGCCCCAGTCCTTGCCAGGGAGCACGAACGTGACGTCGCCGTAGTGCCCGTTGAACAGCAGCAGGAAGCTGTCGTCGGTGACCCGTCGGCCGCGCGGGTCCGGGTCGGGCAGCGCGTCGCCGTTGAGGAAGACGGCGAGCGACTTGGCGAACCCGGCGTCCCAGTCGTCGTCGGTCATCTCCGCCCCGTCGGGCCGGAACCAGCTGATGTCGGAGAGCCCGCCCCGGCGGATCGGCTCGCCCTCGAAGAAGCGCCGCCGCCGGAAGACCGGGTGCCGGTGCCGGAAGTCGATCAGCTGGGCGCAGAAGTCCAGGAACTCGGTGTCAGCGCTCTCCCAGTCGAGCCAGGAGATCTCGTTGTCCTGGCAGTAGGCGTTGTTGTTGCCGCCCTGGGAGTGGCCGAGCTCGTCGCCGTGCCGCAGCATCGGCACGCCGGTGCTCAGCAGCATCGTCGTCATCAGCGCGCGGCGGCGGTTCACCCGCAGCCGCAGGACCTCGGGGTCGTCGGTCGGGCCCTCGACGCCGCTGTTCCACGACCGGTTGTCGTCGGTGCCGTCGCGGTTCTCCTCGCCGTTGGCCTGGTTGTGCTTGAAGTCGTAGGAGACCAGGTCGGTGAGGGTGAACCCGTCGTGCGCGGTGACGAAGTTGACGCTGGCGTAGGGGTGCCGGCCGGTCCGGCCGTAGAGGTCGGAGCTGCCGGTCAGCCGGTAGGCGAAGTCGGCCAGGGTCCGGTCGGCGCCGCACCAGTAGTCGCGCACCGTGTCCCGGTAGCGGCCGTTCCACTCCGACCACAAGGTCGGGAAGTTGCCGACCTGATAGCCGCCCTCGCCCAGGTCCCAGGGCTCGGCGATGAGCTTGACCTGGCTGACCACCGGGTCCACCTGGATCAGGTCGAAGAACGCCGACAGCCGGTCGACCTCGTGGAACTGGCGGGCGAGGCTGGCGGCGAGGTCGAAGCGGAAGCCGTCCACGTGCATCTCGCTCACCCAGTAGCGCAGCGAGTCGATGATCAGCTGGAGCACGTGCGGGTGACGCATGTTCAGCGTGTTGCCGGTGCCGGTGGTGTCGAAGTAGTAGCGCCCGCCGTCAGCCAGCCGGTAGTAGGCGGGGTTGTCGATGCCGCGAAAGGACAGCGTCGGCCCGAAGTGGTTCCCCTCGGCCGTGTGGTTGTAGACGACGTCGAGTATGACCTCGATCCCGGCCTGGTGCATGGTCTTGACCAGGTACTTGAACTCGGAGACGACCTGTTCCACGCCCCAGGCGGAGTAGTCGCTGTGCGGGGCGAAGAACGCGATCGAGTTGTACCCCCAGTAGTTGCTGAGGGACTGCTCGGTCAGGTAGTGGTCGTGCAGGAACTGGTGCACCGGCATCAGCTCGACCGCGGTGACGCCCAGCTTCTTCAGGTGGTCGATGACGGCCGGGTGCGCCATCCCGGCGTAGGTGCCGCGCAGGTCGGGCGGGACCTCCGGGTGGCGCATGGTCAGCCCCTTGACGTGGCACTCGTAGAGCACGGTCTCGTGCCAGGGGATGCGCAGCGGACGGTCGTCGCCCCACTCGAACCACGGGCTGCAGACCACCGCGCGCGGCACGAACGGGGCGCTGTCCTCGTCGTTGCGGGCCCGGTCGTCGCCGCCGAGGGGGTAGCCGTAGACGGCCGGATCCCATTTCATCTCACCGTCGAGCGCCCGCGCGTAGGGGTCGAGCAGCAGCTTGTTCTCGTTGCAGCGGACGCCGGCCTCGGGAAAGTGCGGCCCGTGCACCCGGTATCCGTAGCGCTGGCCGGGGCCGACGCCGGGCAGGAAGCAGTGCCACACATAGCCGTCGGCCTCGGTCACGTCCAGCCGCTTCTCGCTGCCGCCGGCGTCGTCGAACAGGCAGAGCTCGACGCGGTCGGCGACCTCGGAGAAGAGCGCGAAGTTGGTGCCGACGCCGTCGTAGGTGGCGCCAAGAGGGAACGGCTGTCCCGGCCACTTTTCGGGTTCCATGCGCTTCATCTGCCCCACCCTCATGGCTTAGCACATTTAGCGAACATCCGCTTTAGTGACGTTCGCCAAGCGTTTGGACCGCCAGGGAAAGGGCAGGTCAAGCTTTCCCCAAGCGTTTGGACGGCGAAGGAAAGGGCAGGTCAACGGCATGTTCGAGGCTGAGAACATCCGGGACTGGCGGGAGCACGACGTCGTCGACCCGGACGGCAAGAAGATCGGGCAGCTTGAGTCGGTCTACGTCGACACCGGCACCGACGAGCCCGCCTTCGGCTCGGTCAGGATCGGGATGGTCGGCCGCCATCGGCTGACCTTCGTGCCGCTCGACCGGGCGGTCGTGCTGCCCGGCCAGTTGAAGGTCGCCTATTCGAAGTCGCAGGTCAAGGGGGCGCCGACGATCGGCACGGACGGCGAGCTGCCCGCGACGGACGAGCCCGAGCTGTTCAAGCACTACGGGCTTGAGTACCAGCCCGGTGTCAGCGGGGAGCGCCGGCTGGCCCGGCGGTTATCGGTACAGGGGGGATCTTATGGTGCTGTTTCTGCTGCTCGTCCTGGCGGCTGTCGCCCTGGGGATCCTTGGCGCGGTGATCAAGGGGCTGCTGTTCCTGCTGTTCATCGGCATCGTGGTCTTCATCGTGGCCTTCGTCGTGCTTGGCGCGTCGATGCGTCGCCGACGGCCGGTCCGCTAGGCGCCGCCGCTCCGGTCAGGGCGGTCGCGGCCGAAGCGAGCCGCTCGAGCGCCCGGGCGCTCTCCGAGCCCGGCTCGGCGTGGTACAGCACCAGCAGCTGGCCGCCGGAGCCGCCGATCGGGAGTTTCTCCCGCCAGAGCTCGAGCGGGCCGGCCTGCGGGTGGTTCATGGTCACGGCGCCGCCCGCCAGGTTCTTGACGTCGTGCCGCGCCCACAGCCTCCATAACGGCTCGCTGGCCAGCGAGAGCTCCCCGACCAGCTGGGCGATGCGGGGGTCGTCGGCGCCGGGGCCGATCGAGGCGCGGAAGCTGGCGATCATGCCGCCGATCGCCTTGCGCCAGTCCGGGTACAGGTCGCGCTCGGCCGGGTCGAGGAACATCGAGCGGAGCCGGTTCTCCCCCGGCCGGATGGACGGCGAAAGCGCGGTCGCGCGGGGGTTGGCGGCGAGCACGTCGAACATCCGGCTCTCCACGAACGCGGGCAGGTTGACGACCGCAATCAGCTGCCGGATGGCGGCGGGCACCGTCCATTACCTACGCCTTAACCAGCGGGCGGAGGCAGGCGCGGCCCATTGCGATGTAGTCGGCTAGCGGGTGTCGCAGGCGGGGGCGGGCGGGGACGGCTCGAGCAGCAGTGCGAGCGCCGGGCACGAGGCGACCGTGCGGCGGGCTAGTGATTCTAGGCCGGGCGGGACCGGGCCGGGGGCGAGGATCGGGTAGCCCCACGGATCGAGGCGGATCAGCTCGGGAAGCAGTTCGGCGCACACGCCGTGCGCCTCGCACAGAATGGGGTTCACCCGCAGCCGCTTGCTCATCAGCGCGCCTCCCCGGCCCGGGCCGGCGCCGGCCGGGACGGCACCGCGAACACCGGATGGCCGCGCGCGGCGAGGCACGGTCCCCGCTTGTGGGCGCGGACATCATCGGCGAAGACCCGCAGCGCGCTGGCCACCAGTCGCGCCACGCCGTCGGGCAGGTGGCAGGCCCCGCGCCCCTCGACGAGTCCGAACAGGTCGCGCAGCCAGCGCAGCGCGCGATCGTGCCCGTTCCTGCCGGCGCCTCCCGTGCCGAAGGCCACCTGTTCGAGCGCGTCGGCGATGGCCGGCAGGCCGTTCAGGCACGGCCCGCACTGCCCGGCGCTCTGCCCCGCCAGGTAGCGGACCACCCGCGCGGTCTCGGCCAGCCCGCAGCCGGCGGCCGGCAGGACGAGGAAGATGCCCGCGCCGAACGCCGCCCCGGCCGCGCGCAGCGCGTCCGGGGCGGCGGGGGTGCCGAGCGCGGCCCCGCCCGGCAGCCAGCTGCCGAAGTAGCCCCCGGCCAGCACCGCCTGCACGCCGCCGATCTCGCCGCCGCCGCCCGCCAGCTCAAGCACGTCCCGTACGGGCGTGCCCAACGCGATCTCGTAGACCCCTGGGTGCCGCGCCGCGCCGGAGACCGTGACCAGCGCCGACCCCGGCGCGGACGCAGTCCCGGCCGAGCGGAACCAGTCCGCGCCGTGCCGGCTGACCAGCGCCAGGTTGGCTAGCGTCTCCACGTTGCTCACCAGCGTCGGCCGGCCGCGCACGCCGCGCTCGAACGGCCGCTGCGCGCTGAACCCAGGCAGCGCGGGGCCGCCGTTGATGTACCTGACCAGGGAAGTCTCAGCGCTGGACACGTACCCTTCCGGCACCAGGGCCAGCTCGACGGGCACCGGGTCGTACCCGTCGCGCTCGGCGATGGCGGCGGCGAGCGCTTCCGCCTGCGCCTGCCGCCTGACGCACAGGTACGCCGACCGGGCCGAGGTCGCCTCCGCCGCGAGCGCGATCCCGTCAAGCACCAGGTGCGGCGCCCGGGCCAGCAGCGCGGCGTCCTTCGCGCTGGCCGGCTCGGACTCCATGCCGTTGGCGATCACCACCGCCCCGCGCAGGCCCGCCCGCTCGCGCACCGAGCGCAGCTTCTTGCCCGCAGGAAAGGCCGCCCCGCCGCGCCCGGTCAGCCCGGACCGCTCCACCTCGCCGATCAGCGCCACGCCGCGAAGCCCGGGCACGCCGTGCTGCTTCTCGTGGGCGCGCAGGCCGCCCACCGGCACCGGCGGCAGGACTCTCGGCAGCCCGGTGCTCCCGGCGGGCGCCAAGGCCCGCGTTGCCGCCTCGTCCCCTGTCAGATCCGCCATCTCACCTGGCACGGATGAACCCTTCAACTCGATTACGCTCCTTCGTTCCCCGCCGTTGCCCGCTCACGGCCCGCGCGGCGCATTACCCGGCCGCCAGTTGCGCCGTGACGGTGCCGGTTACCGCCGTGCTCGTCTGGCTGGTCAGGTCGATGGCGAGCGATAGCCGCTGGCCCGCCCCGGAGACCGTCGCCTGTATCACCGACCCCTCGAGCACGACCACGTGCCCGGCGTACCGGGCCGGAGCGGATGCGGGGCCGAGCGTGACGCTGCTCGCGCTCATCTCGACGCCGCCCTGCACGGCCGGCCCGCTGATCAAGATTTTCAGCCGAACCGCGCTCCCGTCCGCCAGCGCGAGAGTAACGGTGCGGTCCCCGCTGGCCGGCCCAGGCGCGAACGCGACGGTCCCCGCGAGCTGCGCCTTGAAAGGAGGAGCGGGAAAAACAGACGATCCCGAACGGACCCCGCTTACTCCGGTCCCGCCCGCTGAACCGGCGCTAGCGGTGGCGCCGTTCCCCGCCGAGCGCGCGAGCAGCGCGGCCGGCGTGCCGGACCGCCGCGCCCAGCCGGGAGCGAGCGGCCCCACCCAGGCCCAGCCCGCCGTGGCCAGCACGACGGCGACGCCCGCGGTGGCGCACGCTATCCGCAGGCCGGCGTGCGCGGGCCAGCCGACAGCCA
>DATCGA010000411.1:0-21492 GCA_036509215.1 Trebonia sp.
GATGGTCCTAGGACCATCGGCCCGCCCCGCCCGCGCCCAGTGGCCGATGCGCGGCCGCAGCTGCCTGCCTAGCGTCGAAGACATGAAGAAAGCACTCATCACCGGGGCGTCCCGGGGACTCGGCCGGGCCCTGGCGACCGGCCTCGCGGCGGCGGGCTACGCCGTCGTCATCGACGCCAGGGACCCGGGCGCGCTGCGCCTGGCGGCCGACGCCATCCGCGCCGACGCCCGCCTGGCCGGCCTCGCCGGGGCCGATGTCACCGCGCTGCCGGGCGACGTCACCGACCCCGCGCACCGGGCCGTGCTCTGCGCCACGGGCGAGATCGACCTGCTCGTGAACAATGCAGGCACGCTCGGCGCGGCGCCGCTGCCCGCCCTAGCCGACTACCCCGTCGATCAGCTGCGGGCCGCGTTCGAGGCGAACGTGATCGCCCCGATCGCGCTTACCCAGCTGTTCCTGCCGGCGCTGCGCGAGCGCGGCGGCGCCGTCCTCAACATCACCTCCGACGCGGCGGTCGAGCCGTACGCGGGCTGGGGCGGCTACGGGGCGGCCAAGGCCGCGATCGAGCAGGCGTCGAACGTGCTCGCGGCCGAGGAGGCCGCGATCCGGGTCTGGTGGGTCGATCCCGGCGACCTGCGCACCGACATGCACCAGGCGGCGTTCCCCGACGAGGACATCTCCGACCGCCCGCTGCCGGAATCGGTCGTCCCGGCCCTGGTCCGGCTGGTGACCGAGCGGCTGCCAAGCGGACGGTACCGCGCGGCCGAGCTGGTGCCCGCGTGACCGCCACCATCGCCGAATTCACGCTGCCCGCCGAACTAGAGGCGCACGAGCCGCCCGAGGCGCGCGGGCTGCCCCGGGACGGTGTGCGGCTGCTGGTCAGCCGGGCGGTCGACGCCGGGGTCGCGCATCATGGCTTCACCGACCTGCCCGGACTGCTCCTGCCGGGCGACCTGCTGGTGATCAACACCTCGCGGACGATGCCGGCCGCCGTGCCGGCCGGCCGCGATCTGACGATCCACTTCTCGACCGCCCGGCCGGACGGCAGCTGGCTGGTGGAGCCGCGGATTCCGGCCGGGAAGTCCAGCCTCCCCTTCGGCGACGAGGCGCCGCCGGCGGTCGTCGCCCTGCCCGGCGGCGCCGTGCTGAGGCTGACCGGCCGCGCGAGCGCGCGGCTGTGGCACGCCCGGCTGTCGACGGCGGTCGTGCCGTACCTGCTGCGGCACGGCGAGCCGATCCGCTACTCATACGCCGGGCAGCGGTGGCCGCTGGAGGCGTACCAGACCGTCTTCGGCCGGGTCGCCGGCAGCGCCGAGATGCCGAGCGCGGCCCGCCCGTTCAGTCCGGCGGTGGTGACCGACCTGGTTGCCCGCGGCGTGACCTTCGCCCCGATCACCCTGCACTGCGGGGTCTCGTCGCTGGAGGCGGGCGAGGATCCGTACCCCGAGCAGTACGACGTCCCGCCGGCCACCGCCCGCCTGGTCAGGCTGACCAGGCGGTCGGGCGGCCGGGTGATCGCGGTCGGCACGACCGTGGTCCGCGCCCTGGAGACCGCTGCCCTGGTAACCGGCGAAGTCGCGGCCCGAGCAGGCTGGACCTCCCACGTGGTCACCCCGGATACGGGTCTGCGGATCGTGGACGGCCTGCTCACCGGGCTGCACGAGCCGCGTTCCTCGCACCTGAGGATGCTGGCCGCCTTCCATGACGAGGACCTTCTCCGCGACTGCTACGAGGCCGCGCTATCCCACGGCTACCTGTGGCACGAGTTCGGCGACGTCCACCTGCTGCTGCCCTAGTCACCGGGGCAGCCGTAAGTCTCGCGGTCACCCTCTCGGGATGAGGCCCACGGCAGCCCCGGATGGCACCGTCGCACAGGTGAGAGCAGCAGATCAGCGAGCGATGATCCTGCCGTTGGCCCTGGCTCAGTTCATCGCCAGCTACGCCGCGACGAACATGAACGTCGCGATCAGCTCGATCGCCAAGGATCTGGGAACCACGGTGGCCGGGGTGCAGACCGCGATCACGCTGTTCACGCTGACGATGGCGGCGCTGATGATCCCGGGCAGCAAGCTGACCGACATCTGGGGCAGAAAGCGGTGCTTCGTCCTCGGCCTGCTGGTCTACGGGGTCGGCAGCCTGATCGCGGCCCTGGCGAACGGGCTGCCCCTGCTGATCGTGGGGTACTCGCTGCTTGAGGGCGTGGGCTCGGCGCTGATGATCCCGCCCATCTACATCCTGATCACCGTCGCGTTCGCGGACATGAAATCGCGAGCCCGCTACTTCGGGGTGGTCAGCGGGGCCGGCGGCCTCGGGGCGGCAGCCGGGCCGCTGATCGGCGGGCTGATCACCAGCGGCCTCAGCTGGCGGTACTCCTTCGGGCTGCAGGTCCTGGTGGTCGCCGTCATCGCCGTGCTCGCCCTCAAGATCCCCGACCTGGCCCAGACCGGGGCACGGCCGCGCTTCGACCTGACCGGGGCGGTGCTGTCGGCCCTGGGACTGCTGTTCGTGGTGCTCGGACTGCTCCAGTCGCGTACCTATGGCTTCGGCCTGTCGCGGGAGGACTTTTCCATCGGGGGCACGGTGGTGATCCCCGCCGGATGGCTCAGTCCCATCTGGATCTTCGTGGCGATCGGCGCGATCTTCCTGGCCTGCTTCTTCCTGCACGTCCGGTCGGCCGAGCGCCGGGGCCGGGATGTGCTGCTGTCACTCCGGTTGTTCAGGAACAAGGTCGCCAACCTGGGTCTGGGCACCCAGCTGATTCAGTGGCTGACCCTGCAGGGGTCGTTCTTCGTCATCTCGGTCTACCTGCAGGAAGTCGACCATTACGACGCGATCAAGACCGGCCTGCTGCTCACCCCGGCGACGATCGGGATCCTGGCCGCGTCGGCAGCCGCCGACCGGCTCGCCCGCCGTCGCACCCAGCGGTGGCTGATCATCACCGGCTTCGTGTTCGCCGTCGTCGGCATGGTCTTGCTGCTGCTCCTGGTCCGGGCGCACTCGTCCTTCTGGACCTTCGTACCGGGCCTGCTGCTGTTCGGCATCGGCGTCGGCGTCATGCTGACCTCGTCGGTCAACATCGTCCAGTCCAGCTTCCCCGACTCGGACCAGGGGGAGATCTCCGGTCTGTCCCGCAGCGTCTCCAACCTCGGATCCTCGCTGGGCACCGCGCTGGTCGGGTCGGTGATCGTCGCCGTCGCCCTGCCCGCGGGAAAGCCCTACGCCGCCGCCCTCATCATGCTGCTCGTGATAACGCTGATTGGCCTGCTGCTCGCCGTCCTGCTGCCGCGGCGGGCCACTGGCAAGGCTGACGGTCCAGCCAATCCCGACCCCGCCGAGACCGGCGTGACATCCGGGGCATAACGGGAATGGCTAGGACCGCGATCGGCGCCCTGCTGTCCCGTCACGAGCCCCGGGCTGATCGCGGGCAGCGCCGCGCGGCCGGCATCTACGGGACGATCATCACCGCCGCGATCATCGACACGGCCGGCGGTCATGTCAGCACCTCCCAGCTTGTGGTCTCGGTCTTCGTCACGCTCCTGGTGTACTGGGCGGCCGAGGGGTATGCCGAACTACTCGGTGAGCACACCCAGGAGGGACGGCTTCCCAGCTGGAAGCAGGCGCGCGCCTCGATGGCGGCCAGCTGGCCCATGGTCGCGGCGTCCTACATACCGCTGCTCGCGCTGGGGGTGGCGCGACTGGCGGGCGCCTCGGATTCCGCGGCGGCGTGGGCGGGGCTGATCGTGGCGCTGCTGTTGCTCGTCTATCACGGATGGTCGGCCGGCCGCGCCGCCGACCTGGGCGGGAAGGCGCTGCTGGCCGTGACCTTGATGGCGGCCGCGCTGGGAGTGGTGATGATCTTGCTCAAGGAGCTAGTGCTCCTGCATCTCCACTAACGCATCATCCCGGCGCGGGTGATTCCGGCTCACCCGAAGCAGGTGATGCGCGTTCAGGGCATCCGGATTAAACGACGCAGAACTCGTTGCCCTCCGGGTCGGCCATGACGAAGTGATCAGGAACCCCGTCCTGCAGGTCCTCGCGGATCACGGTCGCGCCCGCCCGAGTCAGGCGCGGGACCGCATCCAGCACCCGCATCCAGCACCCGCGCCCAGCGCGCCTCCTGCGGCTCACCGCGGCCGCCGCCTGCCTGGACGTCCAGGTGGACGCGGTTCTTGGCCGTCTTGGGCTCCGGGACCCGCAGGAACGAGACGCCCGGCCGAAGGCCTTCTGGGTCCTCGATGTAGGCGCCGTCACCCCATTCCGCCTCCGGCACGCCGACACTCGCCAGGTGCTCGTCCCAGCTCGCCGACCCTGCGGGCGGCGCGCCTTCGACGTAGCCGAGGGCCTGGCACCAGAACGCCGCCAGCACGGCCGGGTCGGCGCAGTCGATCGTGATCGTCCATGCCGTGCTCGTCACGCGCGCTCCTGTGAACTCGAGACCGTGCGGTAAACCTACGCGATGAGCTACATCATTTCCTCGGTGAACGGAAGCAGGACGGTCTTCAGCTCGGTGTAGGACTCCACGGCGGCGCGGCCGCCCTCGCGGCCGAGGCCGGACTGGCCGAAGCCGCCGAACGGGGAGTTCGGCTCGAGCTGGTAGCCGTTGATCCCGACCGTCCCGGCCCGCAGCGCCTTGGTCACCCGCATCGCCCGGCGGACGTCCGAGGTCCAGACGGTGGCGGCGAGGCCGTAGTCGGTGTCGTTGGCGATCCGGATGGCCTCGTCCTCGTCGGCGAAGCCGATGACCGACAGGACCGGGCCGAAGATCTCCTCGCGGGCGATGCTCATGTCGTTGGACACGTCGGCGAACAGCGTCGGCAGCACGAAGTTGCCTGCCGCGAGATCGCCGTCGGCGCGGGTGCCGCCGAACACCAGGCGGGCGCCCTCGTCCTGGCCGCGGCCGATCAGGCCGAGTACCCGGTCGAGCTGCCGGGTGTTGATCAGCGGGGCCGATGTGACCTCGGGGTCGAACGGGTTGCCGTAGCTGACCATGCCCGCGATCACCTCGGCGGTCGCGAGGAACTCGTCGATCGCGTCCCGGTGCACCAGCGCCCTGGTCTGCGCCGCGCAGACCTGGCCGGACAGTCCCAGGGTGACGGTGCCCATGGTCACCGCGGCGGCGGTGCCGATGTCGGAGTCGGCGAAGACGACGGCCGGGCTCTTGCCGCCGAGCTCGAGGCTGACCCGCTTGCAGCCGACGGCGGCCGCCATCATGATCTTCTGGCCGACCGCGCGGCTGCCGGTGAACGACAGCTTGTCCAGCATCGGGTGGCCGATCAGCGCGTCGCCGGTCGGCTCGCCTGGCCCGGTGACGACGTTGAGCACGCCCGGCGGGAGCCCCGCCTCCTCGATCAGCGCAGCCAGCCGCAGCACCGCGAACGTGGCGTACTCCGACGGCTTGAGGACGATCGTGCAGCCGGCCGCCAGCGCGGGCGCGACCTTCTGGGCGAACAGCTGCAGCGGCGCGTTCCACGGGATCACCGCGCCGACCACCCCGACCGGCTCGCGCAGCGTGAAGACCAGGTGATCGCCGCCCTGGAACGGCGGCAGGGTCTCCCCCGCCAGCTTGTCGACCCAGCCGGCATGATGCTCGAACACGTCGGCCACGAACTCGGCCGACGTCACGTAGATCTCGCCGAAGGTCAGCGGCACGCTGTTGTCGAGCGCCTGCAAGGTCAGCAGCTCATCGGCGTGCTCGCGGACCCGGTCGGCGATCTTGCGCAGGGTCCGGCCCCGCTCGCCCGCCCGGGTGCGCGGCCACGGTCCCTCGTCGAACGCCCGGCGGGCGGCCCGCACGGCCAGGTCGACGTCGGCCGCCCCGGCGACCGGGAACGACGCGACCTGCTCGCCCGTCGCCGGGTGGGTGTGGCACCAGGTGATGCCGGAGGCGGCTGAGACCCACTCCCCGGCGATCAGCATCCGCCCGTCGACGAGGCCGACCTCGTCCCGCTGCGGCTTGATGGACGCGACCATGGCAGCCCCTCAAAGTAGAACGTGTTCTATTATCCGGAGCCTACACCCGCACTGAGGAACGCGGGAGGCTCACCGCCGCCGTGCACGGTCAGGCACGTCCCGCTGACGTACGAGGCTCCTGGAGAGGCGAGGAACAGGCAGGCCTGCGCCACGTCGTCCGGGGTCGCCAGCCGGCCAGCGGGCACGGTCGCGGCGACGGCGCCGACCGTGGCCGGGTCGCCGTACTGCTCGGCGACCGACTCGGTGGCGACGAAGCCGGGCACCACGCAGTTGATCCTGACCGCGGGGCCCCACTCGATCGCGAGGCTGGTGGCCAGGTGATGCAGGCCGGCCTTGGCCGCGCCGTAGGCGGCCGTGCCGGGGGACGGCCGGGCGCCGCTCACGCTGCCGACCATGATGATCGATCCGCCCCCCTGGTCCTGCATGACCGCGTTGGCGGCCTGGGCGATGTGCAGCGGGGCGATCAGGTTGAGCTCGATGACCTTGGCGTGGAACCGGGGCGAGGCGGTGGCGGCGCTGACGTAGGGCGAGCCGCCCGCGTTGCTGACCACGACGTCCAGCCGCCCGAACAGCTCGACGGCGCGCTGAACGGTCGCGGCCGCCTGCTCCGGATCGCGGACGTCCGCCTGGCTGAACAGCGCCGCCCGGCCGCCGGCGGACGGCGGCAGCGCGGGCTCGGTCCGGCCGCAGACCAGCACCCGCGCGCCGGCCCGGAGGAATCCGCGCGCGATGCCCGCCCCGATCCCCCGGGTGCCGCCGGTGACCAGCACCGCCATCGTCGCCAGGTCTGGTTGCCCATCGACGGCCTTCATGCGGCCATGTTAGGCTCCCAGCCAAGCAAGCGCTAGGTAGGTGTGAGTTGAGCATCGAGGTCCGCGCCAGTGCCGGGATCGTCGACGTCGTCATCGACTTTCCCCCGGTCAACGCGCTGCCTGGGCAGGGCTGGGACGACCTCGCGACCGCGGTCAGCACGGCCGGCGCCGATCCCGAGACGCGGGTCGTGATCCTCAGCGCGACCGGCCGGGGCTTCTGCGCGGGCGTCGACATCAAGGAGATGCAACGGCTCGACGGGCATGCGGGGATCCTGCGCGCCAGCCAGGGGTGCTTCGCCGCGTTCGCGGCCGTGTACGAGTGCCCGGTGCCGGTGATCGCCGCCGTGCAGGGCTTCTGCCTCGGCGGCGGGATCGGCCTGGCCGGCAACGCCGACGTGATCGTGGCGGCCGACGACGCGACGTTCGGGCTGCCCGAGGTCGACCGGGGCGCGCTCGGCGCCGCCACCCATCTGGCCCGGCTGGTGCCGCAGCCGCTGCTGCGGGCGATGGTGTACACCTGCCAGGCCGTCACCGCGCAGCAGCTGCTGAGCTTCGGCACGGTAGTGAACGTGGTGCCCCGAGCGGAATTGGGCGCGGCCGCGCGGGAGCTGGCGACCGCCATCGCGGCCAAGGACCCGCTCGTGATCCGGCTGGCGAAGCAGTCCCTGAACGGCATCGACCCGGTCGACGTCAAGCGCTCCTACCGGTACGAGCAGGGGTTCACGTACGAGCTCAACCTGGCCGGGGCCGGGGACCGGGCACGGCAGGCATTCGTGGACGGGCAGCGTTGACCAGTCGCGTGCTGACACCGGACGAGGTCGTCGGCGAGCTGCGCGACGGGATGACGATCGGGATCGGCGGCTGGGGATCGCGCCGCAAGCCGATGGCGCTGGTGCGCGCGATCCTGCGGTCGCCGCTGCGGGACCTCACCGTCGTGTCCTACGCCGGCCCGGACGTGGGGCTGCTGATCGCGTCCGGGCAGGCCAGCCGGATCGTCACCGGCTTCGCTTCGCTCGACTCGATCGCGCTCGAGCCGCATTTCAGGAACGGGCGGCAGCGCGGCACGGTCGAGCTGACCGAGCTCGACGAGGGGATGCTGCACTGGGGGCTGCTCGCGGCCGCCCACCGGCTGCCGTACCTGCCGATCCGGGCCGGCCTCGGCTCGGACGTGATGCGGGTCAACCCCGACCTGCGAACGGTCCGCTCCCCCTACGCCGACGCTGACCATCCCGATGGCGAGGAGCTGGTCGCGATGCCGGCCCTGCGGCTCGACGCCGCGCTCGTCCACCTGAACCGGGCGGACGCCGCGGGTAACGGGCAGTACCTGGGGCCCGACCCCTACTTCGACGACCTGTTCTGCCTGGCGGCCGAGCGGGCGTACGTGTCCTGCGAGCGGATCGTGCCCGCGCTGACCGGGCCGCCGCAGTCCCTGCTGCTCAACCGGGCCATGGTGCACGGGGTCACCGAAACGCCGAACGGCGCCCACTTCACCAGCTGCGTCCCCGACTACGGCCGCGACGAGGAGTTCCAGCGACGCTACGCCAAGGCGGCGGCCGACCCTGACGAGTGGCGCCAGTTCCGGGCCGAGTGCCTGGACGGCGACGAGGCCGCCTACCAGAAGGCGGTGCGGCGATGACGGCCAGCACCGCCGACGTCTGCGTGGTGGCCTGCGCGGAAGCCTGGCGGGGCGACGGCGCGATCCTCGCCAGCCCGATGGGGGTGATCCCCTCGCTCGGCGCCCGGCTCGCGCGGCAGACGTTCGCGCCCGACCTGCTGATGACCGACGGCGAGGCGTTCCTCATCGACGAGGCGCGGGACGTGGAGGGCTGGCTCCCCTACCGGCAGGTGTTCACGATGGTCGCGGCCGGACGGCGGCACGTGATGATGGGGGCCGCCCAGATCGACCGGTACGGGAACCAGAACATCTCCTGCATCGGGGACTGGGCGAGGCCGAAGGCGCAGCTTCTCGGGGTGCGCGGGGCGCCCGGCAACACCGTCAACCACCCGGTCAGCTACTGGGTGCCGCGGCACTCGCGGCGGGTGTTCGTTGAGCACGTGGACATGGTCTGCGGGGTTGGTTACGACCGGGGGGCGGTGGACCTTCGGGTGGTCGTCACCAACCTGGCCGTGCTCGATTTCCAGGCACCCGATCACGCCATGCGGCTGCGGTCCGTGCATCCCGGGGTCAAGGTGGCCGACGTGCTGAAGGAGACCGGCTTCGAGCTCGTGGTGCCCGCCAACGTGCCGACGAGCCGGCTGCCTGCGGCGGCCGAGCTTGACCTCATCCGGCGGCTCGACCCGGACCAGGCCAGGGAGGCAGAGGTGCCGTGATCCGCACCGCGCTGACCGAGCTGCTCGGCATCCGCTACCCGATCGTGCAGAGCGCGATGGGGTACGTGTCCGGGCCGAGGCTGGTCACGGCGGTGTCCAACGCGGGCGGTCTGGGCATCCTCGCCTCGGCCACCATGAGCCTGGCCGAGCTGCGGTCGGCGATCAAGGAGACGGCGGCGGGAACCAACGGCCCGTTCGGAGTGAATATCAGAGCCGATGCCCCGGACGCCGGAGAGCGGGTCGCGGCCGTCATCGGGGCGGGCGTTCCCGTTGCCTCTTTCGCTCTTGCCCCCAGGCCGGAGCTGATCGCCGCGCTCAAGGACGCCGGGGTGGTCACGATCGCGTCGGTGGGCGCGCGCAGGCACGCCGAGAAGGTGGCCGCGTGGGGCGTCGATGCGGTGATCGCGACCGGCGGCGAGGGCGGCGGCCACACCGGCGCGGTGCCCACCAGCCTGCTGATCGCGCAGGTGGTGGACGCGGTCGACATCCCGGTGATCGCGGCGGGCGGCTTCTTCGACGGCCGCGGGCTGGTCGCCGCGCTCGCCTACGGAGCGGCCGGCATCGCCATGGGCACCCGGTTCCTGCTCACCGCCGACAGCCCGGTGGCGGACCCGGTCAAGCGGGTGTACCTGGCGGCCGGGCTCGACGGCACGGTGGTGACCAGGCGGGTCGACGGCGTGCCGCACCGGGTGCTGAGGACGCCGCTGGTGGACCGGCTTGAGGGCGGCGGCCGAGTCGGCCCGCTGCTGCGGTCCGTGCGCAACGCGGTGCGGTTCCGTGAGGTTTCCGGGCTGTCGTCGCTCGAGCTGCTGCGGTCGGCGCGTGCCATGCGTCGCGGCGGCGAGCTGTCCTGGGCGCAGGTGCTGATGGCGGCGAACACGCCGATGCTGCTGCGGGCGGCGATGGTCGACGGGCGGCCCGACCTCGGGCTGATGTCGTCGGGGCAGGTGGCAGGCCTGATCGAGGACCTGCCGTCGTGCGCGGAGCTGATTGACCGGGTGATGGCCGAGGCCGAGGCGCGGCTGGCCGCTCTGGCCGCCTCGGGCAGCACCGCCCCTGGTTGACGTTGCCCCGGGGGCAAGGCCGATCATGTCATCCATGTCAGCGGCAGCACCGGACACCGCGACCGTCGCGCTGCCCGCCGACGGCCACGCCGGATACTGGCGCCTGGTGTTACACGGTCTCGATGATCGTCACGTTGGCCTGGCCGCCGCCCTCGCACATCGTGAGCAGGCCGCGCCGGGCGCCGGTGCGCTCGAGAGCGTGCAGCAGCGTGGTCAGCAGCTTCGCGCCGGTCGCGCCGAGCGGGTGGCCGAGGGCGATCGCGCCGCCGCTGACGTTGACCCGGGCGAGATCGGCGCCGGTCTCCCGCTGCCAGGCGAGCACGACCGACGCGAACGCCTCGTTGATCTCGATCAGGTCGATCTGATCGAGCGTGAGCCCGGCCCGGCGCAGCGCGTGCGCGGTCGCCGCGATCGGCGCGGTCAGCATCAGCACCGGGTCATCGCCGCGGGCGGACAGGTGGGTGATCCGGGCGCGCGGCTTCAGGCCCCCGGCCCGGACCGCGCGCTCGGAGGCGATCAGCAGCGCAGCGGCTCCGTCCGCGATCTGGCTGGAGAGCGCGGCGGTGATCCGGCCGTTCTCCCGCAGCGGCCGGAGCTTGGCCATCTTCTCGCCGCTGGTGTCGCGGCGCGGGCATTCGTCGGTGGCCACCTCGCCGTAGCGGGCGATCTCGGCTGCGAAGTGGCCGTGGTCGATGGCGGCGACCGCCCGGGCGTGGCTGGCGAGGGCGTAGAGCTCCATCTCGGCCCGGCTGATCCCCCACTTCTCGGCGATCAGGTCGGCCGCGCGGAACTGGGAGATCTCCTGGCCGCCGTAGCGGGCCTGCCAGCCTTGTGAGCCCCTGAACGGGTCTCCGTAGGGCTCGCCCATCGCCGCCGCGATCGGAATCATGCTCATGTTCTGCACGCCGCCCGCGACGACCAGGTCGGCGGTCCCCGAGAGCACCGCCTGGGCGGCGAAACTCACCGCCTGCTGCGAGGAGCCGCACTGCCGGTCAACGGTCACGCCGGGCACCGACTCGGGCAGCCCGGCCGCGAGCCAGGCGGTGCGGGCGATGTCGCCCGCCTGCGGTCCGACGGTGTCCACGCAGCCGAAGACCACGTCGTCCACGTCCGCTGGGTCGATCCCGGTGCGGGCGAGCAGGGCCGCGATGACGTGCGCGCCGAGATCGGCCGGGTGCGCGGCCGCGAGCCCGCCGCCGCGACGGCCGACGGGGGTGCGCACCGCGTCGATGATGTACGCGCCAGCCATCGTCTCTGCCATCACGGCCTCCCGATGTACAATCCTAGAACACGTTCTAGTTTAACGGTGTTCTGGTCGAGCGGAGACCGCATGCGGATCGCCTACACCCCCGCGCAGGAACGGCTCCGGCTGGAGCTGCGCGACTACTTCGCCCGGCTGATGACCGATGAGGCACGGGCCGCGATCGACGATCCGGCCGAGGGCGACTACGGCGACGGCGACGCCTACCGCGCGGTGGTGCGCCAGCTCGGCCGGGACGGCTGGCTGGCGCTGAGCTGGCCGCAGGAGTACGGCGGGCGCGGCGGGACCATGATCGACCAGCTCATCTTCACCGACGAGGCGGCGGTCGCGCGGGTGCCGGTGCCGTTCCTGACCGTCAACACGGTCGAACCGACGATCATGCGGTTCGGCACCCCGGCCCAGAAGTCGTACTACCTGCCGCGGATCGCCGGGGGCGAGATCCACTTCTCCGTCGGCTACTCCGAGCCGGAGGCGGGCACCGACCTGGCGTCCCTGCGGACGACCGCGACCCGCGACGGCGACGACTACGTGATCGACGGCCAGAAGATGTGGACCAGCCTGATCCAGTACGCCGACTACGTGTGGCTCGCCTGCCGGACCGATCCGGCTGCGGCACGGCACCGGGGCCTGTCGATGATCATCGTGCCGACCACCGCCGAGGGCTTCTCGTGGACGCCGGTGCGGACGGTCGCGGGTGTGATGACCAGCGCGACCTACTACTCGTCGGTCCGGGTGCCTGCCTCCTCGCTGGTGGGTGAGGAGAACCGGGGCTGGCCGCTGATCACCAACCAGCTCAACCACGAGCGGGTGGCGCTGACCTCGGCCGCCCCGGTGCTGTCGGCGCTGGCGTCGGTCCGGGAGTGGGCGTCGGCGACCAGGCTGGCAGACGGACGACGGGTGATCGACCAGGAGTGGGTGCGGCTGCACCTGGCCCGGGTGCACGCCAAGGCGGAGTTCCTCAAGCTGATGAACTGGCGGATCGCCGCCTCGGGGACGGCCGTCGGCCCGGCCGCGGCGTCGGCCACCAAGGTGTTCGGGACCGAGTTCTCGGTCGAGGCGTGCCGGCTGCTGATGGAGGTGCTCGGCGCGAATGCGGTGGTCCGCTCCGGCTCCCCCGGGCAGGCCCTGCACGGCCGGATCGAGCGGATGCACCGCGCCGCGCTGATCTTGACCTTCGGCGGCGGCACCAACGAAGTGCAGCGGGACATCGTCGCGGCGGCCGGCCTGGGGCTGCCCGCCGCCCGCCGTTGATCTCCTAGCGTCAGGAGGCGCCATGGACTTCTCGCTCAGCGAGGCGCAGACCGAGCTCGCCGGGCTCGCGAGGAAGATCCTCGCCGAGCGGGACGATCCGGGCCGGCAGTGGGCCGAGCTCGCCTCGGCCGGCGTGCTCGCGGCGGCGCTGCCCGAGGCGCTCGGCGGGGCCGGCCTCGGCCTCCTCGAGCAGTGCTCGGTGCTGACCGAGCTCGGCCGGGCGGTATCGCCGGCCCCCTACCTCGCGTCGGTCGTGCTCGGGGCGGGCGCGATCGCCGAGTTCGGCAGCCCGCCGCAGCAGCGCCGGTGGGCGGTCCCGGCCGGGACCGGCTCGATCGTGCTCACCGTCGCCCTGGCCGAGGAGGACGGCGATGATCCGTCGTCGCCCTCGGCGCGAGCCGAGCCGGCCGGCCCGGGCTGGCGGCTGTCGGGCGTGAAGACGGTGGTGCCGGCCGCGAACCGCGCCGACCTGATGCTGGTTCCGGCGTCGGGGCCGGACGGGGTGCTGGTGTTCCTGGTCGAGCCGTCCGACGACGGGGTGACGGTGCAGCCGCAGGCGCTGACGGGCGGCGCCGACGCCGGCCGGCTGACGCTCGACGGCGTCGCGCTCGGCCGCGACCGGGTGCTCGGCGGCGGGTCCGCTGGCGCTGCGGTGGCCGGCTGGCTGGTGTCGCGGGGCACCGTCGGAGTGTGCGCCGAGCAGGCAGGCGTGATCGAGCGGGCGCTCGAGCTGACCGCCGAGTACGCCCGCAGCCGGGAGCAGTTCGGGCGGCCGATCGGGTCGTTCCAGGCGGTCGCCCAGCGGCTGGCCGACGCCTACGTCGACGTCGAGGCGGTCCGGCTCACGATGTGGCAGGCGGCGTGGCTGCTCGCGGCCGGCCGGCCGGGCGACCCCGAGGTCGACGCCGCGATTGCCAGCGCCAAATTCTGGGCCGCCGACGCGGGCCACCGGGTCGCGCACACCGCCGTCCACGTGCACGGGGGGATGGGCATCGACACGTCCTACCCGCTGCACCGCTACTTCGTCGCCGCCAAGCGGGCCGAGTTCACCCTCGGCGGCGCCACCACTCAGCTCCGCCGCCTCGGCGACGTCCTCGCCCACGAAATGCCGTCATAGAACATGTTCGGTTTTTCTGATAGGACATAGTTCGTCGTAATACGACACCGGGGTCCTATGGCGGAGGTCTTTTCGTGAACAGCCGCGTGCTCGGCGGTTTCCTGTCGGCTGCTCTTTTGCTCGCCATCGTCAGCGGCGCGGTCGAGCCGGACAGCGCCGCCGCTGCTGCCACCACCGTCTGCCATCCGGCCCTGCGGGCGATCTCGGTGGGGCCTGCCTCGGTCCCCGGGGGCGCCCCGACCACGGTCACCGCGACGCTGACCTGCGCCCCGGCCAAGCCGTTGGCGGTCACGCTGACCGGGTCGTCGGGAGTCACCGTCCCGAGGTCGGTCACCGTGCCCGCCGGGAAGATCTCCGCCGCCGCCGGCGTCCGCACCGCGATCAGCAAGACGACCATCCGGCGCTCGGTCACCGGCGCCGTCGGGACGGTGCGCAAGAGCGCGACCGTGACGATCACGCCAACCCCCAAGACCTGTGCGAACCCCGTCCTCCGGTCGGCCAGCCTGGCGACCTTGGCCTACGTCGGCAACCGTCCGACGCTGACCGTCGGGCTGTCCTGCGCCGCCGCCGCCCCGGTCCGCATCACGCTGAAGTCGAGCGACAGCTTCCTGCCGGTCCCGGCGGCGGTCACCGTCGGCAAGTACTACGCGAGCGCTGCCGTTGCGCTGACGCCGAAGGCCGACGAAGAGGGACGGTTCACGGCGACGATCACCATCACCAGCGGCAAGACCGTCATGCGGAAGACGATCACGGTCGATCCTGGCATCTCCAACGTGGCCATCGATCCCAACATCGGCTACCCGGACCAGATCAACCTCGTGGTGCTGACCGCGGGGATCGTGCCGGCCGGCGGCCTGACGGTGAAGCTCTCCTCCAACAGCCCGGCCGTGACCGTGCCCGCCACCTTCGTGGTTCCGGCGCCGTCGGTCGGCAGCGAGGTTCTCGGCGTGGTCGTGAACCAGGTCAGCAAGAACACGACGGTGACCATCTCGGCGACGCTGGGCGGCGTGACCAAGAGCGCGTCTTACGTGCTGGTCCCGCCGTGGACCAACCGCGGCTCAGTCACCATCGGGCCGGAGAACGGGCCAGGCCCGCTGTACGGGCTCGAGAACTACGTCGACTACTACCTGTCGCTCAGCGACCCGGCGCCCGCCAGCGGCCTCACGGCCGATGTCACGCTGGGCGACCCGGACGCCCTGCAGTTCTTCGTGCCGCCGCCGGTCACGTTCGCCCCCGGGCAGGAGAGCACGGACTTCGAGGTCGACGTCGCGAACGTGACCGCCCCGGTGCACACGACGATCTCGGTCACGGTGGACGGGGTAACGACGCAGACCCCGGTGACCATCGAGCCCGGGCTGGCTTCGTTCAGCCTGCCGGCGACGCTCAGCACCGGAACGACCGGGGCCACCGGCACCGGCACGATCACGCTGGCCGGCCCGGTCGACACCGCCACCACGGTGGACCTCCAGTCAACCTGGGGCATCCTCACCGTGCCGCTGAGCGTGACCATCCCGGCCGGGGGAAGTTCCGCAACGTTCCCGATCAGCGTCGTTCCTGTCACGTCGGATTCCCCGGTCTCGATCGTGGCCATGCTCGGCACCAGCACCCTGCAATCGGACAACATCGACGTGACTCCGTAACCGCGCGGGCCGGCTATGCATCACCGTGGCGGTCGCGGGCGCGCTGGTAGTGCCGGGCGGCGCGCACGCGGTTGCCGCACGCGACCGAGCACCATTCGCGGCGCGGATGCGTCTTGACGAAGTAGAGCACACAGCCCGGCGCGTAGCAGGCCCGCAGTCGGGCCGCGTCCTCCCCGCCGAGCAGCGCGACCGCCTGCTCGGCGATCTGCGCGAGCCCGTTCGTCACCGGCGGCGGACCCTCGGGCGCGCCCAGCTCGAGTCGGCCGTCCCGCAGCGCGAGGCGGGGCGCCGGGACCTCCGCCGCAGTCGCGTTGACCTGGTCGAGAGCAGCGGCGACGTCGGTGATCGGGGCGGCCGGTAGTCCAGCCCTGCTATCCGCCGTGACGTGGGCGGCGAGCAGCCGGGCGGCGTCGCGGAGGGCGCGCGCCGTCGCCAGCTCGCGCTCGGTCGCGTGCGCGAGCTGGCGGTCGACGCCGACCGCGTCGAGCCACTCGTCCACGTCGGCCGGGGTGCGCAGGTCATCGTGCCGGCCGTCGGCGTCCGCCCAGATCGTGCTCATCAGCCGCACCGACAGCGGCTCGTCGGACAGAACCCAGGAGCGCTCGGCGGCGGCTGACGTGGACATGCCCCGACCTTATCACGGATGAATACGCTTGCATCCGTTAGAAAGATGTGATACGACTCTACCTAACGGATTCTTTAGTTTCTATGCGTTAGACGAAATCTCGGAGGAGGGCCCCGTGACCAAGACCACCGCCCCGGTCGAGCCCGGCCGTCGCCCCGACGTCGGCTTTCACGCGGGCGAGCTGGCCGTCCAGCAGCGAGCGGGCACCTGGGAGGAGGCGGCGCGGCTGTCGCCGATGCTCGACCCGGCCGAGCTGCGGGGCGGGATCGTCGCGTTCCTGGCCGACCGCACGTTCGCGGCCATCACCGCCAGGGACTCCGACGGGCGCCTATGGTCCTCGCCGTTGACCGGCCCGGCCGGCTTCCTCGAGGTCGTCACCCCGACCACGCTCGCGATCCACGCCCGCCTGCCGGAAGGCGACCCGCTGCACCGGCTGCCGGCCGGACAGCAGGTCGGCCTTGTCGTCGTCGAGTTCGCGCTGCGACGCCGGGTCCGGGTCAACGGGACGCTCAGCGCAGCCGGCGACGGCACCCTCGCGATCGAGGTCGAGCAGGCCTACGGCAACTGCCCGCAGTACATCCACCAGCGCGTCCTCGCCCAGGACGACGCCGGCCAGCGCGACCCCGCCGACGTCAGGCGGGACGCGGCCTTCTCCCCGGCCGACACCGAGCTGATCCGCGCGGCGGACACGTTCTTCCTCGGCACCACCAACCCCGAGCGCGGCTCCGACACCTCGCACCGGGGCGGCACGCCTGGATTCGTCCGGGTCGAAGGCGACCGGCTCTGGTGGCCTGACTACCCGGGCAACAACCTCTTCAACTCCTTCGGCAACCTCGCCGTCGACCCCGAGGCGTCGCTGCTGTTCTTCGACTTCGACACCGGGCGCACGCTTCAGCTGTCCGGCACGGCCGAGGTCGACTGGGACGCGGCGGGCCGGCCGGGCGACGACGGGCGGACGGGCCGGCGAGCCGTGTTCACGCTGCAGCGGCTGGCGGTGGGCCGCCTGCTCCCCGCGCGTCAGGTCGCGGATACCCCCTACCCGCGCAATCTTCCCCTCACCGACTGATCAGGCTGCGGTCAGGCCAGGGCCGCCCGGACCTCCGCCACCGCACCGCGCTCGCCGCCGGCCTTGATCTAAGCAGAACCGCCTGAACGGTCGCGATCGGCGGGGTCGTATGTTGTCAGCGTGACTGGTCGACATGGGGACGGGCCTTATCTGGATCTGGATCGCGACGCGTGGCGCAGCCTGCGCGCCAGCACGCCGATGTCGCTCACGGCCGAGGGGCTGGATGCGGTGCGCGGATTGGCCGACCCGATCCAGCTGGGCGAAGTCGAGGACATCTACCTGCCGCTGAGCAGGCTGCTGCGGCTCTACTACGAGGCCAGCGCCGGGCTGCGGGAGACGGTGGGGGCGTTCCTTGGCCAGCAGATCCGGCCCGCGCCGTTCATCATCGCGGTCGCCGGCAGCGTCGCCGTCGGCAAGTCCACGACCGCCCGGCTGCTGCAGGCGCTCGTCGCCCAGTGGCCGCAGCGCCCGCACACCGAGCTGGTCACGACCGACAGCTTCCTGCACCCCAACGCGGTGCTCGAGCAGCGCGGCCTGAGCGACCGCAAGGGCTTCCCCGAGTCCTACGACCGCCGGGCGCTGCTGCGCTTCGTCCAGCAGGTGCGGGCGGGCGCACCCGAGGTCACGGCGCCGGTCTACTCGCATCTGGCCTACGACATCCTGCCCGGGCAACGGCAGTCGGTGCGGCGGCCCGATGTGCTGATCCTCGAAGGGATCAACGTGCTCCAGCCCTCTCCGCCTGGCGCGCTCGCGCTGGCGGACTTCTTCGACTTCTCCGTCTACGTCGACGCGCACTCCGCCGATATCCGGCGCTGGTTCCTCAGCCGCCTGCACGCGCTGCGGGAGACCGCGTTCACCGACCCGCAGTCACCGTTCCGTAGGCTCACTCAGGTCAGCGCCGCGGAGGTCGACACGTTCGGCACCAGCGTCTGGACAACGATCAACGAAGTCAACCTGATCGAGAACATCCAGCCCACCCGGGCGAGGGCCACCCTCGTCCTGCACAAGGGGGCCGACCACGCGGTGACGCGCATTCGGCTCCGACGATTCTGAACCACCGAGGAGAGATCGACATGACGGCGCTAAGGCACGTGGCTGCACCTGACGGCGTGGCCGCCGGGCGCGGCTACAGCCAGGTGGTGACCGGGCGGGGCCGACTGGTCGTGGTGAGCGGCCAAATCGCGCAGGACGACCGGGGTCAGCTGGTCGGGCCGGGAGACCCCGCCGCGCAGGCACGGCAGGTGTTCGAGAACCTGGGCCGCTGCCTGGCCGAGGCCGGGGCCGGGTTCGACGACGTGGTGAAGCTGACCATCTTCGTGCTCGACGTCGCCTACCTGCCGGCCGTGCGCGAGGCCCGGGACGCGGTCATCGACACGGCCAGGCCCCCCGCAAGCACGGCGGTCCAGGTGGCCGCGTTGTTCGCCCCCGAACACCTGCTTGAGGTCGAGGCGCTGGCTCTAGTCGACGATTAGCCGCGCCCCCGATTGGCTCTTCCGCCGACCGATCGCAAGCCATAGAGCTCGAGGGTCAGGCCTTGCGGGCGAGGACGAGCAGGCACCGGGGGGCCTGATCCGCGGCCCGGCCAAGCGCCGTCAGGGGGATGACGGTGACCGCGAATCCGGCTGCCGTCAGGTCGCCGCGGAGCGCGGGCAGCGGGCAGGTGCGGTAGTACATGACGAACGGCGGACGCCGGACGGCGTTGCGAGCCCGCATGGCCAGGTCGAACCCGGGCGCTGCCCAGTACCGGGCCGAGGCGACGGGCGGCGGCGCGCCGACCGGGAAGGCGAAGATCCCGCCGGGCCGCAGCGCGCGGTGCACGCCCGCGAACAGCGCGGGCCGCTCGGCGGGCAGGAAGTGGCCGAGGGCGCCGAAGCTGACCGCCAGGTCGTACGCTCCGGCGAAGGGCAGCGCGCGGGCGTCGGCCCGCACCCAGCGGGCATCCGGATGCGCACGGCGCGCCTGCGCGAGCATGCCCGCGCTGAAGTCGACGCCGGTGACCTGCCCCGTGCACAGCGGCTCGAGGACCCGCAGTCCGGCGCCGGTGCCGCAGCACACGTCGAGTCCCGAGCCGAACGGGCCGAGCGGGCGCAGCGCCGCCGCGGTCGCGTCGAGCACGCCGTCGGAGGTGCGGAACGGCGTGCGGTCGAACTTCGCGGCGAGCAGGTCATAGCCGCCCTCGACCGAGGACAGCGCCTGCACCGCGAGTTCACGCAGAGACGGGCCTTGCGGCGAGAACATCGCCCAAGCGTACGTCCCGCCGGTCCCGCGATCAGCCGCCTTGCGCGGCCGGGGCTGGCTCCCGCACGACGGCGACGGCGAGGCCGGCCCGGGCTCCAGCTCGTCGATCGTCAGCACGTCCTCGGGCATCAGCAGGCCGGCCGGCAGCGGGTCATCGCGGCCGGCCGGCCAGCCGGCCGGCCATCAGGACGGTCGCGGCGGCCGCGCAGCGGTAGTCGCCCTGGCAGCGGAGCGTGCTCGCGGCCAGCAGGGCACCGTGCAGGCCGCGCTCGGTGACGCACAGGTAGGTGCGGACCGTCTTGCCGGCCGCGACCGGGCCCAGCCAGCCGCCGTGCTGCTCGGCGATGCCGAGGCAGCGCCGACGGCCGTACGGCGCGGGAGGCGGACGACGGTGGTGCGGTGCCGCTTGGCCGCGGTCAGCCACTCGTTCCCGACATCGCCGCTCGCGGGCCCGTGGCTGCCCTTGAGCGAGACGGTGAAGACCAGCTCCACCTCATCGGCTTCGGGGTGCGGGGCGAGCGGGCCGGCGGCGAGCAGGTTGGTCACGCCGGGGGCGATCCCGGCGTTCATCACCACGGTGCCGCGCGGCCGCTCGGGTTCGCGCAGCAGCCCGGCGGCGGAACTGGCCGCCAGCGCCGAGACGTTGATCAGCAGGCCGCCGCGGTCGAGCACCATGCGCTCGGCGACGACCTGCTTGTCGGGGACGGTGCTGACGATAACGTCGGCCTCGTCGATCACCTTCTCCAGCGTGTCCGGCTCAGCCAGGTCCACCTTGCGGAAACCGGCGGCCGGCCGGCGGCTGGTCAAGATCGTGGTCCAGCCCGCGGCCTCGGCCAATCTTCTCCCTCGGCCACCAGCGTGGCAACCCGGGCGCGCGCCAGCGCGGTGGCGGTGGTCGCGGCATCCGCGCCGGGTTCATCGGCGATGACCAGGCGCTCGGCCTGCTCCATGACGCAGACCGGGACGCCGATGCGGACGATGACCTTGGTGCGCCGCGGCCGTCGGCCGCTTCCCTCCGGGGGCAGCAGCGCTCCCGTGCCGCTGATCCCGACGGGGATCAGCGGCACGCCGACCGCGGCGGCCAGGCGGGCCGCGCCGCAGTGGAAGTCGGCCGTCCGGCCGTCCCTGGACCGAGATCCCTCGGGAAAGATGATCACGTCGTGCCCGGACGCGAGCAGCCGGGCGGCGGCGGCCAGGTCGGCGCTGCCGCCCCCGGTGCGCCGGACCGGGAACGCGGCGCACAGCGCCCGGCAGACGCCGGCCCGACATCCGCCGCGGAACCAGTAGTCCGCCGCCGCGGCGACCGTCGGCCGCCGGCCGGCCGGCAGCGCCGCGATCAGCGCGGCCGTGTCAGCGTGCGATCGGTGGTTGGCCGCGATCACGCACGGGCCGGACGGCAGCGCGGCGACGCCAGCTACCCGGAGGCCACCGGTCAGGGTGAGGACAGTGCGCCACAACGCTCTCCGCGCCACGGCGGCGCCGACGCCGGTCACAGGATCACCGCCAGGGCCAGCGTGACCAGCAGCGAGTCGATGCGGTCAAGCAGCCCGCCGAACCCGGGCAGCCAGCGGCCCGCGTCCTTGGCCCCCGCGCCGCGCTTGACCATCGACTCAAGCAGGTCGCCGAGCGGCGGGCCGACGATGACCGCGACCACGTGCGCGGGGGTGAAGATCTCTTCCCAGCCGCCGCGCAGCGCGGCCATCGCAGCCAGTGCCGCGACCGCGGCCAGCGCCCCGCCGACCGTTCCGGTCCAGCGCTTGGCGGGCGACAGCGGCGACAGCGCCGCCCCGCCGAACCAGCGCCCGGCACACCAGGCGCCGACGTCCGCGACCGAGACCGCGAAGATCAGCGGCAGCGCGGCCGCGTGCAGCAGCACTAGCCCGGTCAGGGCCGCGAGCCACCCGGCGCCGAATACGCCGGCCGCGGCCCGGCGCGCCCCCGCCGCGACGTCGCCGCCGAGCACCGGAACCAGAGCCATCGCCAGCAGCGCGACCGCGAGCGCGCGGCCGAGCTCGGCCGGCATCCGCCAGGCGACAACCGGCAGAACCTGCGCGACCGCCGCGAGCACGGCCGTGTCGGCCGCCCGGAGCTTCACCAGCCGGCCGTACTCGATCGC
>DATCGA010000412.1:0-4087 GCA_036509215.1 Trebonia sp.
CCGTCAGGGCGTCGGGGATGACCAGGTTCCCGGCCGGGTCGACCGTCGAGCTGCACGGGCCGACGGCGGTCGCGGTGGCGACCCCGCCGTCGCCGACCGGACCGTCCGCGCCGTTCCCGGCCACGGTGGAGAGCGCACCGGTGACCACGTTCACCCGGCGCAGGGCGGACCCGAAGCCGATGTTCCCCGCCCCGGTCCCGATGTAGAGCGACGCGCCCGCCGCCCGCAGCCCGCACGGGTTCACCATCGCGACCGATCTGGCCGGCCCGGGGCCGCCCACGCCGCCCGCCACGGTCGAGATCGTGCCTCCGGTGACCGCTGCGGCCGGGGTCGCGACCTCGGCCCCGGCGGTGCCGGCCACCCCGGCCGCACCGCCCGCCGCCATCGCAAGCCCCGCCGCCACCGCAACCGACACCCGTACCGCGAGCCTGTTCCTCATCGCCCAATCCCTCCGAGCGCGCCGCGGTGTCAGGGGATCTCACCGTCGGACCTGCCCTTGAGCGTAACGGGCTAACAGCGCGAAACCGAGAGGCTGCAGGACACGGAAATTTGCTGGTCGAAGCGACGGGCATTGCCCCGGCCTGAGCACCCGCAGCCGCTCTCCCGCTAAGGCGAGACCTGACCCCCGCACGGCCCGCCGCCGGGCGCCGGGCCGATCGGCACCCCGTTCGACCGAAGCACCTCCCGCACGTCGAGGATCAGCGGGAACACCTCCCGGTTGCAGTCCCGGCCCTGCTCGTCCCAGGCCCGCTGCTCGGCCTCGACCGCCATCCGGTCCTCGGCGAACACCCGCTCGGTGAACCGGCGGATGAACGGCCAGGCCAGGTTCAGGGCGCCGCGCACGGGCGGCTTGGCGATCATCAGCAGGCCGAACGCGTGGCAGGTGCGCTGCTGCGCGTCCGCGGGCACGTACGCCACCCACAGCGAGAACGCCGGCGGCCCCTCCCCGGCCGACAGCTGCAGCGTCTGGTACGGGTAGCCGGTGCGGATGGTGATGACGTGCGGCGCCGAGCGAGCCGGGGTGGTGAGCAGGGCGGCGCCGGCGGACTTCTTGCCGGCGGTGTGAGTGAACCGGTACCGCGCCTGCACCCAGTCGAGGCCGGTCTCGTAGCCGAGCAGCTCGGGGTGGATCCGGCCGACGACGCCGCGGTGCAGGAACTGATGGTTCATGTCGAGCAGGTTCTCGTGCATGAACGAGTAGTGGCACTTGACGGTCCGGGAGTAGGTCATGGTCCTGTACCGCTCGGAGTCGAACTCAGGCAGCTCCGGCAGCGGCGTGCCTGCCGCCTTCTCCGGGTCACCGGGAAACACGAACACCAGCCCGTACGCCTCGCGGACGGGGTAGGAGCGGACCCCGCGCGGCGGCCGCCCGGCCCCCTTGGGCAGGTACGGGATCTGCGCGATGCGGCCGTCGCCGCGGTACGCCCAGGCGTGGTAGCAGCAGCGCAGCGCCTCTCCCTCGACCACGCCCATGCTCAGCGGCACCTGCCGGTGCGCGCAGCGGTCCTCCAGCGCGTGGACGACGCCGCCGGCCGTGCGGTACAGCGCGATGCGCTCGCCGGCGAACCTGGCCGCGAACGTCTTCCCCCGGTGCACAGAAGCGGCGACGGCGACCGGGTACCAGAAATCCGGGCTGATCCCGACGCGCCGAAGGTCGGCGACCTCGTCGCTCGCGATCGTCGCGCTCTGCGCGGGAATTGTCTCGGTCATGTGCTCCCCCTTTGAGTCGGCAGCTCCGCGAGCTCGCCGTCGGCCTGCGCGCGCAGGGTGCCCAGCTCCCGGCCGAGGCGGCGGAGCGCGTCGGCCTGGTCCGTCCCCGCCTCGATCCGTGCCCTGATCAGCCGGGTGCCCTCGCCCGCGATGGTGCCGAGCGGGTGCACGCTGACCGCGAAGGCGACGCCCACGCTGACGGCGTGCGGGATCGCGGTGTCCCGCAGCCGTCGCGCGAACGTCGTCCTGGCCACCCCCGCCCGGCCAGCTCCCTCGGCCGGGTCGCCGAGCGGAGCGCCCGCCAGCCGCTGCGCGACCAGTTCCCAGTGGGCCCTGACCGGGCAGGTGCCGACGACGCGGCCGCCCTTGACCAGCTCAAGCTCCAGCCCCGCGTCCGAGCCGAGCCGGTCGCCCGGTGGCCGCAGCCGGACGCTGTCGGCCGCCAGGCACAGCGGCCCGAACGACCCGCCGTTGATCAGGTCCACCAGCAGCTGCGCGAACTCCAGCGGCCGGCCCGGGCTCCGCCGGGTGGCCTGCTCGGCCGGGGTCAGCTCGGCGTCGAGCGCCCGCCCGGTCTGCGGCGCGAACCGCGCCAGCCCGCGCTGCCGCAGCGGTTCCGCCAGCTCCGGCGGCCACCGTGCGGGCGCCAGGTCACCGGGCCCGATCAGTCCGGCCAGCAGCGCGCTGTACAGGTAGTACGCGCCCAGCCGCTGCCGCCCGCTGTCCTCCACGACCGCGTCCAGCGGGGGGAGGTCGGCGACCCGGCCGACGGCGTCGGCGCACAGCCCCGCCAGCTGCTCCTCAACCGTCACGGCGGCCCCCGGCCTGCGCCTCCAGGGCCGCGACGCGGTCGATCAGGTCGACGATCAGCGCGTGATGGGCGCGCGCGATCTCGGTCAGCAGCTGCACGTCGGCCCGCAGCTCGTCCCACGCGTCGTCCTGCGCGACCTTCCGCGAGACGGTCTGCGACACGCCCTCGGCCTGAACAGCCACGTTCTTCGCGGCGGCGGTGGTCTGCCGGACGCGTTCGTCCTGCTCAATGCGCGAAAGAGCCGATCGCGCCCGGTCGGTGAACGAGCTCATCGGGTGATCTTCGGTGTCGGCCACGGGCCTCACCTCCGTTGGCAGTGGCCAGTTGGTCAGATCAAGATCAAGATCGTCATCTCGAACGGACCGTGGTTTCACCCGCCCCGCCAACCTCCCTACCCACACCGGGGGAGACGTGCAACACGCCTTACACCCCGGAACTCACGCAGCGGACCCCGGAATTGTGGCGGCACACCCGGAACTAGCGCGGCCCCGACGGGTAGTCGCGTGCTACCACCGGGGCGACCCGCCGCGCGTCGGCGGCGATATCGCGCAGCATCCCCCGCAGCGAGACCGTGTAGCCGACGAAGAAAAGGCCCGGGGCGGCCGGCGTCCCGCCGTGCACCCGGGGCATGCCCCGGTCGTCCAGCACGCCCAGGTCCCCGACCAGCTTTTCCAGCCCGCGGCGGTAGCCGGTCGCCGCGATCACCGCCTGCGGGCTGATGGCCGATCCATCGGCCAGCACGACCTTGTCGCCCTCGAACCCGCTCACCGCCGTGACGGGCGTCACCGTGCCGTTCCGCACCGCCCCGACGAACCCGACATCCTGCAGCGGCACCTCGCCGACCCGCCGGACCCGCGTCATCAGGCCGTCATCGGGCAGCCGGATGCCGTAGCGGGTCAGGTCCGGGATGGTAAGCCTTCGTTGCAGCCGGGCGACCGGGTCCACCAGCGCCGAGGGCAGCGGGCTGACCAGGATGCCGGTCGCGTGCGCGGGCCACCCGGCCACGCTGCGCTTGACGATCTGGGGCGGGGTCCGCACCGCGATCCACACCCGGCGGGCGCCGCCCTCGCCCAGATCGGTGGCGATCTCGGCCCCGCTGTTGCCAACCCCGACCACGAGCACGTCCAGCCCGGCGAACGGGGCCGGATTACGGTACTCCCGCGCGTGCCGCAGTTGGCCGCTATACCCCTCGCGCCCCGGCCAGTCCGGCACGAAGGGCGTGTGCGCGTGACCGGTCGCGACCACGATCGACCGGGCCGCCAGCCGCTCGCCGGCGGTGGTGTGGATCTCCCACCGTCCGCCGTCGCCGTCTGCTGCCTCCGCCGCCGTTATCCGTTCGACCTCGGTGTTCTCACGGACCTCAAGATCATGATGAGCCCGATACCGCTCGAGGTAGTCGATCACGGCGTCCCGGGCCGCCCAGCGCCCCGCCGCCCGCGGAATCCCCAATCCCGGCAGCCCAGAAAGCCCGCGCACGGTATGCAGATGCAACCGGTCGTACCCCGCCCGCCAGCTGGTCCCGACCCGCTCACCCCGCTCCAGGATCACCGGCCGCAACCCCCGCCG
>DATCGA010000413.1:0-8512 GCA_036509215.1 Trebonia sp.
CGGCTGACGGCGGGCGCGCTGGCCGCCAGCGTGCTGTCCGGCCCGCAGCTGGCGTCCCTCATCGCCTCCGACGCCGCCGCCGTCCGCCCGTGGGCGGTGAGCACGCTGGTCCGCGGCCCGTCGCTGGCGGACGTGGTCACCCAGACCGGTCCGCTGCCGCCGGCCGTCGTCGGGTGGACGGCGCTCGGCCTCGCCCGCGCCGTCGCCACCCTGCACCGGGCCGGGCTCACCCATCGCGCCGTCACCCCGCGCAACGTGCTGCTCGACGGTCACGGGCCGATGCTGACCGACTTCGGCGTCAACCGGGCCGCGCTGGACCTCGGACCCGGCAGCTTCGCCGAGGACGTGTTCCAGTTCGGCTGCACGGTGTGCCACGCGGCGACCGGCCGGCCTGCGTGGATCGACTGGCCGGCCGGCTCGGCCCCGCTCGGCCCGGCCGGTCATTCCGCCGTCGCCGAGCCGCCGGGTGATCCCGACCTGGCCGGCTGCCCGGCCGGGCTGGCGCCGATCGTGGCCGCCTGCCTGGCGGCCGACCCGCGGTCGCGGCCGTCGGCCGACCGGCTGGCCGGCTGGCTCGCCACCGTGGCCGGCCGGCGACCGCGGGCCTGGCTGCCGGACGCGGTCGCGGCGAGGCTGCGCGACTTCCAGGAGCTGCCGCCCTCGGCGCGGCCGCAGCCGGCGTCGTGGCCGAGGTTCCGCCGGCCTCGATAGGCTGTGAACCATGCTGAGCGCTGATCTCATCGACTCCCTGTTCCCGGCCGACCTCCCGGCGCCGTCGCACTGGGAGGAGCGGTACCCGCCGCGGTCGCTTCCGGCCGCGGCCGAGGTGACCCGGTTCGCGCCGTCGCCGACCGGATGGCTGCACATCGGCGCCATCTTCACCGCGGGCGTCAACCGCGACATCGCCACCCACAGCGGCGGGCGGTACCTGCTGCGCATCGAGGACACCGACCAGGCCCGGTTCGAGGAGGGCGCGCTCGAGCAGTTCGAGGCCGGGTTCGCGTACTTCGGCATCCAGGCCGACGAGTCCGACCCGGCCTTCGGCGCGGCCGGCGGGTACGGGCCGTACCGGCAGTCGGCCCGGGCGGAGATCTACCTCAGCTACGTGCGCGAGCTGATGCGGGCGGGCAAGGCGTACCCGTGCTTCGCCACCCGGGAGGAGCTGACGGCGATCGCCGAGCGGCAGAAGGCGCTCGGCGCGCTGCCGGGCTACTACGGCGACTGGGCGATCTGGCGGGACGCGCCCGAGGACCAGGTCCGGGCGCGGCTCGACGCGGGCGACCCGTACGTGGTCAGGTTCAGGTCGCCGGGGGTCGGCGGCCGCCGGGTCAGCTACACCGACGCGATCCGCGGCGAGCTCAGCTTCGACGACAACCGCAACGACGTGGTCATCCTGAAGAGCGGCGACCAGGCGCTGCGGCTGCCCACCTACCACCTGGCGCACGCCGTCGACGACCACCTGATGCGGGTCACGCTGGTGATCCGCTCGGAGGAGTGGCTCTCCTCGGTGCCGCTGCACCACCAGCTGTTCGACGCGCTCGGCTTCCCGCGGGTCCGCTACGCGCACGTCGCGCCGCTGATGAAGCAGGACGGCACCAGCCGTCGCAAGCTCTCCAAGCGCAGGGACCCCGAGGCGAGCGTCAACTACTACATCGACGCCGGCCTCCCGGCCGAGGCGGTCCAGTACTACCTGCGCGGCCTCGCCAACGCGCGGCTGGCCGAGCTGCCGCTGCCGGAGGCGGCGGCCGAGCCGCTCCGGCTGGCCGAGTTCGGCGTGGCCGGGCCGCTGCTCGACATGGCCAAGCTGGACGACGTCAGCGGGGACTTCGTGGCCACCCGCTCCGGCGAGCAGATCCTCGAGCGGGTGCTGCCGTGGGCCGACGCGTACGACAAGGACCTGGCGTCGGTGCTGCGGTCGGCCAGGGACCTGGCGCTGCGGGCGCTGAGGATCGAGCGGGTCGACACCGACAACCCGCGCAAGGACCTCCGCAAGTGGTCGGAGTTCAGGCGGGTGTACGGGTTCTTCTTCCCGTCGATCTTCGAGCTCGTCACCGACCCGGCCGACGAGCGGTTCGGCGGCCTGCCGCCGGACCTGGTGCGCTCGCTGGCGGCCGGCTTTGCGGCCGGCTACCTGGCGCCGGGGCCGGACGTGGCCTGGTTCGACCAGATCCGCACCCTGGCCGGGTCGCTCGGGTTCGCGCTGAAGCAGAAGGACTACAAGAAGAACCCGGAGGCCTACCCGGGCTCGATCGCCGACGCCGCGGCGGTCATCCGGGTGCTGCTGACCGGGACCCGGCAGTCGCCGGACCTGGCGCAGGTCGCGGAGGCGCTCGGCCGCGACGAGGTGCTCCGCCGGGTCAGCGCGCTGGGCTGACCCGGCCGAGCGTTCGCTACCGCTGCCAGCCGGCCAGGTAGTCGTCCGCCTTGCCCGGCTTCAGCGGCCCGCCCCGGTCGGGCCGGTCCGGCCGGTCCGCGGCCAGCTCCGCCAGGTCGACCAGGCGCCTGGCGCTGACCGCGCTGGTGAACTTCGCGGCGAAGGCGCCCGCGGTCGCGCTGCGCTCCGCCCGGTTGGCGAGCACCACCTCGATCCTGGCCAGCCACTGCGCGGCGGGTGTGCCCGACTCGACCAGGGAGCGGTTGTCCGGGGTCGCCTCGGGAACCCCGCCGATGGCGCCCGCCAGCACCGGGACGGCGAGGGCCTGGTACTCGAGCGCGGCCACGCAGAACGTCTCGATGAACCCGGGGATGACCCGGGTCGGGAACACGCCGACGGCGGTGACCGCGCGCAGGGACTGGGCGTCGCGGGAGCTGATGTTGGGCGTCACGGTCAGGTTGGGCAGCGCCTCGGCCTGGGCGAGGAGCCGCTCCGCGAGCGAGCCGGTGCCCGCGATGACGAACTCGTAGCCCAGGCGACGCTCCAGCGACTGCTCGGCCATCGCCACGATCGTGTCGAGGCCCTTCTCCTCCTCCAGGCGGCCGATGGTCGAGATCAGCGCCGATTCCCGGCTGAGCCCGGTCCGCTGCCGGAACTCGGCCATGGTCTCGGCCGACGGCTGCGCGAACGCGGCCGGCGGCAGCCCCGGGTAGCGCAGCGCGATCATCGCCGCCAGCGAGTCCGCCAGCCTCGCCCCGCCGATCGCCTCGGCCCCGGCCAGGAATTCCCGCGCGGTGTAGTGCGAGACCGTGCACAGCACGTCGGCCCGCAGGACGTCGCCGAACAGCACCGCGGCGGAGCCGTCGCCGAGGTGCTCGCACACCGAATCGAGGACGTCGCTGCCCTCAATGCTGTGGATAACTATTGGCCGCCTCCCAAGCAGCCCGAGGGCGTCGGCGGCCCTATTCGCGAGCGTCGCATGCGGGTCGATGTAATAGGTGTTTATGACATCGATGCGGTTATCGAGGCCGACCCGATAAAGCTCGGCGGCGACCGCGTGCAGCAGATGCCCGTCGGGCACCCGGCGATTTCCGCGGACCTCTTTGACGTGATGGACCTGGACCCCAGGGCCGGCGTTGTCCTCCGGGTCAGCGGAGGCCCCACAGTAGGTGACCTGGTGCTGTTCCGCGCCAGTGAGCGCAGCGAGCGCCGTGTTGTTCCACAGTGCCTGCTTTGCGTGCCCCGATCGATAGGGCGGGTACTTGCTCAGCGTGGCAAATCGGAGTTGCTTATTCATGGACGACATCCGGATGCTAATTAATGGCCTGGAATGGTCGGTCTGGCAGAAGCGGGAGACCCCATGATGCGGCACGCGCGACCCCCTGTCAATGGGCACGGCACCCCGTCCGCAACGCCACGCCGGGCGCTTCATCCAGTGTTTACTTGCGACGCGAATTGCGTACACGCAGACGTCCCGCCCCCGGCTCGGGCCGGGGGCGGGACGTCTGCGGAATGCTCACTCCCGGTAGCGGCTGGCGCTCGGCCAGATCGGCTCCCGGATAGCGGGTTACTGGTTGCTCGTCAGACAGCGGTGACAGACGGAACCGTCCACTTCTGGCCGACGGCGCCATGGCAGGCGGCGACGTGCAGGGAGCCGCTGTCGATCGTCCCCGAGGACGGGGCGGTGAGGCATCCGTTGCCGTCGGCGTTGGACAGCGTGCCCGCGCCGCTGGAGTGCTGAGGGTGCCAGACCTGGCCCGAGTTGTTCGCCGGGCTCGCGACGCAACTCTCGATCATCACCGCGCCGCCGGTGTCGGTCAGGCAGTCGCCGTTGTGCGCGAACTGGCCGTCACCGAGGTGGATCCACTGATCCGCCAGGTCGCTCAGGCACTGGTAGGCCTGGATGGAGGTGCCGGCGTTGCCGTTGCCGGTGTCGTCAGCGCAGACCTCGGCGTGCGCGCCGGCGCTGTCGGACGGGTAGTTCGCGTAGACCGCGCCGGGCGTGCCGGCGTCTGCCGTCGCGGCGGCGCCCACGGTGACCTCACTGAGGCCGAGCGCGCCAAGGGTAAGCGCGAGCGTCGTTGTCGCGGTCAGGTCCGAAACCGTGCACTGGCTCGGGTTGGGCGACCCCACCGCCGCCTGAAGGTCGATCACATCGGACGCGGACTGCGAGGTGGTGGTGACCGTGTACGTACCGGGCACGCTGACCGGGCTTCCGTTCACGACGCAGGACAGCGTCCACGTCGCCTTCTCCCCCAGGCCGGGGATGACATTGAGCAGCGCGCCGAGGGAAGTCGTGTTCAGCGTGATGGTGATCGAGGTCGGGTTGTCGATCGTGCTGTCCCCGGCCGTGCAGTTCGGCAGCAATCCGAGGGCGAGTGTACCCAGCGTGGCGCTACAGGCCGTGACTGGCTGGGCCGTGCTGGCGAGGGCGGAACCCCCGCCTCCAGCGACGGCGCCGAAGGCGAGCAGGCCAACCGCCACCGTTGAGGTGGCAGCCTTCTTGAGAATTCGCATACAGAGTCCCCTTTTCTGTTCAACTGCCATGCGTGCGAGGGGTTTCCCGCGTGACAGTATCAAACATGAACACTCGGCATTCGATAATTAGCGACGCGTCAAAAACACGAGAGAACAATGTCGTACCAAATCCGGCAGAATGCAATTTAATAGCGCCGCTGAATGACGGCGAACGCGCGGCCTCGGCAACCGGGGTCGACGGCCGTCCGCGACCCCGCCCCGCTCAGCCGCAGCGTCCCAGGCAGTCGCCGGGACAAGGCACCATAGAAGTCGCCATGACGACGCTGACCGATCTCCTGCCCCCGCCGGCGAACGACGCCCCGCCGGACCCCGACGCGATCTACAACGCGTTCGCGGGCTGGGCGACCGAGCAGGGCCTCTCCCTCTACCCGCATCAGGAAGAGGCGCTGATCGAGGTCGCGACGGGGTCGAACGTGATCCTGTCCACCCCCACCGGCTCGGGGAAGTCCCTGGTCGCGGCGGGCGCGCACTTCGCCGCGCTCGCCAACGGGCAGCGCAGCTACTACACCGCGCCGATCAAGGCGCTGGTGAGCGAGAAGTTCTTCGCCCTGATCGACATCTTCGGCGCGGCCAACGTCGGCATGATGACCGGCGACGCCAGCGTCAACGCGAAGGCGCCGATCATCTGCTGCACGGCCGAGATCCTGGCCTCGATCGCGCTGCGGGACGGCCCCGACGCCGACGTCGGCCAGGTCGTGATGGACGAATTCCACTATTACGCGGACCCCGACCGGGGCTGGGCCTGGCAGGTGCCGCTGATCGAGCTGCCCAAGGTTCAGTTCATCCTGATGTCCGCCACCCTCGGCGACGTCACCCGGTTCCAGGAGGACCTGACTAAAAGGACGGGCTGGCCCACCGCGGTCGTCAAGAACGCCGAGCGCCCGGTTCCGCTGGTTTTCGCCTTCAGCCTCCAGCCGCTGCATGAGGCCCTGGCCGAACTGCTCACCACTAACCAGGCCCCCGCCTATATTGTGCATTTCACCCAGGCGGCCGCGCTCGAGCAGGCCCAGGCGCTGATGTCGACGAATATGTGCACGCGCCAGGAGAAGGACAAAATTGCGGAGCTAATCGGTGATTTCCGATTCGCGTCGGGATTCGGAAAGACGCTTTCGCGACTGGTCAGGCACGGCATCGGCGTCCATCACGCCGGCATGCTGCCGAAGTACCGCCGGCTGGTCGAGCAGCTCGCCCAGGCCGGCCTGCTCAAGGTCATCTGCGGCACCGACACCCTCGGCGTCGGCATCAACGTGCCGATCCGCACGGTCGTGTTCACCGCGCTGGCCAAGTACGACGGCAAGAAGACCAGGCTGCTGCAGGTCCGCGAGTTCCACCAGATCGCGGGGCGGGCCGGCCGGGCCGGCTTCGACACCTCAGGCCGCGTCGTCGTCCAGGCGCCCGAGCACGTTATCGACAACGAGCGGTCCTTCGTCAAGGCCCTGGCCAAAACCGGCGGCGACGAGGCCGTCGCGCGTCGGCGGGTGGTCAAGAAGAAGCCGCCCGAGGGGTCGATCTCCTGGGGCAAGCCGACCTTCGAGCGCCTCGTCAACTCCGAGCCTGAGCCGCTCACCTCCAGCTTCACCGTCACCCACGCGATGGTGCTCAACGTCATCGACCGCCCCGGCAACGCCTATGGGGCGATGAAGCACCTGCTGCGCGACAACCACGAGGACCGGGCCAAGCAGCGCAAGCACATCCACCGCGCGATCGAGATCTACCGCGCGCTGCTTGCGGGCGGCGTGGTCGAGCGCCTCGACGAGCCGGACGAGAAGGGCCGCTACGTCAGGCTCACCGTCGACCTGCAGTACGACTTCGCGCTCAACCAGCCGCTCTCCCCGTTCGCGCTGGCCGCGATCGAGCTGCTCGACCGCGAGTCGGAGACCTACGCCCTCGACGTGCTGTCGGTGATCGAGTCCACCCTCGACGACCCGCGGCAGATCCTGTCGGCCCAGCAGTTCCGCGCCCGCGGCGAGGCCGTCGCCGCGATGAAGTCCGAGGGCATCGAGTACGAGGAGCGGATGGAGCTGCTCGACTCCGTCACCTGGCCCAAGCCGCTCGAGGACGTCCTCGAGGCCGGCTACGACATCTACCGGCGCGGCCACCCCTGGGTGGGCGACTACCACGTCTCCCCCAAGACCGTCGTGCGCGACATGTTCGAGCGGGCGATGACGTTCGGCGAGTACGTGCAGTTCTACAGCCTGTCCCGGTCCGAGGGCATCGTGCTGCGGTACCTGGCCGACGCCTACAAGGCCCTCCGGCAGACCGTTCCCGACGAGGCCAAGGGCGAGGAGCTGACCGACCTCATCGAATGGCTGGGCGAGCTGATTCGCCAGGTCGACTCGAGCCTCATCGACGAGTGGGAGAAGCTCAGCCACCCGGACCCCGACGGCTCCGACTCCGCGCCGGTCCGGGCGCAGCCCAAGGGCGTCACCAGGAACGCGCGCGCGTTCAAGATCCTCGTCCGCAACGCGCTCTTCCGCCGGGTCACCCTGGCCGCCCTGCGCCGGGACGACGTCCTCGGCGACCTCGACGCGCACGACGGCTGGAACGCCGCCGCCTGGGCGGAGGCGCTGGCGGGCTACTACGAGCTCTACGACGAGCTCGGCACCGGCCCCGACGCGCGCGGCCCGGCGATGCTGGTGATCGAGGAGGGCAAGACCGCCTGGACGGTCCGCCAGATCTTCGACGACCCGGCCGGCGACCACGACTGGGGCATCTCCGCCACGGTCGACCTCGCCGCCTCCGACGAGGAGGGGGCCGCCGTCATCCACGTCACCGACGTCGGCCAGCTCTAGCCGCTTCAACGTGTGTCACCTCCCCATGGCAGGAGAGCCTCCGCTGGCCGCGCGGACCGACGGCCCGCGCCGCCCGGCCAGGGCGGTGTAGAAAGAGAGCATGACGGGCGACAGCGCGCGGCGGCCGGAGGACCTGCGGTTCATCTCGGGCGTGATTCTGGTATCTGAGCGGCCAGCAGAACTGGCGACCTTCTACCGCGACGTGCTCGGTCTGCCGCTCATCGACGAACGGCATGGCGACACCGCCCCGCACTGGGCCTGTGAAGTCGGCGACGTTCATTTCGCCATTCACCCGGTGGCCGACTACGAGGGCGAGCCGACCGCGACGGGCGCGGTCAAGCTGGCCTTCATGGTCTTCGACCTGACCGCCTTCATCGCCTGGCTCGGGGCATGCGGCGTCGCTCTCTGCTATCCGCCGACCAGCCTGGGCGACGAATCACGGGTCACGGCGGTCCGGGACCCGGACGGGAACCTGATCGAGCTCACCGAGCTCGGCCCGGTCTGGCTTGAGCACCTCAAGGAGCACCGTGCGGCCGGGGGCGATCTCATCCGCGTCTGGCAGGGCCGCATCAGCGGTTAGGCGCAGGTCTGGCAGCAACACGGCGCGGGTCCGCTGTTGGGGAAACGGCGCACTGCCTGTCAGCCGGCGAAGCCCGGCCGGATAGTAGGGTGGGGTGCCATGCGCGACGATGCGGCCATTCACGTTGATGCGGTGGTCGCCCGGCTGCGCAGCGCCGGCTGCGTCTTCGCCGAGGACGAGGCCGCGCTACTGCTGGCGGCGGCGCCGTCCGGGCGGCAGCTCGACGCC
>DATCGA010000414.1:0-8973 GCA_036509215.1 Trebonia sp.
GCGGACTCGTCGTTGTCGGGCGGGGGCCAGGGGACCAGGGACGGGTCGGCTGGGCGGATGGTGAGCTCGACCGGCTTGCCGTGGGTGCCGGCCAGGGCGGGCCAGGGGCCGTAGACCGGGTCGACCGGGCGGCCGTCGACCGCGAGGATCTCGTCGCCCGGCCGCACGGCCACCCCGGGGGCGCCGAACGGCGAGCGGGCGCGCGGGTCGGACGACTCGCCCGGGAGCACCCGCTCGACCAGCCAGCGGCCGTCGGCCGAGCGGGCCACGTCCGCGCCGAGCAGCGCCGCCGGGGCGCCGCGGAGGGTGCTGCGGGCGGTGAACGTGCCCGACGGCATGACGTAGGCGTGCGACGTGCCGAGCTCGGCCGCGACCTCCCAGAGCAGGTCGCCGAACTCGGCCGAGGACCTGATCCGGCCGAGCAGGAAGCGGTAGTCGTCGAGCGTCCCGTCCCAGTCCACCTCGGACATGGTCGGGGTCCAGAAGTCGCGCCGGAGCAGGCGGCCGAACTCCTCGTAGGCGTGCGCCCACAGCGCCGCCGGGTCGGCCGAGAACCGGGCCCGCGACAGGTCGACGGTGATCGCGTCGTCGGACGAGCCGTTGTCGACCTTCCGGTCGGACGGGACCACGCGCACCTTGTGCTCGTCGCCGACCACCAGCCGGGTTCCGTCGCCGCTGACCGCGAACCAGCTCACCTCCGAGGTGAGCACGCTCGCCTCGCGCTTGCGGAGGTCGAAGCGCTCGAGCACCGGCTTGGGCCGGCTCTCCTCGAGGTCGGCGACGCCGTCGCCGAGCAGGCCGGCGACCGGGTAGCGGAGCCAGACCAGGCCGCCCTTGACGGCGGCGAGGCTGTAGTACCTGGCCTCGTCCACCGGGACGGCCACCACCCGGGAGGAGATGCCGTCGGTGTCAACAGTCAGCGGGGACCGTTCGGAGGAAGCATCTTTTGAATTTTCCCCGCCGACCGGACGGCCGCCGGGCTGGGGACCGAACGGCGACAGCGTGTGCGCGGCCAGCGGCACCAGGTAGGGCCGGTCGCCGAGCGGGAACGACAGGTCGAACGAGTGCGTGTCGTAGATCGGGTCGAACGTGCGGCGGGACATGAACGCCAGGTACAGCCCGTCGGCGGTGAAGACCGGGTGGCTGTCGAAGAACCGGCCGTCGGTCACGTCCACGATCGAGCCGTCGGAGACCCGCGCCAGCCTGATCCGGGCGAGCGGCTGCGGCCCCGGCTGCGCCCACGCCAGCCAGGCCGAGTCGGGCGACCAGGAGATGTCCTCGATCTCGCCGTCGTCGTTGCGGGCGAGCTCGGTCGTCTCGCCCGACTCGACGTCGATCACCAGCAGCCGGCCGTCGGCGGCGGTGGCGGCGAGCTTGGCCCCGTCCGGCGATGACGCCAGGTCGAGCACGTTGCCGAGGTCGCCGGCGGCGATAGCGCGGACGGACCCGGGCTGCTCGGCGTCGATCACCGCGCCCTGGATCGAGTCGGCCCCGCCGGCGTCGGTGACCCAGGCGACCGAGCCGGTCGGCCCGAGCACCCGGGGCAGCCGGACGCGGGCGGCCGGGTCGACCAGCAGCGCCCGGGCCGGGCCGTCGTCGTGGGTGAGCCAGTGCACGGTGCCGCGCACGGTCACCACGCTCGCCTGGCCGGTCTTGTCGCAGTCGAGGTCGCCCAGGTGGTCGTCGGCGGTGATCAGCTTGGGCGCGCGGGCGGTCGGCGGGGTGGCGAGCTGGATGTCCAGCCGCCGCGGCCGCGCGTCGGGGTCGAGGCTGTCGAGCAGCCAGATGTCGCCCGCGACGTGATAGACGACGCGGGCGCCGTCGGTGGCGGGGTTGCGGGCGTAGAACCCGTCGTGGTCGGTGTGCCTGCGCAGGTCGGCGCCGTCGAGCGCGGCCGAGTAGATGTTGCCGGTGCCCTCGTGGTCGGACAGGAAGACCAGGCGGCCGCCGATGATCATCGGGCTGGCGAGCTGGCCGTTGAGTCCGCTGAGAACGCGGCTGAAGAGCGGGTCGTCGCCGGTCGCGACCCAGAGGCGGCCGCCGGTGCCGCCCCGGTAGCGCTTCCAGAAGGCCGGGTCGCCGCGCTGGCCGACCAGCAGGGCGGTCGCGGTGCTGGTCAGCGCCAGGTCGTTGGCCTGACCGAACGGCAGGCGGCGGGGCGGGGAGCCGAGCGGCACGGCGTACGCGTGGGTCCGCTGGGAGGACGGCTGGTCGACGGCGGAGGTGGCGAGCACCTCGCCCGCGTCAGTCCAGCCGGTGGTGCGGGTGCGCAGGTCGCCCCAGTAGGTGCGCCGGGTCGCGGGCCCGCCGGTCCCGCCGTCCATCTCGGCCGTGTAGACCTCGGGCAGGCCGCCGTCGCGCCAGCTGGTCCACGCGATCGTGGCGCCGTCGGGCGAGAACCGCGGGTTGCTGGCCTGCCCGCCGTCGGAGGTCAGCCGCCAGGCGCGGCCGCCCTCGGCCGGGGCCAGCCAGACGTCGTCCTCGGTGACGAAGGTCAGCAGATCGCCGTGAACGTGGGGGTAACGGAGATAACCGGGGGTTGCCACGCGGTTCATCTTATGGGCCCTATCGGGGTGGGCGATATCGGCTGCTGGGTAGCTCCTGGTGCAGCTCAGAGCCAGCCGTGCTCCTCGGCGACGCGGCGGGCCTCGGTGCGGTTGCGGGCACCGGTCTTCTGGATGCAGGAGGAGAGATAATTGCGGACGGTGCCCTCGGACAGGAAGAGGCCGCCCGCGATCTCGGCGATCGTGGCGCCGTCGCTGGCGGCGGCGAGCACGTCCCGCTCCCTCGGCGTGAGCGGGCTGGCGCCCTCGGCCAGGGCGGCGGCGGCCAGGTCGGGGTCGATAACGCGCTGGCCGCCGAGCACGTCGCGGATGGTGCGGGCGAGCTTGTCGGCCGGGGAATCTTTCACGATAAATCCGGATACGCCCGATTCCATGGCGCGCCGCAGGTAGCCGGGGCGGCCGAACGTGGTGAGAATGACGATCTTCGTCTTGGGGCACGCCTGCCTGAGCTCGGCGGCGGCGCTGAGGCCGTCCAGGCCGGGCATCTCGATGTCGAGCAGGGCGATGTCGGGGTCGGACCGCTTGGCGGCCGCCGTCACCTCGTCGCCCCGCCCGACCTGGGCGACGACCTCGATGTCGTCCTCGAACGAGAGCAGCGCGGCGAGGGCCTCGCGGATCATCGCCTGGTCCTCGGCGATCAGGACCCGGATGGTGTTCATTCCGCCACGGTAGCGCCCTCGCGCGCGATTGCCCGGGCGCCGCCGGCGGCGGCCGGGGCCGCGGTGGCGGGGACGGCGGCGATGAGGCGGAATCCGGGCGGCCCGGCCGGGCGGAGCTCCAGGCTGCCGCCGACCGCGCACAGCCGCTCCGACATCCCGCGCAGCCCGGTGCCGGTGAAGGTGCCGCTGCCGGCCGGCTCGACGCCGGCGTGCCCCCGGCCGTCGTCGCAGACCTCCAGCGTCAGCGTCCCGCCGCGACGCGCGAGGCGGACCTGACAGGTGCGCGCCCCCGAATGGCGCACCACGTTGGTCACCGCCTCGCGCAGGCACCAGGCCAGCGCGGCCTCGGCGTCCGGGTCGAACGTGCCCGACAGCAGGGTGAGATCGGCGTCGTCCTGCGGCGCGATCCCGGCCGCCTCGAGGGCGGCGCGGGCGGTGATGATCTCCACCGCCAGGGTCGGCCGCCGGTAGCCGCTGATCGCCTCCCTGATGTCGTGCAGGGTCTGCCTGCTGACCGCCCCGACCTGCTCGATCTCGTCGCGGGCGCGGTCACGGTCGGGTCCGGCCGGCAGCCGGCCGAGCAGCCGGAGGGCGAGCTCCGACTTGAGCGTGATCATCGAAAGCGACTGCCCGGTCAGATCGTGCATGTCCCTGGCCAGCCGCAGCCGCTCCTGGCTGGCGGCCAGCCTGGCGACGGTCTCGCGCGCCTCCGACAGCTCCCTGGTCAGCTCGAAGTGGTTGCGGAGCCCGATCATGGCCAGGCCGAGCAGCACCACCGGCAGCAGGTTGATGAGGAAGTCGCCCATGCCCACGTGGCTGGTCAGGCTGGTGACGCAGTAGCACGCGGTGGCCAGCGCGAGCACCCAGATCGCGGTCCGCTGCCGGGGGATCGCCAGGCCGGCGATGGCCGAGACGTAGATCCAGAGCGCGGTCGCGCCCCCGCCGCCGTAGATGACGCAGGCGGCGAGGGCGAGCGCGAACAGGGCGGCCAGGCCGGCCGTCGAGCGCCGGGTTGTCCGGTTCCAGTCCGCGATCATCAGCACGAAGACGACGCAGAAGGCCGCGATGATCGCGATCCCGCCGCCGACGTAGAGCGCGTCGTGGCGGCGGCCGAACAGGCCGGAGACCGGCTGGATGAGGTAGACGAGCCAGACCGCGGTGAGGGAGACCCGCCAGATCCGGGCGCTCCTGGTGATCTCGCCGGGGACGCGCCCCGCGTTCCTGCCCGCTGCCGCCACGTCGTTCCCGCCGGTTCCGGCCATGATCAGATCGCCTCGGCCGCGTTCCTGACCGCGAACGTCGCCAGCCCGACGAACACCGCCAGCCAGATCAGGATGACGCCCACGGCCGCCCACTGGATCGTGCCGTATCTCGTCACCTCGGTCGCGATCTGCACGATCCGGAACGTCGGGGTGCCCTGCGCGAAATCCTTCAGCCCGCCGGTGACGGGGAACCACAGACCGCCGAAGAGCGAGAAGAACAGGAAGACGAGCATGATCACCGGCTGGACCGAGTTCGGGTTCATCCAGTAGCCGATCGCCACCGCCAGCGCGGCGAAGATCAGCGTGCCGAGCCAGATCGTGACCGCGATCACCGTCCACTGCCAGATCGGCAGGTCGATGCCGCCGTAGAACCGGCCGAGCAGCATCATGATCGCGATCTGCGGCGCGGTCAGCGCGACGGTCGCGATGATCTTCGCCACCACGTAGCTGTTGGCGGGCAGGCAGGTGAGCCGCAGCTGCCTGATCCAGCCGTCCTTCCGCTCCTGGGAGATGCGGATCGCGTTGTTGTTGAACGCCCCGCTGAACGCGCCGAGCGAGGCCATCTCGAACAGGTAGTAGATCTTGAAGGAGATGCCCCCCTCGGTCGTCGCCGTCTTGGCCAGCGACAGGTAGAGCACGATGGGCAGGGCGAGGGTGAAGAACAGGTAGCGCTTGTTCCGCCTGAGCCTGATGATCTCGGCCCTGCCGAGGGCGAGGGTGCCGCTGGCGGAGCTCACTTGTCGCTCATCTCCTTCTCGGCGCTCGCCGCGCTGCCCTGCCGCGTCACCCGGGCCGGGCCGTTGTCCCGGTCGTCTTCCGCGGTGATCGCGATGAACGCCTGCTCGAGGCCGAGGCTGGCGACCTCGATCTCGGTCGGCCGATAGCCGGCGTCGAGCACGGCGTAGAGGGTGGCGTCGGAGTCCCTGGTCTGAATCTGCACCACGTCGTGGCGTATCTCAAGGCTCTCGATGCCGGGCAGGCCGAGCAGGAACGGCTCGTCCACCCGCTCGAGCCGGAACGACATCCGCTTGGCGCCGGCCCGCTGCTTGATCTCGGCCGGGGTGCCGTCGGCCAGCAGCCGTCCCTTGTTGATGACCAGGATCCGGTCCGCCGCCTGGTCGGCCTCTTCCAGGTAGTGGGTCGCGAACAGCAGCGTGCGGCCCTCGGCCACCTCGGCCTTCATGTTCGCCCAGAACAGCCGCCTGGTCTCCACGTCCATCGCCGTCGTCGGCTCGTCGAGCACGATCAGCTCGCACTCGCCCGCGATCGCGAGCGCGAACCTGACCCGCTGCGTCTGACCACCCGAGAGCTTGTCGACCCGCTGGTCGGCGAATTTGTCGATCCCCGCGCTCTTCATCGTCGCCTCGACCGGCAGCGGCCGCGGGTGCAGGCTGGCGACCAGGCTGACGAGCTCGAGCACGGTCACCTCGGGCATCAGCCCGCCGGACTGGAGCATCGCCCCGACCCGGCCGGACTTGATCGCGTGGTACGGGTCGCCGCCGAACATCCGGATCCGCCCGCCGGTGGGCTTCTTCAGCGCCAGCAGCATGTCGAGTGAGGTTGACTTGCCCGCGCCGTTGGGGCCGAGGAGCGCCACCGTCTCCCCCGGGCGCAGGTCCAGGGTGAGCCCGTCGACCGCTTTCAGGCCCCCGTACTGCTTGCTGACGTTCTCGAACGAGACCACGGGCCCCGTTCCGCTGTTGCTCATGTCGCTGTTCCCCTTGCCGTGGGCCGACCGGGCCACCCGGGCCGGCCGTCGGTTTCGCGTGCTTCCTCACCTCACCATCCGCGCCCGGCCACCCGGTAGTGCGCACGCTCAACCCTTATCCATGACAAGTGTCACCCGTTGTCACCCGCAGTTTCAGCGGCCGACGGCGTAGCCCTGCATGCCGCGGGGGTTGGCGGCGGCGTAGAGCAGGCCGTGCCTGCGGGCGACGGCGCTGATCCGGCCGAGCGACCACGGCGGCTGGACGTGCACGTCGTGCCCGCGCCGCCGCAGCTCGTCGATCACGGCCGGGCCGACCCGTTCCTCGACGTCCAGCCGCAGCGGGTACGACTCGCGCGGGTAGAACGACGACGGCATGTGCGCGGAGTGAAAGGCCGGGAAGTCGATCGCCTGCTGCAGGTTCATGCCGAACACCGCGTGGTTGAGGAAGAAGTGCAGCGTCCACTGGTCCTGCTGGTCCCCGCCCGGCGTGCCGAACGCCAGGTACGGCTCCCCGTCCCGCAGCGCCAGGGTCGGCGTCAGCGTGGTCCTCGGACGCTTGCCGGGCGCGATCGTCGCGGGCAGCCCGGGGGTGAGGGTGAACATCTGCCCCCGGGTCCCCAGGCAGAACCCCAGCGACGGGATGACCGGCGAGGACTGCAGCCAGCCGCCGCTCGGCGTCGCGCTGACCACGTTGCCCCACCGGTCGGCGACGTCGAGGTGGCAGGTGTCACCCCGCCGCGCCTGCGGCTGCGCGGTCGCCGAGCGGCCGAGGGGCTCGCCGGTGGCGGGGTCGATCCCCGGGTCGCCGGTCCCCCGCTGGCGCCGGTCCTGGCTGCGGCCGTCCGGGCTGCGGCCGCGGCGGCCGTCGCCGTCAAAGTCAAATTCGGAGGTGTCGAACGGACCGTGGGTGAAGTCCGGCAGCCGGATCTCCCTGCCGCCGGGCCGGCCGGGCCGGAGCTCGGCGCTCGCCGTCTCGGCGATGAGCCGGCGTCGCTCGTCGTTGTACGTTGCCGAGAGCAGCTCGCCGAGGGGCACGTCGGTGAAGTTCGGGTCGCCGTACCAGGCCTCCCGGTCGGCGAAGGCGAGCTTGGCCGCCTCGATGGCGCGGTGGATCAGCTCGGCGCTGCCGGGCTCGATCGCGGCGTCATCGCGCAGGCCGGCATCGGGCAGCAGGGCGAGCTGCTGCAGGAAGACCGGGCCCTGGCCCCACGGACCGGTCTTGCAGACCGTCAGCCCGGCGTAGTCGTAGCTGACCGGCGGCTCGAGGCGGGCGTGCCAGGTGGCGAGGTCGTGGCCGGTGAGCAGGCCGCGGTGCCGCTCGCCGGTGACGTCCATCACCTCGGTGGCGGCGAACTTGCCGATCTCCTCGGCCACGAACCCGTCGTACCAGGCCCGCCTGGCCGCCTCGATCTGCTCGTCGCGGTCGTCGCTGGCCGCCTCCGCCTCGGCCAGGATGCGCTGGTAGGTGGCGGCCAGCGCGGGGTTGGCGAACCGGGTGCCGGGCGCGGGCACGCCGCCGCCGGGCAGGTAGACCTCGGCCGAGGAGTGCCAGTGCTCGCGGAAGAGCTCGGCCACGCTGGCGATCGACCAGCTGATCGACGGCACCAGCGGGTACCCGGCCTGCGCGTACCCGATCGCGTAGCCGAGCACGTCGCGCAGCCGCAGCGTGCCGTACTCGCGCAGCAGCAGCAGCCAGCCGCCGAACGCGCCGGGCACGCACGCGGCCAGCAGCCCGCTGCCCGGCACGAGGTCGAGCCCGAGGCGGGCGTAGGCCTCGACGGTGGCGGCGGCGGGCGCGGTGCCCTGCCCGCAGACCACGAACGTCTCGCCGCGCCTGACGTCGTGCGCGATGACCGGCACCTCGCCGCCGGGCCCGTTCAGGTGCGGCTCGACCACCTGGAGCACGAACCCGGCCGCGACGGCCGCGTCGAACGCGTTGCCGCCGCGCTCGAGGACCGCCATCCCGGCCGCCGACGCCAGCCAGTGGGTGGAGGCGACCATCCCGAACGTCCCCGCGAGCTCCGGCCTGGTCGTGAATTCAGGTATCTGGGCCATATGGCCCATCAAACCGCATCCACCCGGTCCGCGCTCGCGCGGTAACGTCTGTGGGCATGGAGCAGCTTGATTCACGGGTGCGGGCGATCTGCGATCTCAACGTCGCGGAGGCGCGGGAGTACGGCGGGCGGCACGAGTACGACGGGGTGCCGCAGGATCTCTCGCCCGACGGCGTGGCCGCCGGGCTGTCCCGGCTGGCGTCGGCCCGCGAGTCCGGCCCGGCCCGGCAGGACCCGCATGACGAGGCCCACCTGCGCGCGTTCGAGGAGCTGCAGCGGGTGGTCTACGGCGACCTCGAGCTGCACCGGCGCAACCCGATGTACCACCTCGGCGAGCTCGACCTGGCCTGCTACGACAAGGACTACGCGCCCGAGGCGGAGCGGCACGCGGCCCGCGCCGCGCACCTGGCCGCCTGGCCGGCCGTGATCGACGCGGCGGTCGCCTCGCTCGACGCGATTCCCGCCCCGATCGCCGACTCGCTGCTCGGCGCCGTCCGCGGGCTGGCGGCCGGCATCCCGGCCGACGCCGACCCGGGGGCGCGGGAGGCGGCGCTGGCCGCTCACACGCGGCTGGTCGCCCACGTGCAGCGGGCGGCCGAGTCCGGGCCCGCCGACGCCGCGCTCGGGCCGGACGCGCTGACCGCGCTGCTGTCCTCGGCCGAGGCGGTCGAGGTCGACCTGACCGCCCTCGCCGCCCGGGCCGACGCCGAGCGGGACCGGCTGATG
>DATCGA010000415.1:0-12113 GCA_036509215.1 Trebonia sp.
CGACCGACCCCGGATAACCCGCGCCCCGCCTCACCCCAATCCCAAGCCCCAACCCTGCCTCACGCCACGACCCCCACCCATCCCGCACCACCCGCCCGACCCTTCCCGCGATAACAGCAAGAAGTGTCACTGCGCGCCTGGCTCGAGAATTATCGTGCGACGTTTCAATACGTTTTCCGAATGTTTTGTCGCACAATAATTCCGACAGCCAGTCTGAGTGATTAATGGCAGATATATCCGTTAGTCCAATTGTCGGATAGCCGTACATACTGGACCCATGGGGACGGGGCGGCGGACCCGAAGGCCGCGTCGGGGCCGGGCGGGACGCGATGCGGCGCAGCCGTATGGCACTGACCGGGCGATGGCCGACCAGGAGACCGCAGAGCTGACCGCGAACTACTGGCGGCAGTACGACCAGCGGATGGCGACGGTCGGTTTCCGGGACGTCGCGCGGAAGTTCCCCGGGCTGGTCGGGCAGGCGATCCGGCTCGGCTGGTCGGCCAGCCCGTTCGATACCGCCGTGACGATCGGGCTGAACCTGGTCTCCGGCGTGGCCGGCGGGTACGCGCTCTACGCGACCACCGGGGTGCTCGAGGCGCTGTTCGCGGCCGGGCCGACGCCGCACCGGGTCCGGGCCGCCCTACCTTCGCTGATTTTGGTGGCGGCGGCGACGGCCGCCCGGTCCGGGATCTCGGCCGCGGCCGGGTGGGCGCAGGCGCGGCTCGAGCCGATGGTGGACCAGCTGGTCGAGGTGCGGTTGTACGACCTGACCTCGCAGGTGGAGCTGGCCGCGTTCGACGACCCCGACTTCTACGACCACATGGAGCGGGCGCAGATCCGCGGTGTCCAGTCGGCCTCCATGGTCGTCAACAACGTGATCAACTTCGTGACCGCGTTCGCCGGGCTCGGGTCGGCCGCCGTCGTGCTCGGGGTGCTGCAGCCGATCCTGGTCGTGGTGGTGCTGCTGGCGCAGCTGCCGGGGGCGTGGGCGGCGGTCCGCTCGGCCCGGATCAGGTACGTGACCCGGTTCGCGCTGGTCGACTCCTACCGGCGCAAGTACATCCTGGCCAACCTGATCGCCCGCCGTCAGACGGCCGCCGAGCTGCGGTCGTTCACGCTCCGGTCGTTCCTGCTCGGCCGGGTCGCGCGGCTGGCCGCCTACGCCCGGGAGGCCGAGCTCACCGCAGCGAGGCAGCGGACGGTCACCCAAGTGCTCGCGAGCGCGATGAGCGGCGTCGCGACCGTCGGCGTCTACGCGACGCTGGGCGCCCTGCTCGCCTCCGGCGCGCTGCCGCTCTCGGTCGCGGGCACCGCCGTGCTGGCGCTGCGGTCGGCCGCCGGGTCGATCCAGCAGCTGATGTACGCGGTCAACCAGTGCTACGAGGAGGGCTTGTACTTCTCCGATTACCTCGCGTTCTGCGCCGACGCGGCGAAGCGGATCCCGGCCGCGGGGACGGTTCCGGCGCCGGCCGCGTTCTCGCGGATCACTGCCGACGGGGTAACGTTCTCCTACCCGGGCGCGGCCACGCCGGCCCTGCGGGACGTCTCCATCGAGATCAACTGCGGTGAGGTGATCGCGCTGGTCGGCGAGAACGGGTCGGGCAAGACGACACTGGCCAAGATCCTGGCCGGCCTCTACCGGCCTTCGGCCGGGGGCGTGCGCTGGGACGAGGTCTCGATCGGCGACGTGGACGGCGAGCCGCTCCGGGAGAAGATCGCCGTGATCGCGCAGGATCACGGGAACTGGCCGCTCTCGGTCCGCGACAACATCACCATGGGCAGGCTGCTCGACGACACGCTGCTGGCCGCTGCGGTCGCCGCGTCCGGCGCCGACACGGTGATCAACGAGCTCGCGAAGGGCTACGACACGCTGCTCGCGCGCGAGTTCAAGGACGGGGCCGAGCTGTCCGGCGGGCAGTGGCAGCGGATCGCGGCGGCGCGCGGAATCTACCGCAGCGCGCCGCTGCTCATCATGGACGAACCGACCGCCGCCCTCGACGCGCGGGCCGAGTACGCCCTGTTCTCATCGCTCCGGACGCTGGCCGAGGACCGCACGGTGCTGATCATCACCCACCGGCTGGCCTCGGTCCGGCACGCGGACCGCATCTACGTGCTCAACCACGGCTCCGTGATCGAGGAGGGGACGCACGCGGAACTGCTCGACCTCGGCGGCCAGTACGCGGAGCTCTACACGCTGCAAGCGTCCCAGTACGAACTCTGACGGACTCGTCACCGCCTGCGCGCGTGTCGTGCGGGCACGGGGCTGGCGGATCTGCGATCATCGGTGCGTGACTGAGCGCTATCCAAACATCAGCGATCACGGGCTGATCGGGGACCTGCAGACCGCCGCCCTGGTGACAACCGACGGCGCGATCAACTGGTTCTGCTGCCCCGGTTGATGACCTTCGCCCGCCAGCAGCGCCCGCACTTCCAGGCACCTGTGGCCTGCGGGCGAGGCCGCCGAGCTGGCAAGATCGCGGCCCAGGAGCAGATCCTGACGAAGCCGCGTCCGCCCATTTCGACCACGAACCTCAGCCTGCGCGCCTGGCAGGCACGCACCAGGCAGCAGACGCGGGACGATCGAGAAGCGGAAGCCAAGTATGATATCGACTTGAACTGTGACTTATGTGGCATGCGGATCCAAGCTGGCAGCAGGATGAAGAGTTCGGTACTGACCGAACCGCCCGTGACGGGCACGCTCGCGTTGCAAGATGTGCGACGCCGCAGCCAGAGCAATGAGGAGGATCGCTAAATGCCGAAGAGTGACATGATCGGGACCGAGGGCGAGATCACCGCCATTTACCGGGGCGGGGTGCGCCATGCCGAAGGCTGACTTCATCGAGACCGAGGGCACTGTCAGCCGGATGCGCGGGCACGGCTTCTACACGGTGGTACTCGCCAACGGGCACGAGGTCCTCGCGAGGATGTCGGGGCGGATGTCGAAAAACCACATCCGCGTAATCCAGGACGATCGCGTGCTGCTGGAGATCAGCCCGGCGGACTGGTCGCAGGGGAGGATCGTTTACAGGTATAAGTAATTCGGGTTGCGCCTTCTGAAGTGGCGCTGTGAGCACTGCGGGGTGATGCCGTTCCCCGAACTTCACGGATCGTGTCGGCGGGTCGCGGCGGTTCCTTGACCTCGGCTGCGGTGGGCGGGACGAGCCAGGCGACGAGGGCGACGGGCTTGCGGCAATGCGGGCAGGCTGGCCCAGCCGTGAACCTGGATGGCGGCTTCGGTGGTCGTTGCGTGCAGAGCCGCGACGCCGGTCGTCGTGGCTGGCGGACGCGCGACGTCTGTCGTTGGGTCCTGCGGCCCCGCCGTCGTCGGCGGGGCTTGCTCGACCTCGGCGGCCAGTACGCGGAGCTCCACACGCTGCAAGCGTGCCAGTACGAACTCTGACGGACTCGTCACCGCCTGCGCGCGTGTTGTGCGGCACGGGGCTGGCGGGTCTGCGATCATCGGTGCGTGACTGAGCGCTATCCAAACGTCAGCGATCACGGGCTGATCGGGGACCTGCAGACCGCCGCCCTGGTGACAACCGACGGCGCGATCAACTGGTTCTGCTGCCCCCGGTTCGACTCGCCCAGCGTGTTCGCGTCGCTGCTCGACGCCGATAGGGGCGGGCACTTCAAGATCTCGCCCGCCCGCGAGGACTGCGTCACCAAGCAGCTGTACCTGCCGGACACGGCGGTGCTGGTCACCCGGTTCATGACGCCGGACGGCGTCGGCGAGCTGCACGACTTCATGCCCATCGCCGGCAAGCGCGTGACCGACCGGCACCGCATCGTGCGGCAGTTGAGGGTCGTCCGCGGCACCATGCAGTTCGTGGTCGACCTGCAGCCAGGGTTCGACTACGCCCGCGCACAGCACACGGTGGGCGTGACCGCCGACGGCGCGACCTTCACCCCGGTGGTGCAAGGGGCCCAGGTCGACAGGCTCACGCTGCACGTCGTCGGCTCATCAGCGAGCTCGCTGGCCGAGCAGGGCATCGAGGTGAAGGCGACCGACGGGGGCGGGCTCCGCATGACCCGCACGCTGCACGCGGGTCAGGTGTGGGGCGTGATCCTCGAGTCGAACGGCGGCCCGCCCCGCCGGCTGCACCCCGACGACATCCAGCGGCTGCACAACGAGACGGTCGAGTTCTGGCGTCGCTGGCTGTCCGGCGCGACCTACCGAGGTCGCTGGCGCGAGATGGTGGTCCGCTCGGCGCTGACCCTCAAGCTGATGACGTACGCGCCGACCGGCGGCATCGTGGCGGCCCCGACCGCCGCGCTGCCCGAGCAGGTCGGCGGCGAGCGGAACTGGGACTACCGGTACACCTGGATCAGGGACGGCTCGTTCTCCATCTACGCGCTGCTCGGCCTCGGCTTCACCGAGGAGGCGGCGGCGTTCGGCGACTGGCTCCGCGACCGGGCCGCCGAGCAGTCCGGCGGCGACTCGGGGCCGATGAAGATCATGTACCGGGTCGACGGCAGCTCCGATCTGACCGAGTTCTCACTCGACCACTTCGAAGGCTGGCGCGGCTCGCGCCCGGTGCGGATCGGCAACGGTGCCGCCGACCAGCTTCAGCTCGACATCTACGGCGAGATGATGGACGCGATGTTCCTCGCCGACCAGCGCGGGGTGCAGACCGGCCACCAGAGCTGGCTGGAGCTCGCCAGCCTGATGGACTGGCTGTGCGAGCACTGGGACCAGCCGGACGAGGGAATCTGGGAGACCCGGGGCGGGCGCAAGAACTTCCTCTACGGCCGCGTCCAGTGCTGGGTCGCGCTCGACCGGGCAGTGAAGATGGCGACAAGCCGCGCCCGCCCGGCCGACCTGCTCCGCTGGCGGACGGAGCGCGACGCGATCTACAACCAGATCTTCGAGAAGGGCTGGAACCCGAGGATCGGCGGCTTCACCCAGTTCTACGGCAGCGAGGTCCTCGACTCGTCGCTGCTGATGATGCCACAGCAGGGCCTGATCGCGCCGAAGGACCCGATGTGGCTGTCGACGCTGCAGGCCATCGACCGCGAGCTGGTCTCCGACAGCCTCGTCTACCGCTATAGCCCGAGCGCCTCACCGGACGGGCTGGCCGGCAACGAGGGCACGTTCTCGCTCTGCACCTTCTGGTACGTCGACACTCTCGCCCGGGCGGGCCGCCTCAACGAGGCCATACTGACCTTCGAGAAGATGCACACCTACGCCAACCACCTCGGCCTGTTCTCGGAGGAGATCGGCGCCACCGGCGAGCAGCTCGGCAACTTCCCGCAGGCCTTCAGCCACCTGGCCCTGATCAGCGCCGCCGTCAACCTGGACCACCAGCTTGACCACGGCGCCGGGATGCTGCCAGGCGGCTAGAGCTTGGCGATGAGGCCGGCCGGGGCGACCGCGCGGTATGCGTCCTCGCACACGTCGGCGATCTCGGTCCAGTCGACCGGAAGCGGGGCGTCGAGGCGGACACCGATCCAGCCTCGGCCGCCGACGTAGGGCGGCCGGAAGAAGCGTTCCGGGTTGGCGGCGATCAAGGACGATTGCGCGCCCGGCAGGCCGGCGCACCACAGGTGCGGGAAGTGGTCGGCGTGATGGCCGTCGGCCCACAGAGTCACGAACGATTTCTTATCGCGGACGAACCAGGTCGGCGCGCCATGACTGGGCCGCTCGGTCACCTCGGGCAGCGCCATGCAGATCGCGCGCAGCCGGTCCGCAAGATCGGTCTCCATGGCAGAAGGCTCGCACATGCGCGCTCCGATCAACCCGATGGCCCGCCGACGCCGCCTGCTAGTCGAACGGCCCGGTGCGGGACAGGAACTCAAGCAGCCGGGCGGCCGTGGGGGGCAACGGCCGGTCGGTCCGCCAGGTGAGGCCGACGATCCGCTCGGCGTGGGCGGCGGCGAGGTCGACCCCGACGGTGCCGGAGACGCCCGCGAACCGCTCGGGCAGGATCGCCACGCCCAGCCCGGCGCCGACCAGCCCTTCGATGGCGGCCATGTCGGGGCTTTCGAATGCCACCCGGACCGACGCGCCGTCGGCCGCCAGCAGGTCGTCGATCAGCGAGCGGAACCCGAACCCGGCGGGCACCGTGACGAAGTCCTCGTCGGCCAGTTCGTCCAGCCGCGCCCGTCGGCGCGCGGCCAGCCGGTGCCCGACCGGGACCACGAGCACCAGACGCTGCCGCTGCAGCGGCAGCCAGCCGTGCGGCCCGGCCGGCCGAGGCGCGATGATCGCCAGCTCGGTCAGGCCGGAGGCGAGGTCGGGGATCATCTCGTGACCGGGCTTCTGCTGCAGCGCGACCCGGACGTGCGGCGCCTCGCGGCGGAAGTCGCGCAGGATCCGCGGCACCAGCGAGGTCGCCATCGAGTCCATGAACGCGAGCCGGACCGTCCCCGTCTCCGGGTCAAGCAGCGTGGCCAGATCCTCCCGCAGCTGGTCGTACCGGCGGGTGATGTCCCTGGCGGCGGCGAGCGCCACCTCGCCGTAGGGGTTGGGCCGCGCGCCGGCCGCATCCCGCTCGAACAACCGGGTCCCGAGCTCGCGCTCCACCCGGGCCAGCAGCCGGGACAACGTCGGCTGGCTCATCCGCAGCGCCTCGGCGGCGTCGGTGATCCGCTCGTGTTCGGCCAGGACCTGGAGTCGCCGGAATTCATCGATGTCCATGACCATTGAGTATACGTGTTACGTATTAGCTCCATGAAGTACATGCATTTGACGTATGAAAATGGCCGCCGCAGAGTGGCTAGGTGACCTCTTCCGCGAAAATGACGTCGGCAGCTCCCGGGCTGACGGCCCCGCACGAGGGCTACCGGGCCGGCCAGCCGGGCTACCGGCGAATCGCGGTCGCCCTGTTCGCGGCCGGGGTGGCGACGTTCGCACTGCTGTACAGCACCCAGGCCCTGCTGCCCGAGCTTGCCCGATCCTTCTCGGTGTCGGCCGCGCAGAGCACGCTGTCGCTCTCCCTGACAACGGCCGGCCTCGGCGTCGCCCTGCTGGTGGCGGGCCCCGCCTCTGAGGTGCTCGGCCGGACCGGGCTCATCCGCTTCTCGGTCATCGCGTCCGGGGTCGTGGCGCTGGCCTGCGCCGCCGCCCCGAGCTGGAGCTGGCTCCTTGTCCTGCGGCTGGCGCAGGGCATCGCGCTGGCCGGGCTGCCCGCCGCCGCCACCGCCTACCTGCGCGAGGAACTGCATCCCGACACCTACTCCCGTGCGGCCGGCCTCTACATCGGCGGCAACGCTCTCGGCGGGATGACCGGCCGGCTGCTCACCGGCGCGGTCGCCGATGTGGCCGGCTGGCGCTGGGCGCTGGCGTCGGTCGCCCTGCTCGGCCTGCTCTGCGCCGGCATCGTGGCGGTGACGCTGCCGGCGTCACGCAACTTCACCCCAGCCCCCGCCCTGCCCGGCCATCTGATGCGCATGCTCAAGGGCGCGGTAGCCGACCCGGGGCTGCTGGCGCTCTACGGGATCGGCGCCTGCTGCATGGGCGCGTTCGTGGGCGTCTACAACGTGATGGGGTTCCGGCTCACCGCCGCGCCCTTCAGCTTGAGCGTCGGCACCGCTGGCCTCGTTTTCCTCGTCTACGCGATCGGCACGGTGAGCTCGGCGATCGCCGGGCGGATGGCCGAGCGCTTCTCCCGCCGCGCCGTCGTGCCGGTCGGCTGCCTCATAACCGCGGCCGGGGTGCTGCTCACGCTGCCGGGGAGCCTGCCGTGCATCGCGCTCGGCCTGGCGGTGATGACGGCCGGGTTCTTCGCCGTGCACGGCGTGGCCAGCAGCTGGGTGCCGGTCCGAGCGCACGCCGGTGGCGTCGCCTCCGCCCAGGCCGCGTCGCTCTACCTGTTCGCCTATTACCTCGGCTCCTCGGTCTTCGGCAACCTGGCCGGCCGCGCCTGGACCGCGGGCGCCTGGCCGGCCGTGGTGGTCCTGTCCCTGTCCCTGCTCGTCATCTCCGGAGTACTGGCGGCCTGGCTGCGGCGCACCCCGACGCTCGCCGCCGCCAGCCAGCGCTGACGCCCACGGGCCCGGCGGCTACCCGCTCATGCGGCCTCACCGTCCGTAAAAATGTCATGACAAAGGGTATGTTTTCATGACAACAGGTAGACAGGCCGTAATTCCCGGCATCCACCCTGCTCAGAAGACTTCATTGCATGATTTATCAGCATGAATACAGTTTGCGCAATCTGCCCCAGCTCCAGGGAAGGCGACCCCTCATGACGGACCGGCGCAGGCACCTGTCCCCACGCCGCAGGATCGGGACGCCGCAGGCCCCGGACTGGTCGCTGAGGGCCCCGACGAGATCGCCCCGCGACACGGACCCGTCGGCGAGGGCTCGTCGACTGGTCTTCGCCCGCGCGTTCGGCTGCTGCGAGAGCTGCGGGTCCAGCGTCATCGGGCGGCCGTACACGATTGCGCCTCGCGTCGAGCGGGCAGCGGGCGGCATCTCCCGCGCCGGAGCCAGTGCCCTGTGGAATTTGACTCTCCTCTGCGGGTCGGCCGCCAGCCCCGGCGGGTGCCACCTGCTGTGCGAGCAGCGCGACCAGGACCTGCACGACCACGGAATCTGGTTGTGGTCGTGGGAGAACCCGCGGCTGGTCCCCGTTCGGCTCCTGGACCCGGTGCGGCGGCGAATCCCCGTGTGGCTGAACGACGAGGGGACCTACGACTTCGAGGCCCCGGCCGGCGGGCCGGCGGACCAGCCCGGAGCTCGCCGGCGCTCCTGGCCGGATCTGGTGAGAACCCGCCTTGTCAGCTGAGCAGCAAGAACACCACGCGCGCCGGGGTCAGGCCGCGAGCTTGGTCAGGCATCGTGGCGGCGGACGACGACGACGGTGACCGCGACCAGCGCGGCCGCCAGCGCCAGGAAGATGCACGCCTCGATCGACTGGAACGCCCAGTAGCGGCTAGCCGGCTGGTAGGTGCTGAACTGCCGGAAGCCCGCCGCCTTGATGCAAGCCGCGAGGCGGCTGACGTGCAGCCCGCGCGTGATCGTGCCGCCCTGCACCAGTGAGGTGCCGTTCTGGAGGGTGGGGATCAGCCTCTGGCAGGCGGCCGAGAGCGCGCTCACCGGGATGCCCTGGACGACGCTGCCGTTGGGGTTCACCGGGACGGCCTGCCCGGCCTTGTTGACGAGACCGCTTCCGAGCAGCCAGGACCCCGAGGCCGGCTGCCAGTTGCTGGTGAGGCTGTAGTACGTCGTCACCGGGGTCAGGAAATGGGCCCTGAAGACCTGGGCGACGAGCACGCGCACCCCGACGAACGCGGCCAGGGTAACGGCGATGGCCGGCAGCGTCCGGCGCAGCATCGCGCCCGCCGCGATGCCGAGGGCCACGCCGAACACCGCGTAGGCGATCGGGACGATGCCCTGGATGTCGAAGTCGTTGGCCTGGAACGCGTTGCCGTAAAGCGCGTTGCGCGGTCCCGACCACCAGGTGACCAGCGCGGCGACGCCGCCGCCCCAAACGGCGGCGGCGAGCAGCAGCCAGCCGGCCTTGGCCAGCAGCCAGCGGCCGCGGGTGATGCTCTGCGTCCAGGCGAAGTTGCCGGTTCCGGTTTCGGTCTCGCCGGCGACCAGTGGCGCGCCGATCAACAGCCCGAGCACACCCGGCACCACCAGACTGAGGAAGCATAGGTCGTACGCCGCGTGGTTGCCCAGGGACAGCGAGTTGACCAGCGAACCGCAGGAGTGATGGGCCGTGCACGCGATCAGCGCGGAGTGCCACTGGGACGCCATCTGCACCCCGGTTACGAGCAGCACCGCGGCGAACGCGGCGAGCAGCGCGGCTGCGATCGCCGCCTGCACGCGGTACTGTCGCCAGACGAGCCAGGTCATTGGTCTTCTCCAACCGTGGTGAGGTGCGCGTGCCCGGGCGCGGCCTCGGCGCCCATGTAGCCGAGCACGAGGTCTTCCAGGCTTACGTCGCTGACCTGGTAAGCGGGATCGAGCACGGGGCCGCCGAGGCGGACCAGCATGGTCGACTGCCGGTCCGTCCTGGTGGCGTCGACCACCGTGTGCGCGCGTTCCAGGGCGGACGTGTCCTTGCGCGGGCCGACCAGCAGCTTGTGACCGGTGAGCAATTCGTCGATGTCCCCGCACAGCTGCACCCGCGACGCGGCCAGCAGGACCATATGGTCGCAGACCCGCTCCACGTCGGCGATGACATGCGAGGACAGCAGCACGGTGAGGTCGCCATCGGCGTCCGCCACGGCCGACGTCAGGGTGGCGAGAAACTGCCGCCTGGCCAGCGGGTCGAGCGCCGCGACGGGCTCGTCGAGAAGCAGCACGCGGGGCTGCTTGGCGAGCGCGAGCGAGAGCCCGACCTGGGCTCGCTGCCCGCCCGACAGCGTGCCGACCGGCTGCGCCAGCGGCACCCGCAGGTCGTTCAGCCGCGCCCGCGCCGCCGCCGCGTCCCAGCGCGGGTTCAGGTGCGTCCCGGCCCGGATGTGGTCCTCGGCTGACAGCCGCCGGTAGAGCGGGATCTCCTGGGCCAGGTAGCCGATCTCGGCTAGGAACGCGGGATCCTGCCGCGGCGCGCCGCCGAGAACGGCCGCGGTACCGCCGGTGGGGCGGGCGAGGCCGGCCAGTATCCGCAGCAGCGTGGTCTTGCCCGCTCCGTTGGGCCCGACCAGGGCCGAGATCCGGCCGGCCGGCACCGTGATCGAGCAATCGCTGAGCGCGGTAACCCGCGGGTACCGCTTGGTCAGCCCGCACGTCTCGATCGCCGGCTGCGCGCCGTGCCCGCCGTCGGCGTCAGGGGCAGCGGCCAGCCGCCCGGTCGGGTGCGTCATGCGATCTCCTCCTCGGCGGCCGAGTGCGTTACTTCTGCGGCCCGCATCGTGATCCGCAGCAGCGACTCGATCGCCTCGTCATCAAGCCCGGCGTCGCGCGCCTCCCGCACCCACCGGGCCAGCGACCGGCCGAGTCGCGAATGCGTGGTCGGCGGCGGCCCGGCCGGGCGACGGAGCACGAACGTGCCCTGCCCGACGCGCGCCTCGACGAGGCCCTCGCGCTCCAGATCGCGGTAGGCCTTGAGCACCGTGTTCGGGTTCACCGCGACCTCGGCCACGACCTCGCGGACCGTCGGCAGCTGGTCGCCCGCGTCGAGCACGCCCATCCGCAGCGCCTGCCGTACCTGCTGCACGATCTGCAGGTACGGCGGCACCCCCGAGCGGGAGTCCACCCGAAAGCTGATCATGATCACGGCTCCTAGTGTCTTAGTTAACTAGCACAATAGGATGCCAGCCCGGCCGCGTCAACCCGCTTCGCCAGGCCAGCCCGCTTCGCCAGGCCAGCCCGCTTCGCCAGGCCGGCCCGCCTCGTCAAGACGCATGGTCTACACGTATTGTGGGGAAACTCTGTCGGATTGACCGAGTTTCGGAACCGCGTTGTAACGCAACCGGCACGGTAAATCCCGATTACACGCAGGCGTCGCGGTTAGTGTTGTGGGATGCATTTGCCGGGGGCGCGGAAGGGCGTTGGTTGATCACATTCGAAGGTGTGACGAAGCGCTATCCCGACGGGACGGTGGCGGTCGACAACCTCGACCTCGACGTGCCCGACGGCAAGACGATGGTTCTCGTCGGGCCCAGTGGGTGCGGTAAGACCACGACGTTGCGGATGATCAACCGTCTCGTCGAGCCGTCCGACGGGCGCATCCTGCTGGGCGGCGAGGACATCAGGGCCCAGGACCCGGCCCGGCTGCGACGCGGCATCGGCTACGTCATCCAGCAGACCGGCCTGTTCCCGCACCGCACGGTCGAGGACAACATCGCCACCGTGCCGGTGCTCAACGGGTGGCGCCGGGCGAAGGCCCGGGCGCGCGCCCAGGAGCTGCTGACGACCGTCGGGCTCGACCCGGCGCTCGCCAAGCGCTATCCCCACCAGCTCTCCGGCGGCCAGCAGCAGCGGGTCGGCGTGGCCCGCGCGCTCGCCGCCGACCCGCCCGTCCTGCTCATGGACGAGCCGTTCAGTGCGGTCGACCCGATTGTCCGGGGCACCCTGCAGGACGAGCTCATCCGGCTGCAGGCCGAGCTGCACAAGACGGTGGTCCTGGTCACGCACGATGTCGAAGAGGCGATCAAGGTCGGCGACCAGGTCGCGGTCTTCTACCCGCATGGGAAGATCGCCCAGATCGATACGCCCG
>DATCGA010000416.1:0-9161 GCA_036509215.1 Trebonia sp.
GGCGGAGCCTGGAGCGAACCGTCCGCTCGGGCAGCCCGATGATCGCGGCGATCTGCCGGGAGCCGAGCCGCGCCTCCTCGTACAGTTCGCGCAGCAGCCGGGGAAGGTCCGGCGGTTCGCCGGTCCTGCGCACGGGCCGCAGCCGCCCGGCACCGCGCGACCGCAGCGGCACGCCGGCCTTGCGCAGCGCCCGCGTGACGCGCTGCCGGTCAACGCCGGTGCACGCGGCAATCTGGTACGTGGACAGTCCCTGGCATGTGTAAAGGTGGGCAAGCCAGCCGGGGGCAGGGCCATCGCTTACCCGGGCGTCTGCGACCCCGCCCGCGGGACAGCAGTAGGCGCACGCCGTCCCGGAATCGGGAACGTCATGACGGTACGCGTCATCGGCGGATGAGGTCATGCGGTCTCCTGCCATTGACTGGACAGGGACCGTTGGCGGCGAAATCCGCAGTTGTCGGCGAGCCCCTCCGCCGCATCCGCCTTGATCGTAAATCCGCGCGGGCAGGCGGTAAAGAGCGCGGCGGGAAGGTCCGGGCAATCGTTGTCATCGCCCGCCCGGCGGCCCGAGGGCAGGCGACGCCGTGGACGCGGCGACCCCGGCTGCCCGCCAGTCAGCCCATGCCGTAGCGCAGGCCGGAGGCGGCGGCGATCTCGAGCAGGCGGTTGTACTTGGCGGTGCGCTCGCCGCGGGCCGGGGCGCCGGACTTCAGGTGGCCGCAGCCGGTGCCGACGGCCAGGTCGGCGATGAAGCTGTCCTCGGTCTCGCCGGAGCGGTGCGAGACGAACTGCCGGTAGCCCGCGTCCCGGCAGACCGCCATCGCCTGGAGCGTCTCGGTGACGGTTCCGATCTGGTTCAGCTTGATCAGCGAGGCGTTGGCGATGCCGCGCTCGATGGCGTCGGCGATGATCGCGGGGTTAGTGCAGAAGATGTCGTCGCCTACGAGCTCGACGGCGCCGCCGAGCCGCTCGGTCAGGGCGATCCAGCCGTCGTCGTCATCCTCGCCGAGCCCGTCCTCGATCAGGTGCACGGGGAACTCGCGGGCGATCGCGGCGAGCCGGTCGATCAGCTGCGCGCTGCCGAGCAGCTCCCCGGCCACCCGGTACCGCCCGTCCGGCTGGCGGAACTCCGAGGCGGCCAGGTCCAGGGCGATCGACACCCCGTCGGCGCCCGTCTTGTACCCGGCGTCCCCGATGGCCTGGACGAGGAGCCGCAGGACGTCCTCCGGCTCGCTGATCTCGGGGGCGAAGCCTCCCTCGTCGCCCAGGCCGGTGGACAGCTTCCTGCCGGCCAGCTCGCGGCGCAGCGCAGCGTAGACCTCGGCGCCCGCCCGCACGGCCTCGGCCATCGACGGGGCGCCGAGCGGGGCGATCATGAACTCCTGGAAGTCCAGGTCGTTGGCGGCGTGCGCGCCGCCGTTGAGCACGTTGAAGTGCGGTACCGGGAGCGACGGGGCAACCCCCTCGGGGGCGAGCCACCGCCACAGCGGCGTGTTCGCCGACGCGGCGAGCGCGCGGGCGAGCGCCATCGAGGTGCCGACCGTGGCGTTGGCGCCGAGCCGACTCTTGTTCGCGGTGCCGTCCAGGGCGATCATCGCCTGGTCCGCCTCGGCCAGGGAGTCCCAGGCGCGGCCGCGGAGGAGGCAGGCGATCTCGTCGTTGACGTTCGACACGGCCGTCAGCACGCCCTTGCCCTCGTACCGGGACTTGTCGCCGTCGCGCAGCTCAACCGCCTCCCGCGACCCGGTCGACGCGCCCGACGGCACCCCGGCCCTGGCGCTCGTGCCGTCGGCCAGCGTCACGGTCACGGCCAGCGTCGGCCGTCCCCGCGAGTCAAGAATCTCAAGCGCGGACAGGTCAGCAACCTCAAACGGGGCCATGAAATCACGCCGCCTCACGGGAACTCGCCATCGGAGTAGAGGCCATCAGCCAGGGCGGCGGTGCGGGGCGCCAGGCGCCCCTGCCGGAGCCTCATCCGGCGCCCCCAGCATATGCAGCCGGCGGCTGCGGCGCACGTACCGTATGCGTGAAGACGCGCCCACCGTATGCTTGTGGTGGCGGCTTAGGGCCGCCCGGCGGTGGATCTCGCCGTTCCCGCGCTGTGCGCGCGGGCAGCCGTATGGCCGATGGGTCCTGCTCTCCACGTGTGGTGAGGAGGATGCCATGACGGCAACGGTGACGGGAGCCCGGCGGCTGCTGCCTGCGGCTGCGGCCTGCGGTGCTGTCCTGGTCCTGGCGTCTTCGGCCGATGGCGGCCTGGCGGCTGGCCTGGACGGGCGGGCGTTCGAGGCGGTTCGCGGCCATCGCGGCCCGGTCGCGGTCAAGGTCGCGCGCATCGTGAGCGCGCTGGCCGAGCCGCATGTCGTGTACCCAGTGCTCGCGCTCGCCGGGATCAGCGGCGCGCGCCAGGGCACATGGCGTCAGGCGGCCGTGCCGTGCCTTGTGGTAGCGGGCGGGGCGGCTGCCAGGAGGCGCCTGTCGCGGGTGATCGCCCGCCGGCGACCGCCCGCCGGGGCGTGGCTGGCCGAGCCGGAAGGGTTCAGCCTGCCATCGAAGCACACCACACTCGCGGTCCTCACTGTCGGCGCGGCGGTGCGCGCTCTCGGCATCCGCGGTGCCCCCGCGAACGCCGCCATGGCGATCGCCGCGGCCGGGGTTGGCGCAAGCCGGGTCTGCCTGGGCGTCCACTGGCCCGCGGACGTGGTGGCGGGCTGGCTGTTCGCCGTCGGCTGGCTGCACCTGACAGACCCTGACCTGCGCCCCAGCGCACCCTGGCATGGTCGTTCAGTTCTGTGACCGCGGCCGCAGCAGGCGTCCGCGTGAAGCGGGTAACATGTGGGTGAAGGTGATGAAGCCCACCTGAAACCGCCGCTCATGGCTGATGGCTTCTACCGGGTCGATGATTCGGTGGAGGTGCTGGTATGGCTGCCATGCCGGTTGTCAGCGTTCTGTCCGGCTCGCCTGTCGCGGCCGCCGAGCGGCCGGAGCCGCCGTTCTTCCGAGATCTCAACCTTGACCAGGTATGCGCGGGCGTGACTGCAGGCCGGGAGCAGTACGACCTGGCCCCGTTTTTCCGGATGCCGCTGCACGACGCGGACGCGGTCGGGTACCGGCATGAGGTGCTCAGGGACCTTGAGAACGAGGACACTGCCGAGGCCGTCATCGGCTTCGCGGAGCGAATGCGGGCCGTGCGGGACAGCGTGGCCCAGGCGCGCAAGCTCCGCTACCGGTACCAGAAGGAGTCCTGGTTCCTCGGCGCGGCCCGCGGTTACTGCGCGGCGGTCGGCGAGCTTGCCGACGCCCTCGGCCGGGTGGAGCTCGCCTCTCGCGGGTTCACGGCGTTCCGCGAGTACCTTGCCCGTTACGCCGCGTCGGCGGCGTTCGCCAGCCTCGCAGGCGAGGCGGCCGAAGTCGCCAGTGCCCTCGACCGCGTGACGTACTGCGCCAGCATCAGGGGCCCCCGCGTCACGGTGACCAGGTACGAGGGCGAGGACGACTTCAGCGCGGACGTCGTGGCGACGTTCGCGAAGTTCGCCCGCGGAGCGGTCAAGGACTACCGGGCCACCTTCAGGAACTGGCCGGAGATGGACCACGTCCAGGAATGGATCGCCGACCGGGTCGCCAAGCTGTTCCCCGCCGAGTTCGCCGCGCTTGACGCCTTCTGCGCGCGGCGTAGCGGGTTCGAGGACGCGACCGTCGCCGCCTTTGAACGCGAGATCCAGTTCTACCTCGGCTACCTGGATTTCATCGCGCCGATGAAGGCCGCGGGCCTGGAGTTCTGCTACCCGTGGGTATCCGCCGGCGACAAGGAGACCGACGTGTCCGGGGCGTTCGACCTCGCCCTGGCCGCCAAGCTCGCGCCTCGGTTCGCTGACGTGGTCGCCAACGACTTCCGGCTGTCGGGCGAGGAGCGGGTCATCGTGGTCACCGGGCCGAACCACGGCGGCAAGACGACGTTCGCGCGGATGACCGGCGAGCTGCACTACCAGGCCAGCCTCGGCTACCCGGTCCCGGCCAGCAGCGCCCGGCTGTTCCTGCCCGACCAGGTCTTCACCCACTTCGAGCGGGAGGAAGACCTGGCCACGCTGCGAGGCAAGCTCGCGGACGAGATTGCCCGCATCCGCGACACACTGGCGGCAGCGACCGGCCGCAGGCTGCTGGTGATGAACGAGTCCTTCGCCTCCACCACGCTGCGCGACGCCACCTTCATCGGCGAGCGGGTACTCGAGACGATGACAGGGCTTGGCCTGCTCGGCGTGTACGTCACGTTCGTCGACGAGCTCGCGTCAAGCACCCCGGCCTGCGTGTCCATGGTCGGCATGGTGAACCCGGACGACCCGGCCGAGCGGACCTACCAGGTCGTGCGCAGGCCGGCGGACGGGCTGGCCTACGCGGCCGCCATCGCGCGCAAATACCGGCTCACCTACCCGCAGCTGAAGGAGCGCCTGGCATCGTGAAAGTCCGCCTGATGTACGCCGACCGCGACTTCGATCCGGACGCCGCGCTGCCCGTCAACGAGCCCGCCCTGGCCGCCGACCTGGAGCTCGGGACGCTGCTCGACGCCATGGCCGGCGGCGACAAGTTCCTGTCCGTCATCGCCCGGCGGGGCCTGCACTCCGGTCTCGCCAGCCCGTCGGAGATCACCTACCGGCAGCATGTGCTGGCCGACTGCGTCGCGCAGCCCGGCGTCGTCCGTGACCTTTACGACCTCGCGGTCGAGGCGGCCGACGCCGACCGGCACGTGTTCGGCTTCCTGTTCCGTGACTCGCCGGAATCCATCATGGGACGCTCCCGGCAGGTCATGGCGCTGTACCTGACCTCGCTGCACCGCGTCGCCGACCTCGCGGCCGCCCATGCGGCCGACTTCCGCTCCGCGGGGTTCACCCGGTTCTTCGCGATGGTGGCCAGTGAGCTCACGAGCGGCTACTCCGCCGAGATGGAGGCCCGCCTGGCCGAGCTTGAGCTCCGGCGCGGCACGCTGATGAGCGCGAGGCTCGGAAGGGGCGGCAAGGGAACCGGGTACGTGCTCCGCCGCCACCCGCCCGCAGCTGGCGGGACCGGCTGCCAGGCAGGAACCGGGACGCCTACAGCTTCACCATCCCGGACCGGGACGAGGCAGGGGCACGCGCGCTGTCGGAGCTGACCAGCCGCGCCGTCAACGACACCGCGAACTCCCTCGCCCAGTCCGCCGACCACATCAAGGACTTCTTCCAGCTGCTCCGCGCCGAGCTCGGCTTCTACCTCGGCTGCCTGAACCTGCGCGACCGGCTCCTCGCCCAGGGCCTGCCGGTGTGCTACCCCGTCCCCTCGGCCCTCGGCACGCAGCGGCTCGCCGCCGAAGGCCTGTACGACGCCAGCCTCGCGCTCACCCTGGACGGCCCGGTCACCGGCAACGACGTGGCAGCCGACGGCAGGCAGCTGACCATGGTCACCGGCGCGAACCAGGGCGGCAAGTCCACGTTTCTCCGCGCCGTCGGCCAGGCGCAGCTGATGCTGCAGGCGGGCATGTTCGCGCCCGCCCGGGAGCTGTCGGGCAGCGCCTGCTCCGGTCTCTTCACGCATTACAAGCGGGAGGAGGACGCCACGATGGAACGCGGCAAGCTGGATGAGGAGCTCGACCGGATGAGCGCCATCGCCGACTGGATCAGGCCAGACGGCCTGCTGCTGTGCAACGAGTCCTTCGCCTCCACCAACGAGCGCGAAGGCTCGCAGATCGCCCGCGAGATCATCCGGGCCCTGACCGAGGCCGGCATCAGGATCGTGTTCGTGACCCACCTGTACGACCTCGCGGAAAGCATCCGCGCCCGCGGCGACGGCCGGGTCCTGTTCCTGCGCGCGCAGCGCGAAACCGACGGCGTCCGCACCTACCGTCTCCCCGAAGGCGACCCGCTGCCGACCAGCTACGGCGAGGACCTGTACCAGGAAGCGTTCGGGGTCCGCCGCGAGGCCACGCTCTTGTGAGCCTGGCCCGCGTAGCACGGGACCGTTCAGCCGAATCATCGTGATCTTTCCCGGCCGGCTCCGCGCGTGGCCTACGACCCCTGGTCCGCGCGGACCCCGGCCGGCCGCGGCGTGAGCACGGTCTCGGCGGTCACCAGGCCGCGGCCGGGGGTGAGCGCGTCGATGACGTCGAACGCGACGCCGATCCGTTCCGCCCGGTCGATGACCGTCGTGACGACGGGGACGTGATGGCCGTGTCGGGGGAAATGGCCGCCGTGCGGCGCGTGCTCGCCGTGGAATCCCCAGGTGCCGCGCTGCGAGGTGGCCCCGCCGACCCCGGCGGACCGCAGCCGGCGGACGATCGCTCGGTGCGCGGGCTCGCCGTGGACGCGCGCCGCCTCGGAGGTGTAAACCGTCAGCCTGATCTGCGACGCCATCCCTGCGGGCGGGGCCGCCGCGTCCGCGCCGGGCAGCGTCTCCGGGCGGCTGACAGCCCGCCCGTCCCGCTTGCAGAGCCGGACCTTCGCGACCGCCATGAGGGGATGGCGGAACAGCCCGCCGAGGTCGGGAAGCATCATCGCGATCCGTTCGCCGCTGCCCACGGCGATCACCATCAGCGGCGCGTCGCCGCCGTGGCGGAGGAACTGCGCGCGGTGCCGCCGCCCGCCCGCGCTGCCGTCGACGCCGGACAGGACGGTGGCGCCCGGGACCCCGCGCCGGTACAGCAGCTCGCAGGCCGCCTCGAAGGCAGGAACCTGATAAACGCGATCGGCGTGCCCGCAGTAGATTGTCAGCCTGGTGGCCTCCGAGGGAGACTCCCCGAGCCAGACCGGGGTGATCTCACCCGACAGCAGCCGCACGCGTTCCAGCGTGATCAGCTGCGGCCGGACGATTCCCGTCACCTCGTCGAGCAGGCCGTCGATGCGCGGGGCGGTATCGACGGCGACCGCGGTCACCGACGGGTCCCCAGACAACGGGAGGGCGCGGCCGGCGCCAGCCGGCTGGCCGGGCCCGTACCCCTCGACGGCGCGCAGCAGGACGCCCGCCGGGACCGAGCGGCGCCCGTACAAGTCGATGAGCGCCCCGCCGGTGGACCTGGCGCCGGCGCGGTGCCGCTCGCGGAAGTAACTGGTAAAGAAGACGGCGTCCTCGTCCACGGCGGCGCTCCGATCCGGCCGGGGCGCGACGGCGAGCGGCGACGCATGCCCCGCTTCCGTCGCACCGAGTGCGCAGAAGCCATCAGCCGTGGACAAGACGGCGGTTCGCGGGGACCGAGGTCCCCGCGCCAGGGCATCATCTGGCTGCCGCCAGAGTACTTCGCCAACCCCTGCGGCGGCTAGAGGCTCATCCCCGGCCGGGAAGGCCTCAGTAGGCCCCGTGCCGTCTGCGAGCCGCATGGCGGGCACCCTCTCGCTGGTGACCAGTCCCTGTCGAGTCGATGATGCCGAAGGCCGCGACGATGCGTTCCGGCGCGTCGATCACGATCATGACCACGGGGACGCGCCTGCTGAGTTGCATGAGGCGGTCGCAGTGCGGCGCGTGTTCGCGTGAAACCCCAGACGCCGCGCTGCGTGGTCGCGCCGGCGAGGCCGGCTGCTCGCCGCCGCCGGACGATCGTCTGGCGGATCGGCTGTCCGTCGTGCAGCGCGGCCTCAGAGGTGTAGATCAAGAGCCTTCGCAGGGCCGGCCACTTCATCCAGCCCTGCATCGCCACGATCATCCCGGCCGTGGATGGGTGACTTGCCCGCCTGCACATAAGCCTCACCGAGCGGACAAACCCCGACGTCTACCCGATCGCCGACACCGCCTACGCGCTGGTCTACGAGCACCAGACGAACAAGGCGACCGCCGCCCACGCCGGCACGGGGCCGGCGCCCACTAGCCGCCGGCCGGGAAGAAGCCCCCCCCAGACCTGCCGGGCGGCGTAGCAGACCAGCACGTACCCGGCGGCCGGGTCGGCCTGCCACCAGCCGAGCGCGGCGTTCAGCATCAGGCCGCGGAATCAAGGAAGTCATGTGACGCCCATGGCTTGGGCCGGGGTTCAGGGAAGGCGTCGTCACGAGCGATCACTTCCCGCCACCTTTCTTGCGCGCTAGCAAGTCAGGGTCGTCCAGGTCCCCTGCCCGGCGGCGCGAGCGCTGACCCATACCTCCGCCAGGCCCGCGCCCGGGACTTTACGGTCCGCGGGGTCAGCCGAGACCCGACCACAGGTAGCGGATACCGATGGCGACGACCAGGACGCCCATGACCCGGCGGATGAGCGCGTCAGGGAGTCTGCGCTGGATCCGGGCGCCGGTGTACGCGCCCGCCAGGCCGCCGACGCCAAGCGCTATGCCGGTGGGCCAGTCCGGGGAAACAGACCCGTGATGGTGAACCGACAAGATCACGAAGGTAACCACGCCGGCCACCGACGTCACGAACGTTGATGCCAGCGCAGCAGGAGCGACCTCCTTCGGCGGCCGTCCGGTGCCGATGAGGATAGGAGCCAGGATCGAGCCGCCGCCGATGCCGTAGATGCCGCCGACGCAGCCCACCACTACAGCGAGGAGGATCAGCAAGGGCAGCGGAACCGTCCGCGCCGGCCGTGCCTCGCCGTCTGCGCGGGGCGGGCTGATCAGCGCCAGCCACATCCCCAGCGGCAGCAAGACCGCCGCGACGACGAAATCAAAGACACGGGGGCTCGGCAGCAGTTCCACCCGGATGACCGACCCGGCAACCACGCCGGGCAATGTCCCGGCGATAAGGACCAGGGCGAGCCTGCCGCCGGTCTGTCCCTGCCGCCAGTACCGGTACAGCGCGCCCGGGGTCGCGACCACGTTGTAGAGCAGGTTGGTCGGCGTGACGGCCGGGCTCGGCGTGCCCAGCACGCTCACCTGAAACGGCAGCAGCAGCACCGCCCCCGAGATCCCCGCCGGCGTGGCCAGCACCGCGATCACGAACGCCGCCGCCAGCGCCACGGCCTCGGTCCAGCCAGCGCCCAGCACTCGCTCACACTAGCGATCTTCCGGCTCGTGATGGGCTAATGTCCGGTCCAATTGCACCGGGCAACCCCTGGTCGCGGGCCGCTAAGCGATTCCAGCCGTCGCGATGATTTTGGTCGCTGCCTTCCGTCAGGATGTGGCCGACCTGGGCCAGCGGGTCGGGCGCCTCGCGGCGCCGCCCGGGCATCCGGGACCGGGCGCCTAGGGCGCGTGAGCGCGAATCCCAGACGGCCGGGAGCCGGG
>DATCGA010000417.1:0-4414 GCA_036509215.1 Trebonia sp.
CGAACCCCCGGCAGCCGCCTGAGCCCTTCCGCCCCGGTCGCGAGGATCTGGCCAACCGTCTCTAGCCCTGCGTCGATGAGCGGGGCGAACGTGACCTTCCCGTGGACGAGGTCCCGGAGCCGGTCGACCGGCATCACGTCCAGTGCCTCGGCGATGAGCCGCTCGCGCACCGCCTCGTACGCTCGGCGGGCGACTTCGCGGGACTCTCCCGGCGCGGCGAGGACCGCCTCGATCGCATCGTGGACCGCGCGGCCGTCGGCGACGACGGCTCTGGCCGCCTTCCCCGGGCGCAGCGGCCCGGTTTCCGCAGGCACGCCCTCAGTCGCCACCGGTTCGGGTGCCCTTGTCAGTTCTGCCTCATGCGCCACCGTTGACGAGTCTCCGTATTCGAACTGGCTGCCGGCGATTACCTCGATAGAGGATATCGCTGACATGCCGGGAATCTCGCGAGATTTCCGGCGTGTCAGCGCGTAAACAGTTGCCAGTGCCCCACGGAGATGACGTCGACGGCACCGTCGGTCACCTTGATGGCGGTCTGATCGTCAATCGCGTAGCCCGGCACCGTTAGTTTGGCGGCCCATTTTTCTGCGTTGGCCAGGGTGTTGTCCGGCAGGAGCTCGTGATCGAGGTGCGGGAAGATCGAGAAGTCGACCACTCCAACTGGGGGTTCACGCTACAGACGTCGCGGTCGTCTGGAATTAATCGGCGGGCCGGACAAGCTAGCCGCGGTTGAGCCAGCGGTCCAGCTCATCGACGATCCGCTCGAGCATCGGGTACAGCTCGTCAGCGATCCGCGCCTGGCTCTGGCCCTCGAGGGTACGCCGGCCGGCCTCGCCGATGATGATCTGGAAGACGCCGGCCAGCGCAATCCCCTGGAGCGTGGCGATCTCCGGCGGGACCGGGCTGGTGTCCCTGATGGCGCCGGCCATGGCGGCGGCCTGCCGGTCGGCCAGCTCCAGCGCCAGCCGGTGGACGGCCGGGCTGATGGCCGCCAGGTAGCCGAGCTCGCCGCGCCAGTTCTCGGGCGGGATCGCGCGGATGGCGTCGATCGAGCTCAGGACGAAGCCGCGGATCGCGGCGGCCGGGGTCAGGCCGGGCGGGCGGGAGCGGATCAGGTCGACCAGCCGGTCCTGAATCTGCTGGTCGCGGTCGGTGACCAGCTGCTCCTTGGTGGCGAAGTAGTTGTAGACCGTCTGCTCGGCGACCTCGGCCGCGCGCGCCACGTCGGTGACGGAGACATGTTCGTAGCCGTGCTCGGCGAACAGACGCGCCGCGGTGTCGGCGATGTGACGGCGGGCACGCGCCTTCTTAAGCTCGCGCAGTCCAATGCTTGGCATCTCAGCGACTCTAGCCTTCCTGTCCCGTGAGGCACCGGGCTGGAATAAGTGCGACCGACAATTGTTAGAGTAGACACTAACAATGTAGTTCACTACAGGATCAACAACCAGCCCAGGGAGTCACTCATGCCGACCACGACCAAGGACACCGACCGGACCGAGCAGCTGCTCGCGCTCATGCACCAGGGCGACGTCGCCTTCAACGCCCGCGATGTCGCGGGCATGGACGCGGTGCACGACCCGAACCTGATCGCCTACATCACCGGGAACGCTCAGCCGCTCTACGGGCGGGCGGCGCACGCCGAGGCGATGCAGCGGATGTTCGGCATCTTCCCGGACGTCCGGGTCCACCTCCCCTACCCGGTCCAGTTCGGCAGCGGCGACTGGATCACCGTCGTCACCCGCACCACCGGGACCTTCACCGGCCAGATGACGCTGCCCGACGGCACGGTGATCCCGCCGACCGGCAAGGCGTTCGACATCGAGTTCGGCCAGACCTCCCGCTGGGACGGCGACCGGCTCGTCGTCATCTCCGCCTTCTGGGACTCCGCCCTGCAGGCCCGGCAACTCGGCCTTGCCTAGCCCGTCGTCACTGGCTGCGGCCGGGATCACCTTGAACAGGTGACGACAGGCCCGACGCCGGCCGCCAGTGTGTGAGTGCTCGTACCGCAGAACGACCGGAGAGGGAGTCACAGTGGCAAAGACCGACGGCATATTCATCCTCGCCGCCACGTATTCGAACGAGGCCGCCGCGCGGGAGGACTACCAGGTCGTGAAGGACCTGCACGCTGGCGGCCTGGTCGGGTCCTATGACGCCGCCGTCGTGACCAAGGACGCCAACGGCAAGGTGCACGAGAACAAGGACGAGACGTCCACCAGGCACGGGGCCTGGTGGGGCGTCGCCGTGGGGGCAGCGGTCGGCGTGGTCTTCGCGCCGACGGTCATTGGCGCGGCCGCCGTGGGCGGGGCGGTCGGCGCGTTCGCCGGCCACCTGGCCAAGGGCATGCCCCGATCGACCGCTAAGGAGCTGGGCGATTTCATTGAACCAGGCCAGGCCGGGCTGCTGATCGTCGGCGAGACCAAGATCCAGGAGGCGATCCAGAAGGCCCTGACCAAGGCCGAGAAGCGGCTCGCGCACGAGCTCAACGTGGACCCGAAGGACGTCGACAAGACGCTGCAGCAAGCCGTCGGGGAAATGTGACACCGTATGCGGCGGCTACTTGAGTAGGGCCTGCACTTCGCGGAACCTGGGGTGCCGGGAGTCGCGCAGCCACTCGAACAGCACCATCTCCGAGGTGACGATCTCCGCGCCGTCCTGCCTGGCACGGTCGATCGCGAGCGCCTTATCGGCCGGGTCGCGCGAGCCGGTCGCGTCGGCCACGACGACCACCCGGTGCCCCTCGGCCAGCAAGCCGAGCACGGTCTGCAGCACACAGATGTGCGCCTCGCACCCCGCGACGATGACCTCGGAGGACCCAATCGGCAGCAGCGCGGGAAAATCGGGATCGTCAAGGGCCGAGAACCTGGTCTTCGCCAGCACCGCCCCCGGGTACGGCTTGAGCGGCTGCACGGTCGGGCCGAGGCCCGCCGGGTACTGCTCGGTCGCGCGCACCGGCACGTCGAGGATGCGCGCCGCTTGCGCGAGCCGAACCGCTCTGGCCAGCACTACGTCGCCGTCGTGCATCGCGGGCATCAGCCGTTCCTGGAAGTCAATCAGGAGCACCACGGAACCTTCGGCGGAAAGCAGCACATCAAAAAGGTACCCGCACTGACAACTGGTCCGACTGCAAGTGGACGGGCCGGCCGCCTTTCGGGCTTCGCGTTGTTGTCGGTGCAGCTACCGGGGCGCTGGCCAGGGACTTCACGGGTGCGGTGGGTCGGCTGGAGCGTGAGCGTGGGCAGAACAGGATCATCAGCGTAGGGAGCGAGCCAGCATGTCGAACCACTACAGCGCGGCCAACCTCAAGTTCCCGGGCGATGACGCGCGCCTGGACTTCACCGACCTCTGGGTTTTCCCGGCCGCCTCCGATCCCGGCAAGACCGTGATCGTCATCGATCTGAACCCGTTCACGTCCGGCATGGGCGCGATGCCGCCGTTCCTGATGCGATCCGATTTCCATCCCGACGGGGTCTACCGGATCAACGTCGACCGGAACGGCGACGCGCTGGCCGAGGCCGCGTTCACGTTCACGTTCTCCGAGCGGGTCGACGGCGAGCAGACCGGGACCCTCTTCTACGCCGTCGGGCGTCGGTCAGCCAGCGCCAGCGCGACGGCTCGCTGGTCCAGGTGGACCGGGGCGGGCACCCGACCATCAACCCGTTCGTCAACCCGAACAACGTCAAGAACACCTACAACCTCGGGCAGCCGGTCGATGACGTCGCCAAGTACCTCGGGCCGTGGTCCAAGTTCCTGGAAGAGAACGGCGGCTACTCCCCCGAGGCGGCGGAGAAGGCGGCCCGCATCGTGCTGCCGGACATCCTTCGCTACGACCGCGGCAAGCCGGTCGGGTACCCGAACGGGCGCGCCATGACCAACGACACCTTCAGCGCGCGATTCGCCTGGATGTCGGACGGCAAGATCCCGCCGCAGGGGCTCAAGCCGCACGATGACCTGCTCAGCGATTTCCCGTACCTGGGTCCGCCCAACGTGTACCCGGTTTAGCGGGCGGGCGATAGGCGGAGCAACGGTCCGTTCGATAAAAAGATTGCCGGTTTGAATTCGGTCTTGAATGTGACCTTCGCGGTGAATTCAGGACCAGGGCGCGGAGGCGTCACCGGGGATGAGGGCCGAGCCGGCGGTTGCCCACGGGGCGGGCGCGTCGGTCAGCGGGGGAATGCGGCGGGTGAACGCGTGCTTGGCCACCCGCATCAGGTCGAGCAGCCTGCGCTCGCGGACGGCGAAATGGTCGCGGGGCAGCACGCCGCGCACGGACTTGGCGCGGGCCAGCGCGAGCTCGGTCGCGGCCAGCTGGTAGTCGCCCATCGCGGCGGTGGCGGGCAGCCCGCCCGCCGCCCGCGCCCAGGTCCTGGCCCGGGCGCGGGCCCGCAGCGAGGCCAGCATGGCGACGTCGTCGCCG
>DATCGA010000418.1:0-13829 GCA_036509215.1 Trebonia sp.
CATGTTCCGCAATCTCGCCCGCCGTAACCAGTCGCTGCTGCAGCGCCAGCTGAGCGTGCTCGACGACATGGAGCGCCGGGCGACCGACCCGGACGTGCTCGAGGACCTCTTCAAGATGGACCACCTCACCACCCGCATGCGGCGGCACGCGGAAGGCCTGATCATTCTCTCCGGCGCTCCCCCCGGCCGGTCCTGGTCGGCGCCGGTGAAGCTGATCGACGTGATGCGCGGCGCGGTGTCCGAGGTCGAGGACTACGCCCGGGTCACCGCGAGCACGCAGTCGAAGGCGGCGCTGTCCGGCTCCGCCGTCACCGACGTCATCCACCTGCTGGCCGAGCTGATCGAGAACGCCACCACTCTGTCCCCGCCGTTCACGCAGGTCCGGGTCGGCGGCGAGAGCGTCGCCAACGGGTTCGCGATCGAGATCGAGGACCGGGGGCTGGGGCTGTCGCCGCAGCGGCTGGCCGAGCTCAACGACCGGCTGGCGCACCCGCCCGACATCAACCCGGCCAACACCGAGCAGCTCGGCCTGTTCGTCGTCGGCCAGCTGGCCAGGCGGCACGGGATCAACGTGACGCTGCGGCCGTCGCCGTACGGCGGCACCACGGCGGTGGCGCTCCTCCCGCGGATGCTCGTCGTCGAGGACGGCCCGGCCGCGCTCGCGGCCGGCGGCAACGGGGCGGCCGGCCTCGGCGCGGCCGGCGGCCAGGCCCCCGGCCGGGGGTCCGCGTACGGCGAGCCGACCGGGATCGGCGCGGGCGGCGCCTGGGCCGGGACCGGATCGAGGCCGGGCGCGTTCGCCGGGACGACCGGGCCAGCGCCGCAGAACGCGACCGGCGCGGTCAGCCTGCCGGCGACGCCCGCCGTGGGCAACGACTGGCGACCGGCCAACGGCGGCCTGCCCACCCGGGGAGGATCGAACGGCGCGTTCGCCCCCTCGGCCGCAGCCTCCCCCGCAGCCTCGGCCGAGGCCCCGACCTCGGGCATTCGCATCACCGGGGTGCTGCGGCAGCCCGGCGGCGCAGCTCCCGGCACCTTCGCTCCTGGCTCATCGCCCGCTCCGTTCGCCCCGGGGAACGGGGCCGAGGCCGGCGGCAGGAGAGGACGGCACGGGACAGACGACGTTCCGGTGGTGACCGGGGTGCCGGTCGGCCGGCCCACCCCGCAGCCCGCGGCCGCGTTCGACGTCTTCACCCCGATGCACCGGCCCGAGCAGGATGCTCCCGCCCCGGCCGACGCCGGGTACCAGCAGGCTTACCCCGACTTCGGCGGGGCGGCCCCAGGCCCCGGCTACGACAGCCCCTACGGCGGCGGCGGCGCAGGCGATCTCTACGACGACTCCTATCAGGGCGACGGGGCCGGCGCCAGCCTCGGGAACAACGGCGCGGCCGACAGCCGTCATCCAAGCGGGGACAACGGCGCCGGCAGCGATCTCACCAACCTGCCTCGCCGCGTCCGCCAGGCCAGCCTCGCCCCGGAGCTTCGCGGGTCGGCTGGTGCGCCCTCCGGCGGCCCGGCCGGCGTCGCCCCGGCCAGCGCGGCGTCCCTGTCGGACATGCGCAACACCCTGTCCGCCATGCAGCGCGGCTGGCAGGAAGGCCGGTCACAGACGCAACGGGAGACGGAGGACAGCGCCGCCGATGGAGAGTAGCCAGCGGTACCCGGCCAGCCAGCTTGACTGGGTCCTTGATGACCTCGTGCGACGCGTTCCGCACATCACCCGGGCGGTCTTCCTCTCCCAGGACGGCCTGGCGCTCGGCGCCTCGCGCGACCTCGAGCAGGCCGATACCGAGCACCTGGCCGCCCTCGCGGCCGGGTTCAACTCGCTCGCCCGCGGCGCCAGCCGCCACTTCGGCGGCGACGCCCGCCAGTCGATCATCGAGATGACGTCGGGGTTCTTCATCGTGTCGGCGGCCGGCCATGGCACCTGCCTGGCCGTGCTGACCACGGTTGAGGCCGACATCGGCCAGGTCGCGTACGAGATGGCGATTCTCGTGCAGCGCACCGGCGACCACCTGCAGGTCAACATGCGGACTCGATCCGCGTTATCTGACACCGCTAGAGACAGGCGTCCATGCCGGCGAACGACGAACGATGGCTCGATGCCGCGGCTGGCCCCGTGGTCCGGCCGTATGCCGTGACCCAGGGTCGCACGCGCCATTCCGGCGAGGCCCTCGACCTGGTGGCAACCGTCACCGCGACCACCGCCCGGGTCGCGATCCCGGGCGGGCTCGGGCCCGAGCACATGTCGGTGCTGCAGCTCTCCCGGGTGCCGTCGACGGTGGTGGACATCGCCTCGGACGTCGACCTGCCGCTCGGCGTGGTCCGTATCCTCCTGGGGGACCTGCGGGAGCTCGGCCTGGTCATCATTCAGGCACCTGTTGCGATGAGGGCGCAGCAGGTGGACAAAGAGACGCTTAGGGAGGTCCTGCATGGCCTACGGGGGCTTTGAGGCTGGCGGCGTGGCACCACGCCGGCACCGCGCGATCAAGATCCTGCTCGCGGGCGGGTTCGGGGTCGGCAAGACGACGCTGGTCGGGGCGGTCAGCGAGATCAGGCCGCTGCGAACCGAGGAGCCGCTGACCGAGAGCAGCGCGCAGGTGGACAGCACGGCCGGGGTCGAGCGCAAGACGACGACCACGGTGGCGATGGACTTCGGCCGGATCACGCTCAGGGAAGACCTGGTGCTGTACCTGTTCGGCACGCCCGGCCAGGAGCGGTTCTGGTTCATGTGGGACGAGCTCTCGCTGGGCGCGCTCGGCGCCGTCGTGCTGGCCGACACCCGGCGGCTGGCGGACTGCTTCCCTGCGATCGACTACTTCGAGCGGCGCGAGATCCCGTTCATCGTCGCGCTCAACGTCTTCGAGGGCGCTCGCCTCTATTCGCTCCAGGATGTCCGGGTTGCCCTCGACCTGGACCCCAGGCTGCCCATTGTCATGTGCGACGCGCGCTCGCGGGAGTCGGCTAAGGAAGTCCTGATCACCCTGATCGAGCACGTGCTGTCTGTGGCTGACGAGCCGGTTTCCAGATAAATAAAGATCAAGATAAATAAAGATCGAAATAAAATTATCCCGAACGGTCCCGTTTCTCCGCGCTTTCCCCCAGCCATCCCCGTCAGGGGAAAGGCGGGCCCCGCTTGCTAACAGCGCAGTACGGCCCAGACGGCCTTGCCGCTGCCCTCGATCGGGGACCAGCCCCAGACGTAGCTGAGCGCCCCGACGATCTGCAGGCCGCGCCCATTCTCGCCGCTGTCGCTTGGCGCCTTCGGCTTCGGCACGGCGTCGCTCGGGTCGGTGACCGCCAGCATCACCTCGCCGACCCGGCGTAGCAGGCAGAGCCGCAGCGCCGACGGCGAGGCGCCGGCCCGCCGGATCTGCGGGGCCGCCCGGAGCCCGTGCCTGACCGCGTTTCCGACCAGCTCGGCGATGATGAGCTCGGCGTCGTCGGACAGGTACGACAGCCCCCAGCAGGTGAGCAGCTCGCGCACGAACTGGCGCGCGTTCCTGCACTCCTCGGGCACCGGATTCAGCGGCCTGCTGGTCACGGCCGGCGTCTCCCACCAGGCCGCGGGGACCGGCAGCAGCTGGGGAGGGGACGCTGGCAGAGCCGTGATGGGGACGACAACCTCGTCGTCATCATCCGGTTCCCACGCAGCAACCCTCAGGTGAGCCAACGCAACCGCTTTCCGCATCGTCTTCGGGGTTAGTACCGTGCCTGTCGCAGTATGGGGAGGTATGCCTCACTTCTATAGTGCCGGACACGCCGTGCAGATGCAACACCGGATGCACGTTCATCGACGCGTGCGCAGGTGCACGTTCACCTCGTGCAAACCTAAATGCACGTTCATCCGAGGCTAGAACGTGGCATACTCAGTCATGAGTGTCAGGCCGGTCACACCTTCCGGCGTTCGGCCGACTCGAAGTTCGCCAGTAGCAGACCTTCGATGCAGTCACTGGAGGGAACATGAACCACACCTATAACGGCATGCCCGCGGCGGAACTCCCCGACGTCACCTGGGAGAAGAGCAAGCACAGCAACCCCAACGGTGCCTGCGTGGAGGTCGCCCGCCTGCCCGAGGGCGCCATCGCCGTCAGGAATTCACGCTTCCCGTCCGGCCCGGCGCTCGTCTACACCCGCGCGGAGATCGAGGCATTCCTGGCCGGGGCCAAGGACGGCGAGTTCGATCACGTGCTGTTTTAAGCAGAACTAGCGCGGCCTGTAATCGATTGCAGGAAAAGTCGGCGGCGGCGGGAACATAGACGCCTCATATTTCTATGCAATTGTCATCGATCACTCTTCCGCAGGGGCATGATCGCATGGGAGACTACTGACCCATGCCCATGATCTGATTGAGCCAACGAGGAGTGGAGTAGCGATGCTCTCGCCTGAGGACTCCGCGCCGGAGGTCCCGCAGTCACTGTTCGGCCCGCATTCCGCGGGCCCGACGGTGCAGCGCCTCGTGCTCGGCGGGCACCTGCGCCGGCTACGCGAAGAAGCTGAGATCACGACGGAGCGGGCCGCGGTCGCCATCCGCGGCTCGCACTCCAAGATCAGCCGGATGGAGCACGGCCGGGTCGGGTTCAAGGAGCGCGACATCGCCGACCTGCTGACCCTGTACGGGGTGGGCGAGGGCGACGAGCGCGACGCGCTGCTCAAGCTGGCCAGCGGGACCAACCTGCCCGGCTGGTGGCAGTCCTACTCGGACATCCTGCCGCACTGGGTTGAGCCATACTTCGGGCTCGAGGCCGCGGCCTCGTTCATCCGCGAGTACGAGCTGCAGTTCGTTCCCGGCCTGCTGCAGACCGAGGCCTACGCCCGCGCGGTCATCCGGCTGGGCACCTCGGTCACCGAGGAAGAGGTCATCCGGCGCGCCCAGGCCAGGGTCTCCCGGCAGGAGATCCTGCGCAGGCAGGCGCCGCCGAAGATCTGGGCGGTGCTGGACGAGGGCGCCCTGCACCGCGTGGTCGGCAGCCCCGAGACCATGAAGGGGCAGCTCAGGCACCTGCTCGACATGTGCGATCACCCGGCCGTGACGGTGCAGATCCTGCCGTTCAAGGCGGGCGCGCACCGCGCCATGGGCGGCGCGTTCACGATCCTGCGCTATACCGAGCCCGACCTGCGCGACGTCGTCTTCATCGAGCAGCTCACCAGCGCTCTCTACCTCGACAAGCAGACCGAGGTCGACAGCTACCTCGAGGTGATCGAGGAGGTCTGCCTGCAGTCCGAGCCGTCGGCGAAGACCCCGGGCATCCTCCGCTCGGTGCTGGCCGGACTGGAGTAGGCACCTTCAATCAACGAAAAGTCCCGCCCCCGGATTTGCTTATCCGGGGGCGGGACTTTTCGCATTGCCCGTGCAATTACTCGTCTGGCACCAGGGTCGTGGTGCCCCTGGTCAGGGTCTGCCTCCGGAAGTAGGCCGGCATGGCGAACCTGATCCAGATCCCGGCGATCAGCCCGACGAGCCCCGAGAGGAAGGCGATCACGAACGCCCCGCCGATGTACCAGTGCGGCCAGAACGGCATCAGCCAGGACGTGTAGCTGTTTTGCGATGCCACGTCCCAGTCGGCCCAGATGGCCCAGCCGCCCGCCGCGTACATCATCAGCCCGCCGAGTACCGGCAGGATGCCTTGCATCCACAGGTCCCGCGCGCTGTTACGCAGCGTCTTGCGGTAGTACCAGGCGCAGGCGAAGCCGGTGAGGCCGTAGTAGAAGGCGATGTACAGGCCGATCGCCGTCACCGCGTCGGCGATGACGAAGCCCTTGGAGACGTAGTTGAACGCGAGGTAGAGCAGCGCCGAGACCACGCCCATCACGATCGTGGACACCGTGGGCGTGAGGTAGCGCGGGTGCATCTTGGCGAACGACTTGGGGAGGGCCTTGTAGGTCGCCATTGACAGCGTGGTGCGCGCCGTGGGCAGGATCGTGGTCTGCGTCGACGCCGCCGCCGAGGAGAGCACCATCAAGATGAGCAGCCGGGTAAGGAACACCCCGATCCCCGAGCCGCCGAAGACCGCGCCGCCGAGCACGGAAAGCACGTCGCCCGTGTTGTCGCTGTTGCCGAGCCCGATCCCGGTGGTGCCGATGCCGGCGAACGACTGCGCCGCCAAGATCACGATGACGTAGGTGACCAGCAGGATGACCGTGGACAGGATCGCGGCGCGGCCGGGCGTCTTAGCCGGGTCCTTGGTTTCCTCGTTGACCGCCACCGCGGTGTCCCAGCCCCAGTAGATGAACAGCATGAGGATGATGCCGGTGACGAAGCCGGTGAAGCCGCCCTGCAGCGGGTTGAACCACCCCCAGGCGGGCGTGATCGAGCCGGCCGGGTGGTTTCCCGTCCCGACCCGGACCAGCGCCGTCACCGAGAGGACAAGCAGCATGACCAGCTCGACGCCGAGCAGCACCCGCTGGAGCGCAGCGGACACCTCGATGCCCCGGTAGCAGATGTAGGTCATCACCGCGAGCCACGCCAGGCCGACGAGCAGCACCCAGCCGCTCGTCGGGTCGCTGCCGATGCCCTTCGCGCCGAACAGCAGGAACAGGTACTGCCCCGCGACCTGGGCGAGGCTGGCCATGACAAGCACGTCGGCGGCGACGATGGCCCAGCCGCCGGCCCAGCCGGTTTTCGGGCCGAACGCCCGCGCAGCCCAGGTGAACGTCGTCCCGCAGTCCGGGTCGGCCTTGTTCAGCTCGCTGTAGCCAATGGAAGTGAGGAAGATCGGGACGAACGCGATCACGGCGACGATCGGTGAGCCGAGTCCGACCACGGCAACAATAAACCCGAGGGTCGCCGCCAGGCTGTACGCGGGAGCGGTCGACGCCACCCCCATGACGATCGAGGACACAAGCCCGAGGGCGCCGGGCTTGAGCCCCTTCTCGGTCTGCTCCTCCGTGAACCCAGGTGACACATCGGCAGCGGCCACGAGTCCTCCTATCATTGCAGGGTAACTAGCAACGATTTCAGCACAGAAACCCGCTAAAAGTTAACCATTCCGTCATTGCAAGGAGGTTAAACCTCCGGAACCAGAAGGTCAAGGCATGATCACGGGTATCAACCGACCCATTGACGTTGCTGACCCTTTGTGCCTGCCTACTCACTCTATGATGATAAGCCCAAGATTCCTACTATTACGGTTGTATAAGCTAACTATAGGGACGTCCGGGGCTCCCATCAGCCTCCGTGAGCTGGGTATACATTGAGCCACGCTTGCGCCATTTATGCGCATCTGTTCCTCCGGCATCGACTCGCCGGCCAGCCGGATCCTGCTACGGTCGGCACAGCGGGCGTGAGCATAGACTCCTACCTCTAGAGGCAGAACCCGCGAGAAGGTAGTGTGGCATGGCCATTGAGCTCGATAACTCGTTCACCGTTCCAGTGCCGCCGGAGCAGGCCTGGGATGTGCTGCTTGACGTTGAGCGGATCGCCCCGTGCATGCCCGGTGCCAGCGTTACCTCGGTCGAGGGCGACGAGATCGAGGGCCAGGTGAAGGTCAAGCTCGGCCCGCTCTCGCTGACCTACAAGGGCACCGCCAAGTTCACCGACAAGGACCAGGCCGGCCACGTCATCTCGATCGAGGCGACCGGCAAGGAGACCCGCGGATCGGGCACCGCGTCGGCGACCGTGCGGGCGAACCTGACGCCGGGCGACGGCGCGGGCCAGACGCTGGTCTCCATTCACACGTCGCTGAACGTGACCGGCAAGCCCGCCCAGTTCGGCCGGTCGCTGCTGCCCGAGGTGAGCGGCAAGCTCATCCAGCAGTTCGCCACCAACCTCGAGGCAATGATCAACGCTGACACCGCCGCGGGCGCGGCCGGAGCCGGGTCCGACACCGCGGGGTCCGACGCAGCCGGGGCCGGGGAGACCGGGGCCGGGGCCGACCAGGCGTCGGCCGACGCGGCGGTGGCCGACCCTGCGGCCGCCGCGCCCGGGCCCGCCGCTCCGGTGGTCAGGCAGGAAGAGTCCCTGAACGCGTTCAAGTTCGTGGTCGTCCCGATCCTGAAGCGCCTCATCCCGGTCGCCGCCGCCGGCGCGGCCATCGCGGTGGTGGTCCGCCGCCTGCGCGGCAGGAAGTCCTAGCGCCGCCACCGCCCGCCGCCCGCCGCCCGCCGCCCACGGTGGCCCGGTGGCCCGGTGGCCCGGTGAAGGCTCGGGAGCTACGGGACCAGCACCTCGGTCACCGGAAGGGACGAGTCGGCGGGCAGGGCGAGGGTGGACGGGGGACGGCCGGCGGCGACGACGGCCGAGCCCAGCGCGGCCACCATCGCCCCGTTGTCGGTGCACAGGCCCGGGCGGGGCGCCCGGAACCGGAGCCCGGCCGACGCGCAGCGCTCGGCCGCGAGCGCGCGGAGCCGGGAGTTGGCCGCCACGCCGCCGCCGATCACCAGGTCGGTGACGCCGTACTGGCGGCAGGCGGCGACCGCCTTGCGGGTCAGCACGTCGGCCACCGCCTCCTGGAACGAGGCGGCCACGTCGGCCACCGGGACCGGCTCGCCGGCGTCGCGGCGGGCCTCGACCCAGCGGGCGACCGCGGTCTTCAGCCCCGCGAAGGAGAAGTCGTAGCTGCCGTCGTGCAGCTTCGCGCGCGGGAACCTGATCGCGGCCGGGTCGCCCGACGCCGCCGCGCGGTCGATCGGCGGGCCGCCGGGGAAGGGCATGCCGAGCACCCGCGCCACCTTGTCGTAGGCTTCGCCCGCGGCGTCGTCGATCGTCGCCCCGAGCGAGACCACCTCGCCGGTGATGTCGGGCACCAGCAGCAGCGACGAGTGGCCGCCGGAGACCAGCAGGGCCATGCAGGGGGCGGGCAGCGGCCCGTGCTCGAGCTGGTCGACGGCCACGTGCGCCGCCAGGTGGTTGACGCCGTAGAGGGGCTTGCCGAGGGCATAGGCGTAGGCCTTCGCGGCCGCCACGCCCACCATGAGCGCCCCGGCCAGGCCGGGGCCCGCGGTCACGGCCACCGCGTCGATGTCGGCTGGCCGCACCCCGGCCTTGGCGAACGCGCCCTCGATGACCGGGACCATGGCCTCCAGGTGCGCCCGGCTGGCCACCTCGGGCACCACGCCGCCGAACCGGGCGTGCTGGTCCATCGACGACGCCACCTCGTCGGCCAGGAGCTCCCGGCCGCGCACGATGCCCGCGCCGGTCTCGTCGCAGGACGTCTCGATGCCGAGCACCAGCGGGCCGTCGGTCACATTGGTCACCGCAGCAGATCCTTCCGCATCACGATCGCGTCCACCCCGGACGGCTTGTAGTAGCCGCGGCGGACCCCGATCTCGGCGAACCCGCGCCGCACGTAGAGCCCGTGGGCCCGGGGATTGTCGGCCCGCACCTCGAGGAAGAGCTCGGCCCGGTCGCGCTCCCGGGCGGCCCGGATGAGCTCGTCGAGCAGCGCCGAACCGATCCCCAGGCCCCAGCGGGACTCGCGAACCGCGATCGTCAGCACGTCGGCCGCCAGGCCGCCTGGGACGAACAGCATCCCCGCGTACCCGGCAATGACCGGGCGGGGGTCGGGGGCGGCCCCGTCGGCCTCCGCGACCAGGTACAGCCTGACCTCAGGGGGCTGGGCCACTTCGTCGGCGAACATCTCCGCCGTCCACGGGTCCTCAGGGAACAGCTCGTGCTCGAGGGCGATCACCTCCGCCAGGTCGGCCGTGACCATCGGGCGCAGGCGGCCCGCCTGGCCGGCCGCCGGACGCTCGCCGGGCCCCGCCGCCGCCCGGCGGCCGGCGTCAGGCCGGCCGGGGCCGGCCGTCACGGCGTCACCCGCTTCGGCGCGCCCGGCTCGCGGGCGTCCGGCCGCCGCAGGTACAGCGGCTCAGGCGGCAGCAGGACGGGCCAGCCGCCGAGGGCCTCGGCCTCCGCTCCGGCGGCGGCTACGGTCTCGCCGCGGCCCAGCGCCGTCGCCGCCAGGCGGCACAGCGTGGCGGCGGCGGGAAAGGCAGGGCCGCTGCTCTTGGGGAAGAACTCCGGGTACAGCATCGGCCCCTCGCCGGCCACCGGCAGCTGGCGATCGGGGATGAGCGCGGGCGCGCTCACGTCCGGTCCCAAGCTGCGCCCGGTCTCGTCGTAGCGCGCGAAGTAGAGCTCACGCCGCCTGGCGTCGGTGGCGACGAGGAAGGACCGCTCGCCCTCGACGTCGGCCGCGATCGCGTCGAGGCTGCACACGCCGTAGACCGGGATGCCGAGCGCCGCCCCAAGCACCTTGGCGGTCACCACGCCGACCCGCAGGCCGGTGTACGGGCCGGGGCCGACCCCGACGACGATCCCGGTCAGGTCGCGCTGCGAGACCCCCGCGTCGGCGATGATCTTGGCGATCGACGGCGCGAGCAGCTCCGCGTGACGGTGCGCGTCCACGGTGACGAGCTGAGCCAGCGGCTGGCCGCCGTCGTGGAGCGCTACCGTTACCGCGGGCGTGGCGGTGTCAAGTCCGAGCAGCAGCACGACCAATGAGCGTAGCGCACCCGCGGCGCAACCGACTGCGTCGCCGGCGTCCTGGCGGCAACTTCGGCCGTGCGAACCCGGGCGTCCGGATCCTCAGACGATCTTGGCGGTCACTTCGCGGGCGACCGTCTGGGCCGCGGTGGTGAGATCGGCCATCGACACCGGCCCGTACTTCTTGGCCCCGGTCGTCTGGTTGAGGCCCTGTATGACCGCGGTGACGATCACGTTCCGGTAGCGGACGTAGACGGTCGCGACGTCGGTCTCGCCGTTCTTGTCCACCTGCGTGGCCGAGAAGGCGGAGGTGTCGTTGCCGCCGGGCATGCCTGGGAGGTTGACGACCGTAGCCGTCGCCTGCCCGCTGTTCGCGGCCGGGGTCTGCAGGCTGTACTGAGCCGAGGCGAAGGCCGCCTCGGCGGCGTAGGTCGCGCTGCCGTTGCCGGCCGGGACCAGGCCGCTGCCGCTCGGGTTCGCGACCAGCGCGCTCGGCGTGTACGCCTCGATCTGGACTTCGAGCACCCGGTAGGTGGGCGCGTTGTCGAGCGTCCAGGTGCACTCGGAGTTCGTGCCGCTGTTGAGCGGCGGCGCCGCCTGCTTGGTCGTGCCCGGCAGGTACTGGCTCAAGGCGGCGGTCGGGACCGTGTTGCAAGCGTCGGGAATCGACTGCACCTCGCCGGGCAGGAACGTGGTCACCAGCGAGCCGAAGCCTAGGTTGGCGGAGCCGTTGGAGGAGCCGAACCCGAAGAAGTAGACCCCCACCGCGATGGCGATCGCGACCACGCCACCGCCCGCGAACAGCATCCGCCGCCGCTTGCGCCGGTCCGTGCGCCGGTCGTCCCTGGAGTCCAGGCCGCGCCGGTGCCACCGGGCCGAGAACGCCTCGACCGAGTCGGGCTCGGCCCAGGACGGCACGTCTTCCTCTGGCCGCCCCTGCTCCGCGTCAGCCCACTGCGGCTGCGGTGCCGCTGCCTGGGTCGCGGCCGGCTGCGGCGGCTGAGACGCCGACTGCCCGGCCGAGGCCTGCGGCTGCCGGCCCTGGTTCGGCCAGTCCTGATCGGACCAGGGCGCCTGGCCGGGGCCGGCCTGCCCGTAGCCAGGGCTCGCCTGGCCGGGACCCGACTGCCCGTAGCCGGGGACATCCTGGCCAGGGCCCGGCTGTCCGTGGGCCGACTGCCCGTACCCCGGCGGGTCGGACGGATATCCGCCGTAGCCGCCCGGTCCGGGCTGCCCGCCCCGGCCCTGCGGCTCGTACTGACCGGGCTGTGCCTGCTGCCCCTGCCAGGTGCCCTGCCCGCGGGCGTCACGGGCCCGGGCCTGGCTGGGCCGGATCGGGGGCAGGTCGGGGAACTCGCGCTCGTCCGGCGGCGGCGCGGCGGCGTATCCCTCCCCCTCAGGCAGGTCAGCTTCGTGACGTGCTCGGCGGCCACGGGGCCGACCGGGGAATGACCCATGCTGAGTCACGGCATGCCTCCGGTGAGGGGTTGTGACCTAGAGACCAGGCGCAACGTGAAATACGGAATGGTACAAAGCCGAACTATAGACGATCGGCGAGGCCCAGGAGGGGCAACTCGATGCCTTCCCAGCGCTGGCCGACCGACGAGATCCGCACCGTGCGGGGCAGGTCGCCCGCCAGGTCGTCCGGATCGGTCGCGTCGGCGCCGCCGGTCGGAAGCGTTTCGATCGCGATCTCCAGCCGGTCGGCCGACAGTCCCTCGGCCAGCCCCTCGCCCCACTCCACCACCGTCACCGACGACGCCAGGTCGGTGTCGAGGTCGAGATCATCGAGCTCGAGCACGCCGCCGAGCCGGTAGGCGTCGGCATGGACGAGCGACGGCCCGGGGCCGGACGGGGCGGAGCCGACCGGCCCGACCGGCGGATGCACCCGGGCGATCACGAACGTCGGCGACGTGATCGGCCCGCGAACCCCGAGACGGTCCCCGATCCCCTTGGTCAGCGTGGTCTTGCCCGCGCCGAGCCCGCCGCTGAGGATCACCAGGTCCCCGGCCGTCAGCGCCGACGCGAGACGACGCCCGAGCTCCCGCATCTCATCGGCGGTCGAGACGGCCAGCGACACCGCCGATCCCTCGGCCAGCCTGCGCAGCGAGTCGCCCGGCGAGCGGGACGGCGGCACGGCACCGGTCAAGTCAAACTCCCTCTCCCTAGTCACGGTAGGACCTCGCCACTCGGGCGCTGATGCCCGTGACGATCTCGTACGAGATGGTGCCGAGGGCCTCGCCCCACTCCTGCGCGGTCGGCTCGCCGTCATCGCCCGGGCCGAAGAGGACCGCCTCGTCCCCCGCCGCCACCGGCTCGTCCCCGAAGTCGACGACGAACTGGTCCATGCAGACGGTTCCCGTGATCGGCCACCGGCGGCCTCTGGCGAACACCAGCGGCAGCCCGATCGCCGCCCGTGGTATCCCGTCGGCGTAGCCGAGCGGCACCAGGCCGAGGGTCGTCTCCCGCGTGGTCGTGTACCGGTGCCCGTACGAGACCCCCGTTCCGGCCGGAACCCGCTTCACCAGCGCCAGCCGGGCCCGGAGGGTCATGGCCGGCCGCAGCCAGCCCGGCGCGCCGCCGGGGAGCGTGGCCAGGCCGTAGCTCCCGCCGCCGACCCGCACCAGGTCGTAGCGCGCCTCGGGCACGTCGAGCGCGGCCGCGGTGTTGGCGATGTGCCGCAGCTGCGCGGTGATCCCCATGCTCTCGGCGACCGCGAGGGCCTCCTTGAACGCGGCCAGCTGGGCCCCGATCGAGGGGTTGCCGGGCTCATCGGCCGAGGCGAAGTGCGACCAGAGGCCGACCACGCTGACCCGGCCCGCTTCCTCGGCCTCGCTCGCGGCCGCGAGCAGCCCCGGCCAGTCGGCCGGGGCGGCGCCGCCCCGGCTCAGCCCGGTGTCGGCCTTCAGATGGACGCGAGCCGGGCGGCCGGCCTCCGCCGCCGCGGCGGCCAGCCGGCGCACCTGGTCGGCCGATCCGGCCGACAGGTCCACCTCGGCCGCGATAGCGGCGGCGTGGTCGTGCTCGGGCACCGCCATCAGGCACAGGATCGGCTCTTCGAGGCCGGCGTTGCGCAGCTCAAGCGCCTCGGCCACGTGCACGACGCCGAGCCAGTCGGCGCCGCCGGCGATCGCCGCGCGGGCGGCCGGAACCGCGCCGTGGCCGTACCCGTTGGCCTTGACCACCGCCATCACCGCAGCCGGGGCCACGTGAGCGCGCAGCGCCGCGATGTTCCTGGTGATCGCGCCGAGCTCGACGCTCGCCTCCGCATGGCTGTCCATAGCCACTAATGCTATGGCGCGAGCGCGCGGAACGCGGCCGGGAGCGCCGCCACCACATCGGACGCGCCGATCGGGGCCTCGCCGCCGCCGTAGCCTTCCCCGTCGGCCGGCCGCCCGCCGGC
>DATCGA010000419.1:0-5466 GCA_036509215.1 Trebonia sp.
CGTGGTCAGCGGGCTGCCGACGCTGCGCGTTTTCGGCCGGGCGCAGGCCCAGCGGAGCCGGATCGAGCAGGTCACGGGGGAGTACCGCCGGGCCACGATGGCCACGCTGCGGCTGGCGTTCCTGTCCAGCCTCGCGCTTGAGCTCGTAGCAACGATGTCCGTCGCGGTCGTCGCCACCGAGATCGGCCTGCGTCTCGCCTACGGTCATCTTGACCTGCGCACGGGCCTGCTCGTGCTCATCTGCGCCCCGGAGGCCTACCTGCCGCTGCGCGCCCTCGGCACCCAGTTCCACGCCACCGCCGACGGCCTCGCCGCCGCCGAAGAGGTCTTCACGATCATCGAGGCAGAAGCCCCCGCCCCCGCGATTACCCGGACCCGGCCGCACCCCCCGGCCAACGTCCCGTCCATCCACCTCGACGCAGTCAGCGTCTGCCACGAAGGCCGCGCCGGCCCCGCCCCGGACCGCGCCACCTTCACCATCGAACCCGGCCGCCTCACGGTGCTGACCGGTCCCAGCGGCTGCGGGAAGACCACGCTTCTCAGCTGCCTGCTCGGCTTCGTCGAGCCCACATCGGGGTCAATAACATCCCTCCCGCATCTCTCCGCCGATGGCGGGCCGAACGTGTTCGGCTGGCTCCCGCAGGACCCGACCCTGTTCGCGGGCACGGTCGCCGACAACATCCGCCTCGGCTGGCCCGGCGCGCCCGACGGGGCGGTGGCCGCCGCCGCCGGGGAGGCCGCCCTCGACGACGTCCCGCTCGCGCGGGTCCTCGGCCAGCGCGGGGCCGGCCTGTCGGCCGGTCAGCGCCGCCGCGTCGCGCTGGCCCGCGCGGTGCTGCTCGGCCGCCCGATCCTCCTGCTCGACGAGCCCACGGCCGGCCTCGACGCGGACCGGGAGTCGGTCGTCATCGAGACGCTCCGCCGCTACGCCGCCCGCCACGCCGTCCTCGCGGTGAGCCACCGCCCTGCGGTCATCGCCGCCGCCGACGTGGTGGTCGACCTGACATCGCGGTCGGACCATCCAACGGTAACTCCGTCGGATAACAGCAAGAAGCGCGAGGCGCCGACCGCGCGCTCGGAGATTGGGTGTACTTTCCGTCAAATAGCGCCGGTAAGTACACCCAATGATCCGACGAGCCCAGGTCCTCGTGGATAACAGCAAGAAGCGCCGCAGGCGCCGGACCAGCGACGGAACGCGGCTGGGGCTCGCGGCCGCGCTCGGGGCGCTGGCTGCCGCCTGCTCGGTTGGGCTGCTGGCGACGGCGGCGTGGCTGATCTCGCGGTCCGCGCTGCGACCCCAGGTGCTGTTCCTGGTGACCCCGGCCGCGGTGGTGCAGGCGTTCGGGTTCGGCCGGGCCGTGTTCCGGTACGCCGAACGACTGGCCGGGCATGACGCCGCGCTGAACCTGCTCGCGGCCCGCCGGGTCCGCGCCTACGACGCGCTCGCGCGGCTCGCGCCGACGGGCATCGCGGACTACGGCTCCGGCGACCTGATCGCGCGGCTGGTGGCCGACATCGACTCGCTGGCCGACCAGTGGCTCCGGGTGCGGCTGCCCTACGCCGCCGCCGCGGTGGCCGGCACCGCCGCGGTCGCGCTGGTCACCGCCCTGCAACCGGAGGCGGGGCTGATCCTGGCGGCGACGCTGGTCGTGTCGGCCCTGGCCGCGCCCGCCGCCGCGATCGCGCTCTCCCGCCGGGAGGAACGCAACCTCGCCCCGCTGCGCGGCGAGCTCGCCGCGGCGACCCTGGCGCTGCTCGACGGCGCGGCCGAGCTGACCGCCTTCGGCGCGCAAGGCCGGGCGCTCGCGGCCGTGCAGGACAAGGGCGCGCAGGCGGGCAGGGCAACGGCCCGTTCGGGCTACGGGCGGGGAGCGGCGGCTGCGGTCAGCGTCCTTGCCACCGGGGCGGCGCTGCTCGGCGCGGTGTGCTTCGCCGTCCCGGCGGTCCGGGCGGGCACCCTGGCCGGGGTGCTGCTCGCGGTGGTGGTGCTCACGCCGCTGGCCGCGCACGAGGTGTTCGCCGGGCTCGGACCGGCCGCGCAGGAGATCCCGCGGCTGCGCGCGTCCGCCGACCGGGTCGCGGACGTGCTCGCCCGGCCCGCCCCGGTGCCCGAGCCCGCCGCCCCTGCGCCGTTGCCTGAGCCGCCGTACCACCTGGCCGCGCGCGGGCTCACCGTCGGCTGGACGCCGGGAGAGCCGGTGCTCCGCGACGTCAGCTTCGACGTCCCGGCCGGGTCACGCGTCGCCATCGTCGGGCCCTCCGGGTCCGGTAAGACCACCCTCGCCATGACGCTGCTCCGCTTCCTCGACTACCAGAGCAGCGACGTCGACGAGGTTATGGGCACAGGCACGGTGACGCTGAACGGCATCGACATCCGCGCCTTCGCCGCCGACGACCTGCGCACGGTCATCGGGCTGTGCGAGCAGGACGCCCACGTCTTCGACTCCACCCTGGAGGCCAACCTGCGCCTGGCCAAGCCGGACGCGACCGAGGGCGAGCTGCGCGACGCGCTCGCCCGCGCCCGGCTGCTCGCCTGGACGGACGCGCTGCCGCAGGGCCTGAGCACCGCGGTCGGCGAGCACGGCGCCCGGCTGTCCGGCGGCCAGCGGCAGCGGCTCGCGCTGGCCCGCGTGCTGCTGGCCGACTTCCCGGTGGTGATCCTCGACGAGCCCGCCGAGCACCTCGACGAGGAGACCGCCGACGAGCTGACCCGTGACCTGCTCGGCGCGGTCGCCGGGCGGACGGTGCTGCTGATCACCCACCGCCCGGTCGATCCCGCCACCGTTGATCAGAAGCTCCACCTTGACGGCGGCCGCCTGGCAGCCATGAAAGCCGACGCGCCCCTCCGGTAGGCACATTCGCGCCAGAAGGTCGCGCACATTAACTCAGCGCACTTTAATGCCATTGCGAAGCGGCATTAACTGGAGTTTTAAAGGTGTTTGCTATTGACGCCCAATGCTGCGTCCACCAACATGTCAATATCACTGCGTAGTCACGCGAGTGCATATCTTTTCATGGGCGAATCTCCGGCCTCGGAGCCCCAGGTGCCGGAGGTGGCCGGGCGCATCGCGTCCGGACGCGACGAGGGGCGTGAAACCTTCTGGATAGGCGAGGCATCAGCATGCGTCTGACTAGGAAAAAGAGCCTTTACGGACTATTGGCCGCAGGGGTGGGACTGGCGTTTTCCATCGGGCTGGTAGCGGCCCCCCAGGGCGCGGCCGCTACGACCGTGAAACTCACGGTCGCGAACACAACGAGCAAAACCACCGTGACCACGACGAGTCTCGGCAGCCACACGCCGACCTTCGTCGGCCCCGCGGCAACCGGCTGCACGAGCGGTTGCGACCTGATGACAGGCCCGACCCTCGTGCCGTCAACGGCGTCGTTCGCCGTCGGCTCGCCGAAGGCCGCGGCCGCCGCCAGGACGCAGGCCGTGACCGCCGCCAGACAACGGGCGGCAGCCGCCAAGGTCGCGGCCAGGTTCGCGAAGTCGGACACGCCCGGCGCCAGGCTAGCCAAGGCCGCCGCCGCGAAGCTCCTGGGCGCGGCCGCGGCAGCCGGGACCGTCCCCAACGTGCGCGTCATCCCTGATCCGCTTCTCCTGAAGAACGGCCCTGACCCCGCACCGCCGACCGTGAGCTGCGCGCCTCTGCGCGACGGCTGCGACCGGATCAGCCGGTCCGCGGGCGGCGCCCATGGCGTGAAGGGTCTCAACGCGGTCGATTCCGCCACCCAGTCAACGAACGTGCTCGGCACCGACATCGAGCCCGCCGACCAGGGGCTCTGCGCCGGCAACGGGGACGTGGTCGAGGACAACAACCTCGGCGAGATCCTTATCTTCAACACCAGGCTGCACCGAGTCTCCTCGGTGATCCCGCTCGACACCATCATGGGGCTCACCGCCAAGGGCTGGTCAAGCGGCGGCGACATCTCCTGCGTCTACGACTACAGCAACGGCGGGCACTGGATATTCACCGAGTTCGTGTCAGCGTCCACCGAGGCGAGCGGCGGCTCCTTCTCCGGCTGCTTCGGCGGCGTGGCTGATACCTGCTTCGAGGGCATCGCGGTGACGAAGGGCAACAGCCCGTACGGCCCGTACAACGTGTACTTCGTCAACTCGAACTACAACTCGGCCGAGCCTGGCGCGCCTTTCCTGCTGAACGACTTCACCAAGATCGCGGTCAGCCGGGACGCGTTCCTCATGTTCTACGACGAATTCCCGCTGGTCACGCCGGGTGTTGGCGGCGGCGGCTTCAACGGGGCGCAGGAATACGCGATCGACAAGAACGCCCTCGAACGGGGGCTTCCCGTCACCGAACCCAACGGTTCGCCTAACCGGGCGTTCAACGTCGCGATCGAGAACATGGGCACCCTGGCGACGCCTGACGGCACCTGCGCCGCGGACAATGCCACCGGCGCGCCCGGCGTCACCTGCTGGTTCTCGGTGATCCCGGTGATGCCGCCTGACCCGTCCCAGTACGACGACAGTCACGGCGGGTCCGCCTTCATGCTCGACAACCTCGACTACCACGGCACGGGCGACACCCGGATCGCGGCCTTCGACTGGACCGGGCTGTCCGCCCTGAACAGCCCGGCCTGCGTCGCCTGCCGCGCGGTCAAGTTCGGCGGCCAGCTGTTCTCCGGCGTGGACTACTACTTCGGCGAGGGCGTAGCTGCACCGCAGAAGGCCGGCCCGATACCGCTCGGCGACGAATGCGGCACCGCCGGGCTGTCCGTCGGCACGCCTCCTCCGGCCAGCTGCCCCGAGGGCGGCGTCGCGACCAACGGCGACAACTTCACTCAGGCGTCGCAGGCGCAGGGCCAGCTCTGGGGCGCGCTGAGCACCGAGGTGTCGCAGACGTTCCGCGGCGAGGCGACGCCCGAGGTGCACCAGGGCGCGGCCTACTACGTCATCGGCACCCACACCTTTGACCGGTTCGGGATCTTCAGCTTCGACGGCCAGGGCTACGTGTCCCCGGCCCACGAGGACCTGGCGTTCCCGGTCATCGCCGCGCCCGACTACGGCACGCCGGTGCTGTTCTTCACGCTCACGGGCGATGGCGGGCCCACCGGCGCGGACAACGGGGGCTTCTACCCGTCCACCGCGTACGGGCGGCTGTTCGGCACCGGTGCCGGCGGCCTACTCGGGTCCACGGTCAACGTGGTCGACCTCGGCCAGGCCCCGACCGATGGGTTCACCGAGTATCAGGGGTACCCGGGTGCCACCACGCCGCGCTGGGGCGACTACAGCGCCGGGGTCTACGACCCGACGGCTGGGAAGATCTTCTTCGCGACCAACTACATCCAGTACCCGAACTGCACGGGCTCCGCGTTCACGCTGACGCTGGGGACGTGCGGAGGGACCAGAGACGGCTTCGCGAACTTTGGCACCTCGGTGAACTCGGTCAGTCCGTAACCGTTCCCTCCAGCGCAGCCAACAACGGGCCGCGGCGTCGACAAGACGCC
>DATCGA010000420.1:0-10148 GCA_036509215.1 Trebonia sp.
ACAGCCGGGTGTACCCAGCGATCCACTATCAGGCGCGTGGGCGCGGCCAGGCGCTGTGGGTGGTTGACGCTAGAGATCGATGGCGTAGGGGGTGCGGGTGGCGCGGAAGTGGCCGACGTTGACGCACTCGGTCCGGCCGACGCGGACCCGGCGCGCCAGCGGGTTGTGGACGTGGCCGAAGAACGCGTACCGGGGCTGGGTGCGGCGGATCAGGTCGAGCAGCGCGGTCGACCCGGTCTCCATGCGGCGGGCCACGGTGTCGTAGAGGAGCTCGGGGACGGCCGGCGGGATGTGCGTGCAGATGACGTCGACCGCGCCGACCGCGTCCAGCTTGGCGGCGAACTCTGGCTGCGGGATCTCGTTGGGGGTGCGGTACGGGGAGATCAGCCCGGCCCCCGCGAACCCGAACGAGACCTCGCCGACCACCGCCCGGCCGCCGTCGAGGACCTGATGGCCGGGCTTGAGGTAGGCGTCCCACATCCGCGGCACGTCCACGTTGCCGTAGGTGAGGTAGGCCGGCTCGGCCAGCGCGCCGAACATCGCCGCGTACTGACTGCTGATCGCCTGCTGCGTCAGCGTGCGCAGGTCGGTGCCGCGCTCGGCCGTCAGCCGGGCCGCGATCCCGGCCGTGAGCTGCCTGGCCTCGTCGAACCGGCGGTCCACCCGGAGCGCGATGTACTCCCTGGCGTGCTCGGCGCCGTACAACTCTGCGAAGATGCCCTGCGTATGGTCCGCGTAGTCGAGGAACAGAAGCATGTCGCCCAGGCAGATCAGCATGTCCGCGCCGTCGCCGGCTCCTGCCAGCGCGTCCGCGGCGCCATGCACATCGCTGACTATGTGAACCCGCATGAGATAAACATAGACTCGGGTGGACGGAGAAGGAGAAGTCGTGCGCGAGTACAGCATGCCTGCCCTGGCGGAGGTTCCTGCATCGGCGAACCTGGCCGACATCGTCGGGCGTCGCGCGGCCGAGCAGCCCCGGGCTGTCATGCTGCGCCGCAAGGACGGCGCCGGCGCCTGGCAGGATGTCACCGCCGAGCAGTTCAGGGACGAGGTGCGGGCGCTCGCCCGGGGGCTGATCGCGGCCGGGGTCGACCCCGGCGACCGGGTGGCGATCATGTCGCACACGCGCTACGAGTGGACCCTGCTGGACTACGCGCTGTGGAGCGTCGGCGCGGTCGTCGTGCCGATCTACGAGACCTCGTCGGCCGACCAGGCCGAGTGGATCCTGTCCGACTCGGCCGCCCGCGCCGTCGTCGTCGAGACCGAGGGCTTCGAGCAGATGATCGCGGCCGCCCGTGACCGGCTGCCAGCGCTCGAGCACGTCTGGCGGATGCAGGAGGACCTCGACAAGCTGATCGCCGCCAGCTCCGACGTCAGCGACGAGACCGTCGCCGAGCGGGCGACGGCGGCGGGCGCGTCCGACCTGGCCACGGTTATCTACACCTCGGGCACGACCGGACGCCCCAAGGGGTGCGAGCTCACCCACGAGAACCTGCTCAGCGTCGTCCGCAACACGTTCATGGGGCCGCTGGCCGGCATCCACGCCGTCGTTGAATCGTCGACGATGCTGTTCCTGCCCCTGGCGCACGTGTTCGCGCGGGTGATCGAGATCGGCTGCCTGGAGGCCGGCATCGTCCTCGGCCACTGCGAGGACATGGGAAACCTGCTGCCGGAGCTGGCGTCGTTCCAGCCGACGTTCGTGCTGGCGGTGCCCCGGGTGTTCGAGAAGGTCTACAACGGGGCCGAGAGCAAGGCGGTGGCGGACGGGAAGGGCAAGATCTTCGCCCGCGCGGCGGCGACCGCGGTCGCCTACAGCGAGGCGCTCGACTCGGCGGGCGGCCCGGCCCTGCGGCTGCGGGCGGAGCACGCGGTGTTCGACCGCCTCGTCTACAAGAAGCTTCGGGCCGCCCTCGGCGGCCGGGCTGACCTGGCGATCTCCGGCGGCGCGGCGCTGGCGCCGCGGCTGGGGCACTTCTTCCGCGGGGTCGGCGTCGCCGTCCTCGAGGGGTACGGGCTGACCGAGACCAGCGCCCCGGTGTCGGTCAACCGGCCCGACCGGCAGAAGATCGGCACCGTGGGCCTGCCGCTGCCCGGCGTCGCGGTCAAGATCGCCGACGACGGCGAGGTGCTGGTGCGCGGCAAGTCGATCTTCCCCGGCTACTGGGACAACGAGGCGGCGACCAAGGACGCGTTCACCGCCGACGGCTGGTACGCCACCGGTGACCTGGGCGAGCTCGACGACGAAGGCTTCCTGTCGATCACCGGCCGGAAGAAGGAGATCATCGTCACCGCGGCCGGGAAGAACGTCGCCCCGGCCGTGCTCGAGGACCGGCTGCGGATGCACGCGCTGATCAGCCAGTGCATGGTGGTCGGCGACGGACGGCCGTTCATCGGGGTGCTGATCACGATCGACCCCGAGGTGTTCGGGCCGTGGAAGGCGCGGCACGGCAAGCCCGCCGACGCGACCGTGGCCGACCTGCGCGACGACCCCGACCTGACGGCCGAGATCCAGGAGGCCGTCGACGACGCGAACAAGGCCGTCTCCCGGGCCGAGGCGATCAAGAAGTTCCGCATCCTCGACGTGGACTTCACCCAGGAGGACGGCCACCTGTCGGCCAAGCTCGGCATCAAGCGCAACGTCCTCGCCAAGGAGTTCGCGAGCGAGATCGACGCGCTCTACTCGTAGGGGACCGCGACCTTACGGCGCTCTTGGCTCCGTGTGCGCAAAAGATGCTTTTTTCCTGGTGGAGGATATGCACGCTATGCGGGTGCATAGCTTCCAAGATCATTGCTTCGGTGCCGGCTCCTTCACCATCCGCACCACGAAGCGCTTCCGTTGCGCGTTGAGGGTGGCCGGCGGGGCGCTAGGGGGATTCGATGAGGGTGCGGAGACGGGCGGCGGTCTGGTCCCAGGACCAGTCGCGCTCGACCCAGGCGCGGCCCTTCTCGCCCATGGCGCCGGCGGCCTCGGGGTTGGACAGCAGGGCGACCAGGCGGCCCGACAGGGCCGCCACGTCCCGGCCGCCGACCACGTAGCCGGTCTCGCCCTCCAGGATCGCGTCGGGGGCGCCGCCCGAGTCGCCGCCGACGACCGGGAGGCCGGCCGCGGAGGCCTCGAGGTAGACGATGCCGAGGCCCTCGACGTCGAGGCCGCCGCGGCGGGTTCGGCAGGGCATCGAGAAGACGTCGCCCGCGGCGTAGTGCGCCGGGAGTTCTGCCTGCGGGACCGGGCCGGTGAAGTGGACTGAGGGAGTCAGACCGGACCGTTCGGCGAGATTCTTGAGGTCTTTGCCGTACGGACCCGCGCCGACGATCAGCAGGGCCGCGTCGGGGACCTGCCTGATCACCTCGGGCCAGGCTCGCAAGAGCGTGTCCTGGCCCTTGCGGCGGACCAGGCGGGAGACGCAGACCACGACCGGGCGGTCGGCCAGGTGGTACCGCTCCCTGACCGCCGCGCGGGCGGCCGGGTCGGGCCTGAAGGCGGCCGCGTCGACGCCGGGGTGGAGCTGGGTCAGCCGCGCGGCGGCGGCGGGCGTGAGCGCCCGGGCCAGCCTGACCCGGAAGTACTCGCCCAGGTAGGTGACGACGTCGGTGCGCTCGCCGATGCGGCGCAGCAGGCTCCTGGCGACCGGGAGGGCGGCCCAGCCCGCCTCGTGGCCGTGGGTGATCGCGATCGCCTTCTGCACGCCGGCCCGGCGCAGCGCGGGGGTGATCAGGCCGAGCGGGGCGGCGGCGCCGAAGATCACGACCTCGGCCTTGCGCGACCGCGCGAGCTCGGCCGCGCGGCGGGTGACGCTGGGGCCGCCGATCATCAGCGAGGTGGGGTGCCGGACGACCTCGAACGGCTGCCTTGCGTCGAACTCCGGCGCGCCGTCCCACTTCGGGGCGTAGACGGTCAGGTCGGCCGGGTCGAGGCGGAGGGCGAGCTCGTGCACGAACGACTGGATGCCGCCCTGCCTGGGCGGGAAGTCGTTGGTGACGATCAGCGTGCGGCGCATCGTGCCTGCCAGTGTAGACAGCCCCGACTACGGAACCGCAGCGCCGTCGAAGCTGTCCGCGTACCAGGCGGTGCTCATCGGGAGCTCGCGCACGACCTGGCCGGTTGTCGGCGCGTCGATCATCATGCCGCCGCCGACGTACATCGCCACGTGCCCGATCCCGTTGTAGTAGAGCAGGTCACCCGGCTTTATCTCGGACACCGGGATATGCGGCAGCGCCGCCCACTGCTCGAAGGTGTCGCGCGGGATCGTGACCCCGGCCGACGCCCAGGCCGACATCACCAGCCCCGAGCAGTCGAAGCCGACGCTGCAGGGACCGGTCGCGCCGTAGGTGTACTGGCAGCCGAGCTGGTTGAAGACGAACTGGACGGCCGCGTCCGCCTGGCTCCCGGTCGGGCCGGTGTACTTGGCGGTGGTGGTGCCGCCGCCGGCGTTGGAGGTCGCGGTGTTGACCGCCTCCTGCTGCTGCGCGGTGAGCGAGTCGAGGATCGCCTTCTGGGCGTTGAGCAGCCCCTGGATCTGGTTCTTGGTGTGCGACATCTGCGCCGCGAGCTGGGCGACCCCCTGCTCGGTGCGCTGCTGGTCCTGCTGCACGTTGCTGAGCGCGGTGGCGGCGGCGAGGAAGGTCTGGGTCTCCAGCGTCCGGGTGTTGGTCAGCTGCAGCACGATCGACGCCTCGGCCAGCACCTGCCCCGGGTTGCCCGAGGTGAGCAGGCCCGCCAGCGACGTCTGGGCGGAGTCCTCGTAGTTCGAGTCGGCGATCTGCTGGACCTTCTGCTGGGCCAACTTGTAGGTCGCCTCTTCGCTCGCCAGCTGCTTGTTCACGGTGGCGAGCCTGGCCTTGGCCGCAGTCAGCTGCTGCTCGGCGCTGTCGTACTGCTGGTCCGCCTTGTTGAACTGCGTGGTGAGGCTGTTGACCTTGGCCTGCACCTGGTCGATGGACGGCTGCGGCAGCGCGCCGGCCCCCTGCGTGACCGCGGTCACGAGCACCAGCGCCGCCAGCACGGCGACCCCGACCAGGGCGGCACGCCGACGCGAACCCGACAGCCGGGCGGTCAGTTCCGAGCGGAACGTCACCTTATGCTCCCTCACCGTGCCATGCACCCTTGACAAATCCTGGCCAGGGTATTGAGTCGGGGCGCGACCGGCGGGCAGCTTACGTCAATCGTGATCATCGCGTGATTGATCAGGGAAAATCGGGACAAAACGACACCGAAGACGGCCTCGTCCGGGGCGCGCCTGACCGGGAATGTCGGTGGGCGGTCCTACCGTGGTGATCATGACTGAGACCCGCGACGGAGCCGTCTCGGACGCCAGGGACGTCCGACTGGCCGACCTCGACTTCACGGTGGTGGACGTGGAGACGACCGGCTGGGCGCCGGACGACGCGGGCATCACCGAGATCGGCGCGGTCCGGGTGCACGACGGCCGGGTCGTCGCCGAGTTCGGCTCGCTGGTCAACCCCGGACGGCCGGTCCCGGCGCCGATCACCGAGCTGACCGGGATCGACGACCAGATGCTGACCGGCGCGCCGCCGGTCGCGGCGGTGATGCCGGGGCTGCTCGCGTTCGCCCGCGGCAGCGTCCTGGTCGCCCACAACGCCCCGTTCGACCTGGGGTTCCTCACCGCCGCGTGCGCGGGCATGGGCGCGGCCTGGCCCGGCTTCGAGGTGCTCGACACGGTCCGGCTGGCGCGGCATCTGATGGCGTCGCCGCAGGAGGTGCCGGACCGGAAGCTGGCGACGCTGGCCGGGTTCTTCGGCACGCCGGTGCGGCCGTCGCACCGGGCGCTGGACGACGCGCGGGCCACCGCGGCCGTGCTCGGCCGGCTGCTGGCGCGGCTGGCCGAGCGCGAGGCGATCAACACCCTGGCCGAGCTCGACGCCTGGCTCGCCGCCCGCGACGCGGCGGCGGCAGCAGCGGCCGCGGCGGCGTCGGCGGAGCGGTCGGGCCGCGCGCTCGGCCCGGTCGGGCGACTGCTCGACCGTCTACCGCGGTGGCTGCGGAGGCCGCAGTGGCCGGGCGGTCGCCGCTAACGCGAGCGCTAGGCCGCGCGCCTGGCCCGACATCGGTGCTAGCCACCGGGGACGGAGCCGACGACCGGGGATAGGGTGAACCGCTATAGCCGACAGCCAGTCGGCACCGGCCGCGGCGCGCCCACCCGGCGCGCCGGCCGGCCCCAGCGCACCGGGAGGCACCCCGTGGTCACCGCCATCTGCTTGGTCAAGGCCGAGATCGACCGCATCCCCGAAGTGGCCGAGGTCATCGCGCAGATGCCCGCGGTGAGCGAGGTCTACTCGATCACCGGCGACCACGACCTGGTGGCGATCATCCGGGTCCGCGCGCACGACGAGCTGGCCGACGTCATCCCCGGCGGCCTCAACAAGGTGCCCGGCGTGACCTCGACCCAGACCCACATCGCGTTCCGGACCTACTCCCGGCACGACCTCGACGCCGCCTTCGCGATCGGCCTGTCCGACGCCGGCTGACCGGCGCCGGACGGCTCGCGCCGCAGACGGCTAGAACGTGCGGATGGCGATCTCCGCAGGCGCCGCCAGCAGGCCGGCGATCTCATCGTCGAGGCGGCTCAGCGTGATCGACGCGCCCGCCATGTCGAGCGACGTGCAGTACTCGCCGACGTAGTTGCGCCGGATGTTGATGCCGCGCCGGGCGAGCTGCTCGTGGGCGTACCCGTAGAGCAGGTAGAGCTCGCTGATCGGGGTGCCGCCGAGGCCGTTGACCATCAGCGCCACGTCGTCGCCGGAGTTGAACGGCAGGTCGGTCACCACCGCCTCGAGCAGCTCGTCGACGATCGCGTTGGCGCTGGCCAGCTTCTCGCGGCTGCGGCCGGGCTCGCCGTGGATGCCGACGCCCATCTCCATCTCGTCGGCGCCCAGCTCGAACAGCGGCGATCCCTTGGCGGGGGGCGTGCACGAGGTGAGCGCCATGCCCATCGTCCGGGTGACGGAGTTGACCTTGTTCCCGATTCGGAGCAGCTCTTCCAGGTCCGCGCCCCGCTCGGAGGCGGCGCCGACCGCCTTGATGACGAAGAAGTTGCCGGCCACCCCGCGACGGCCGACCGTCCAGGTCGAGTCCTTCACCGCCACGTCGTCGTTGACCAGCAGCGTGCCCACGGTGAGGCCGTCGGCCTCGGCCAGCTCGGTGCCCATCTCGAACGCCATCCGGTCGCCGGTGTAGTTGTTGATGATGTGCAGCACGCCCATCGGCGAGTTGAGCAGCTTGGTCGTCTCGTACACGTAGTCCATCGGCGGCGCGGCGAAGACGTCGCCCGGGCAGGCGGCGTCGAGCATCCCCTTGCCGACCGCCATCACGTGCGCGGGCTCATGCCCCGAGCCCGAGCCCTGGATGATCGAGACCTTGTTCGCGTACGGCGCGTCCGCCCGCATGATGAGGTTGTACTCCGGGACGTACCTGAGCGTGTCCGGGTTGGCGAGCGCGATGCCCTGGAGCATCTCCGGCACGAAATTCCTGGGATCGTTGACGAACTTCTTCACGACAGGGCCTCCATTGGTTGTCGTCGGTCACGGTCTCGGTTGGTCGTTTTTCAGGGGGACGCCGGGCGCTTGGCCCACTGCTCGGCCAGAGCCTCGAACATGACGGCGACGGCGACGGCGCCCGCGTCCAGGGTGCCGATGCTGCGCTCGCCGGTGTAGGAGGCCCGGCCGCGCTTGGCGATCATCTCGGTCGTCGCCTCCGCCCGGTCGCGCGCGGTGACGGCCGCCGCCCGCAGCACCTCCGCCGCCGGGTGACCCGCCTTGATCTGCTCCTCGATGACGTCGACGGCGGGTTCGAGCGCGTCAAGCAGCGTCTTGTCGCCGAGGTCGGACTTGCCCCGCGCCTTGATGCCCGCGATCGACGCCCGCAGCATCGCCACGATCTGCTCGCCGTCGAGCGTCGTGACCGGGCCGGCGGTGCTGCCCGCGCGCAGGAAGGCGGTGCCCCAGATCGGGCCCGAGGTGCCGCCGATGCGGCTGGTGATCACGATCGCGACCTTCTTGAGGAAGGTGCCGATATCGGTCCGGTCGAAGCCCTCCCAGCCCTCGAGCACCAGCTCGAAGCCGCGGGCCATCGAGTAGCCGAAGTCGCCGTCGCCCACGACCGCGTCGAGGTCGCCGAAGTACTTCTCGTTGGCGACCGCGGTGGCGGCGATCGTGTGCACGACCGCCTCCACGTCCGCGAACTCCGCATCGGACATCGTCGTTTTCTCCGTTCCCTCCTGGGCCGGCAGCAGGCCGGCCAGGTCCGCCAGCGTGATCAGGTCTCCCGGCGGCGGCACCGGGCTGTGATTGGCGATCAGCACCGCGGGCTCGCCGCCCGGGCCGGCCTCGCCGAGCGACGAGACGACCATCGCCGCCTCGCTGAAGTCTTCCCCGGCGGTGATTTCGTTGACGGTGACCAGGCAGCTCAGCCCGGCCCCGACCGCCGCCAGCAGTCCGTTGCGCGAGTCTTCGACGACGATGGCGCGCTTCGCCGGCACCCCGAGGACGCGCAGGGCGAGCAGGTAGATGTCCGGGGCGGGCTTCTTGGCCGGGACCACGTCGCCCGCGAACACGGTCACCTGCCGGGCGGTCGGCGCGCCGACCGCGCGGGCGAGCGTCGCCCGGACCGACGGCGCGGCCGACGTCGAGGCCACCGCGACCAGCCAGCCGGCTGTGAGGGCCTCCCCTACCAGCCTTGCCACCCCCGGCCGGGGCGGGACCGCGCCCCGCGCCACCAGGTCGAGGTAGATCTCGGTCTTGCGGCGGTGCCAGGCGGCGACCGCGGCCCGCTGCCCCTCGGGGTCGGCCGGCAGCCCGGCCGCCGCGACGAACTCGGGGGTGAGCAGGCTGGCCAGGCGCTCCTTGCCGCCCCCGATGCGGACCTTCCGCTTGTACTCCTCGACCGACCACCGGACGGGCAGCCCGAACTCCTCGAAGGTCTGGTTGAACGCGACCAGGTGGCCGTGCAGCTCGGTGTCGGCGAGCACGCCGTCGCAGTCGAGGATGAGCGCGTTCGTCACCATCGGCCGGTCACCAGGCCCGCCCGACGCTGCCGAACCGGCGCATGTGCTCGGCCGCCAGCTGCATGACGTCGGCGCGGACGGCGGCGAACAGCGACGGCGGGTCCCAGCTGCCCCGCTCCCGCGCGCCCTCCAGGAACGCGAGGTTGGACTTCATGTAGACGATCTTCAGCGCGGTGGAGATGTTCACCTTGGCGCAGCCGCGGGCGATCAGGTCGGTGAACTGGGCGTCCGTCATCCCGGTGCCCCCGTGCAGCGCGATCGGGATGGGCTCGGCCGCCACGATGTCGGACACCCGCTGGGCGTCCAGCTTGGGCTCGGCCCGGTACACGCCGTGCGCGTTGCCGATCGCGGGCGCGAACACGTCGATCCCGGTCGTGCGGATGAAGTCGAGCGCGACCGGGAGCGACTCGCGGTCGGCCTCTTCGTCGGAGCCGATGCCGTCCTCGACGCCGGTGATCGCCTCGATCTCGCCCTCGACGTTGGCGCCGACCGACCGCGCCTCGGCCACGATGTCGACCGTCAGCCGCTGGTTCTCCGCCACCGGCAGCCGCGAGCCGTCGAACAGGACCGAGTTCCAGCCCTTGCGCAGGCAGTCGCTGATGAACGCGCGGTCGGGGCAGTGGTCCAAGTGCAGGGTGACCGGGACCTCGATGCCCGCCGTCATCGCCTGCCACATCGAGAACAGCGGGCCGAGGCCGATCGACCGGACCGTCTTGACCGAGGTCTGGATGATGACCGGAGCGCGCTGCTCCACCGCCGCCGCCAGCACCGCCTCCATGGTCAGGTCGTTGACCACGTTGATGGCGGCGACGCCGTAGCGCTCGGCGAACGCCCGATCGACGATCTCCTTCAGTGGCACGACAGGCACGCGCTGACACTCCTCGTCTCTGAGGTAACGATTTCGAACCTAGGCGGACCCCCGTCCGCGCGAATCAGTGGAAACCCCCGCTTTCGGCTGAGGGCTTCCCCTACCACCGGCGACGCCGCGTTCGGCAGCGTCCCTACCTAACTGTCCGTACCCGGTTGGCCTGGGCGGCAAGCTCGGTGCGGTTCCTGGCGCCGGTCTTGCGCAGCACCGCGCCCGCGTGCTTCTCGACCGTCTTGACCGACAGCACCAGCCGCTCG
>DATCGA010000421.1:0-24351 GCA_036509215.1 Trebonia sp.
GTCCAGGCCCCGCGCAGCCGGTCGTCGGGCCCGAGGGCCTCGTCCAGCCAGGCGTAGCCGTAGGTGGTGGCGATCCGCTCCGCCTTGCGCCACTCGAGCAGCGCCGCCACCAGCGGCGACTTGTCCTTGAACTCCTCCAGCCGCCAGGCCCGGGTGTCGGGCACGTCGATGCCCGCGGCGGCCAGCAGCGTTCGCACCTGGCCGTTGCTGCGCAGGTCGGCGATCACCCCGGACGGCGCATGCCGCAGCACCCGCTCGTCCCTGGCCGCCCGGATCTCGGCCGCGTCGCCCGGGCCCCGCGGCCGGAGCCCGACGATGTCGGCCAGCAGGCCCTCGATCGCCGCCCGGTTCATCGGCAGCCCGTCGGCCGCCAGTTCGGCCGCCAGCAGCTCGACGGTCGACTCGCTGCGGGCGGTGGCGACCGCGATCCCGCGGTCGTTCCCCGCGGCCAGCGCGGCCCGCTGGAGCTCGGCCGCCTGCAGCGCCTCGGCCGCGCCGAGGGCCGGCGCCTGCTGCTCGTCGGCGAAGCTGAACAGGTCGGGCTGGCCGGAGGCGGGCGACGGAATCTGATCGGCCGGCACGCCGTGCAGGCAGGCCCAGGCGAACGCGGGGTCCGCCCGCCATCCCCCGGACAGCAGCCGGTGCACCGCCGCGACGTCCCAGCAGGTCGTCAGCCGCACCCCGCCGGCCACCAGCGCCCGCGCGGTCTCCTGCGACCAGACCGCCCACCGGGGCCGGATCTCGCGGTCGGCCGGCAGCAGCTGCCCGGGCGTGGTCGCGAGCGCGCCGCCGGGCACCGCCACCGCGACCGATCCGTCGGGCTCGACGACGATCCCCGCCAGGTCGCCCGGGCTCACCTGATTGGCGCGCAGCCACCCACCGAGGTCCACGCCTACATTCTCCGTCACCGGCCGACCGCCTGAGCCGGCCGAACAGGTGATCTAAGTACGGCACCCGGTCCCGGTTTACGGGGGGGTATGTGCCGGGCCGGGTGCCGCTGCGCCCGGGCGGCCGGGGAAACCAGCCGGGCGCGGGCCAAGCGGTCGGAGCGGGAACTCGCCGCCTGGCAGCCCATTAGAGAGAGACTTTAGCGCGCTGAGAGGTGGGCCAGAACCTCGTCGTGGAGATGGCCGTTGCTGCAGACGACGCTGCCGCCGTCGGGCGTCGGGATGCCGTCCAGACTGGTGAACCGGCCGCCCGCCTCCTCGACGATGACCTGCAGCGCCGCCAGGTCCCAGAGCGAGACGTCGGGTTCGGCCGAGGCGTCGACCGCGCCCTCCGCGACCAGCATGTGCGACCAGAAGTCGCCGAACCCGCGGGTCCGCCAGACCGCCCGGCTCAGCGACAGGAAGCCGTCGAGCCTGCCCGTCTCCGCCCAGCCGCCGACCCCCGAGTAGGAGAACGACGCGTCCGCGAGCTTGGTGACCTCGGACACGCGGCACCGGCTGGCGCTGGTCAGCGACTTGCCGGTCCAGGCGCCGCCGCCCTTGGCGGCCCACCAGCGCCGCCCCAGGGCGGGCGCGGTGACCACGCCCGCCACCACCTGGTCGCCGTCCATCAGGCCGATCAGGGTGGCCCAGACCGGGACGCCGCGGACGTAGTTCTTGGTGGCGTCGATCGGGTCGATGACCCAGCGCCGGGGCCCGCTGCCGGTCTGGCCCGACTCCTCGCCGAGGACGGCGTCACGCGGCCGCGACCGGCGCAGGATGTTGCGGATCGAGTCCTCGGCCGCCCGGTCGGCGTCCGAGACCGGCGTCAGGTCGGGCTTGGTCTCCACCCGCAGGTCGAGCGCCTTGAACCGCTTGGCCGTAATGTCGTCAGCGGCGTCTGCGAGAACATGCGCAAACCGCAGATCGTCGTCATAGCTGCCCACCAGCGAAACGGTACCGGTCCCGGCATTCCGCTGACCAGCGGAGAACGTATTGCGGCAGCAAACTGACGCCTTGCCGGGACATAATCGAGGTGATGGACCTGTCCGATGCGCTGCCCAGCCGGCTCCGCCCCTACGTGCGCGACGGCCGGATCTCGGTGATGCCCGCCAAGCAGGCGGCCCGCCTGGTCCTGCTCGACCAGGTTGCGCAGGCCTTCGAGCCGGGCCGTCGCTACCAGGAGCAGGCCGTCAACGAGATCCTCAAGGCCGTCTACGACGACCACACCGCGCTGCGCCGTTACCTCATCGACGAGGGCCTGCTCTCCCGCACGCCCGGCGGCACCTACTGGCGATCGGGCGGCACCGTGCCGATCGACCAGGCGGGCCCGGACGGGCAGGACGGCTCAGGAGGCCCGGACGGCCGGGAAAGCCAGGGCGGGCGGGAAACCTAGTTAGTCAGCCGATTCGCGGGACCGCAGCAGGCGGCGGAGGGACTCCAGGCGTGCCTCGGCGCCGTGCTCGGCCGCCCACTGGTCCAGGGCGCAGTCCGGCGACAGGTGGTCGCAGCCGGGCGGGCAGGCGGCGGTTCCCTCGATCAGGTCGCCGAACGCCTCGATGACCCGGTCCGGCGTGACGTGCCCGAGGCCGAAGCCGCGAACGCCCGGGGTGTCGATCAGCCAGCCGGAATCGTTGGGCAGCGGCAGCGCGATCGCGGACGATGAGGTGTGCCGGCCCTTCCCGGTCACCGCGTTGACCACGCCGACCGCCCGGCCCGCGTCCGGCACCAGCGCGTTGACGAGCGAGGACTTCCCGACCCCGGACTGGCCGATGAGGACGCTGACCCGGCCGTCGAGCGCCTTGTGCAGCCGGCTCAGCGTCTGCGCGCCCAGCGGCTGCCTGGTGGTCAGCATCGGGATGTCAAGCGGCCGGTAGAACGCCCGCAGCTTGCGCGGGGCGGCCAGATCGGATTTGGTCAGCACCAGCAGCGGCGCGAGGCCGGCGTCGTAGGCGGCGACCAGGCAGCGGTCGATGAACCGGGTCTTGGGCTCGGGGTCGGCCAGCGCGGACACGATCACCAGCTGGTCGGCGTTGGCGACCACGACCCGTTCCAGCGGGTCGGTGTCGTCGGCCGAGCGGCGGAGCACGCTGGTCCGCTCCTGCACCCGGACGATCCGCGCGAGCGACCCGGCGCTGCCCGAGGTGTCGCCCGCCAGCGCCACCCGGTCGCCGACCACTACCGAGCCCTTGCCCAGCTCGCGCGCCTTCATCGCGGTGACCAGCCGCCCCCGGCCTGAGCCGAGGTCCGCGACTGTGCCCGCGCCCGGGTCGGGGTCCGATTCTGCGTCGATGACGCACCCGTACCGGCCCCGGTCGACGCTCATCACGAACGCCTCGGGGGCGGACTTGTGCTCCGGGCGGCGCCGGGTGCGCGGCTTGGAGCCGCGGCCCGCGCGGACCCGGACATCGTCCTCGTCTAGGTCGGCCGACCGGTTCCTCAGGGCCGTGGCTCCGTGTCAGGCACCCCGGTCAGCTCGGCCCAGCGGGCGGTGAAGTCGGGGAAGGTCTTGCCCACGGTGGCCACGTTGGTCACCTCGATGCCGGGCACGGCCAGGCCGAGCACCGCCGCCGCCATCACCATCCGGTGGTCGTCGTAGGACTCGAACACGTGCCCGGGCTCCGCCCGCAGCGGCCGGGGCCGGATCGTCAGGCTGTCGGGCAGCTCGGTCACGTCGCCGCCGAGCGCGTTGATCTCCTTGGTGATCGCGGCCAGCCGGTCCGTCTCCTGCAGCCGGGTGTGCCCCACCCCGGTGAACGTCGACGGGCCCGACGCGAGCGCGGCGACCGAGGTCAGCGGCAGGCAGAGCTCGGGCACGTCGCGCAGGTCGGCCACGATCGGGTTGATGACGCCTGATCCGGTGACGGTCAGTCCCTCCGGGCCGGACGAGACGGCGCCGCCCATCCGGGTCAGCACGTCCAGGATCGCGTCCGCGGGCTGCAGCGAGTCCGCCGGCCAGTCCCTGATCGTCACCGAGCCGCCGGTGACCAGCGCCGCCGCCAGGAACGGTCCCGCATTGGACAGGTCGGGCTCGACGCGGAAGTCCCCGAGATTAAGCCGGCCGGGCCGAACCCGCCAGAAGTCCGGTCGCTCGCCGCCGCCGACTTCCACCTCCGCGCCGGCGTTCCTGATCATCCGCGCGGTCATCTCGATGTGCGGCAGCGAGGGAACCGGCGGCCCCTCGTGGTGCACCTCGATGCCGAGGTCGAACCGCGCCGCCGCCAGCAGCAGCCCGGAGACCAGCTGCGACGAGGCGGAGGCGTCGAGCGTGACCGGCCCGCCGCGGACCGCGCCGGACCCGTGGATGGTGAACGGCAGCGCCCCGCGCCCGCCGTCGTCGATCGATACGCCGAGAGCGCGCAGCGCCCCCAGCAGGGCGCTGATCGGCCGCTCGCGCGCCCGCGGGTCGCCGTCGAGCGCGACCGAGGCTGCCGACAGCGCCGCCACCGCGGGCAGGAACCGCATGACCGTCCCGGCGTTGCCCACGTCGACGCTGACGGTGGATCCGGCGTCGAGCGAGCCGGCCGAGACGGCCAGGTCCGTTCCTTCATCGTCGAGCGAGCATCCCAGAACACGGAGCGCCGCCATCGCCAGGGACGTGTCGCGGGCCTTCAGCAGCCCCCGCAGCGTCGACGGCGAGTCGCTGAGCGCCGCGAGCATGAGCGCCCGGTTGGAGATCGACTTGGAGCCCGGCAGTCGCAAAGTCGCGCGCACCGGTCTGTGCGCGGAGGGTGCGCGCCAGCGTCCTGATTCCATAACCTTGAGGGTATCGGTTGACGCGGAAGGAGTCGCTCATGTGCGGTCGGTTCGTCTCCGCTCGAAAACGAGCCGAGTTGCTCGAGGAGTTCGCCGTCCAGCGGGACGCCGTCCCGGCCGAGCGCGCGGCGGACTACGCCGACTACAACGTGGCCCCGACCAAGCGGATCTACACCGTGCTCGATCATAAGGACGAGCGGGAACTGCGGCTGGTCCGCTGGGGCCTGGTGCCGTTCTGGGCCAAGGACGTGAAGGGCGGCTCCCGGCTGATCAACGCGCGGGCCGAGACGGTGGCGGTCAAGCCCGCCTTCCGCGCCGCCTTCGCCAAGCGTCGCTGCCTCATCCCGGCCGACGGCTACTACGAATGGCAGACGGAGCCGGACTCGAAGGTCAAGCAGCCGTTCTACATTTACCGGACCGACGGCGGCATCCTCGCCTTCGCCGGCCTCTACGAGCTGTGGAAGAACCCCGAGGTGCCGGACGATCACGAGGACGCCTGGTACTGGTCGGCGACGATCATCACGACCGACGCGACCGACGAGATCGGCAAGATCCACGACCGGACGCCGATGGTGGTAGCGCCAGGCGCCTGGGAGGAGTGGCTCGATCCCGCCAACGCGGAGAAGGACCACCTGCTGGCGGCCATGCACCCGGCCGTGTCCTCCGGGCCCGGCGGCCTGGCCGTCCGCCGAATATCGACCGAGGTCAACTCCGTCCGCAACAACGGATCGTCCCTCATCGAGCCCCTGGCCGGGTAGCGATCGCCCGCCCCCGCCCCCATCCGCCCCAACAGCCGGACTAGTACCACTGGCACCACCGCCAGCCATCACAGTCGTCACCGTGTGCCGGACGCGTCGTATAGACCCCCCAACGACCCACGCTCATGGTCAAATGCCACCGCGCAGAGCCTTAACGGCACACGATCACGGTCCCATGATTTTGGGATGGGGCGCAGCCCATGCCCACGCACTCTCCCCGGGTCTCACCGTGTCTTCTGCGGTGGGACCCCCGGGGGGCCAGGGGGAATGGGGGGCGGGAGCCCCCATGCGGGAGACCAGCGGGGCGGGCAGCCCCCCAAATCGGGGGTCTCCGGGGGGTCGTCCCCCGGGAAGTAACACTGTCCGTACGGCGCAGGTGACGAGCTGGGTGCCTACTGAGTCGTCCGCGCGGGCGTGCAGTTCCGCATTCACCAGCGCCCCGAACCGGGCCGGGTCGCGTGCGAGCAGGTAGCTGACCGTCTGCGGGGAGAACACCGTGCGCGGCCTGATCCAGCTCACCTCGAGCCCGCCGCCGGCCAGCAGCTCGCCGAGCTGCTCGGCCCCGTAGCAGCGGGTGATGGTGCCGTCCGGCCACGGGATCAGCACCACGTCGGCGTTGGGCACGTCCACCAGATGCGGCCAGCGGTGCTGTTCGGCCAGCACCGCCATCCCGAACGTCAGCGAGTCCACGCAGGCGAGCACCCGCCCCCCCGGCCGCAGCACGCGGGCGATCTCGGTGACGAGATCCTCGGCCGCCAGCCGCAGCGAGAGGGTGCGGTCCTCCGCGATCACCCCGTCCGCGCACCCGTCGGACAGGAACTCGAGCCCGTTGCCCTCGGCCGTCACCGTAACCAGGCGGCCTGCGCTCCCTCCCTGCTGCGGTATCGCCGCCTCCGGCGGCGGTGCCTCGGGTAGCGGCGCCTCGGGATCGACCACCCGCAGGACGCTGTGGCCGGCCCGGACGGCCACCTCGGCCGCCCGCGAGCCCGGTCCGGAGATGTCGATGAGGAGCTGCGGCGCCGTCGGCAGCCAGCTCGTGAGCTGGGCGAGGGCGACGGCGGCGTGAAAGCGCGGATAGTCGGCGGCAGGACCGGCGTCCGGGGCGGCGCCGGCTGTACGCCTGATATCTGGAGATATCGGCTGCACGAAATTACTCCTGGCCGGGCGCCGGTTCGCATGGCGCCCCACGGTTATTAGCCTTCCCCCGTCCCGGCGTTCCACCCCTGATACCGGAATTGCGGGGCGAGGCGCGGTGTTAAACGCGGCATGGTAGTAGCCCCACCACAGCAGAGGCGGTCAAGCCGGCCGGTCTCCCGGGTCGCCCGCAGGGTATCCTCTTACGGTTACCGAGAGGGGGTGGGTCCCGTGCCAGAGACGCTAGCCGAGCGCGGAGAGCGCTTTGAGGCAGATGTCATGCCATTCCTGGACCAGCTGTACTCAGCCGCCCTCCGGATGACGCGGAACCCGGCGGACGCCGAGGACCTGTTGCAGGAGACGTTCGCGAAGGCGTACGCGTCCTTCCACCAGTTCCAGCAGGGGACGAACCTGAAGGCGTGGCTCTTCAGGATCCTCACCAACACCTTCATCAACACCTATCGGAAGCGCCAGCGGGAACCGCAGCGCTCCGGGGCCGATGAGGTCGAGGACTGGCAGCTCGCACGGGCCGCGTCGCATAGCTCCGGGGGATTGAAGTCGGCGGAGGCGGAGGCGCTCGAACGGCTGCCCGACTCCGACATCAAGACGGCGCTGCAGACGCTGCCAGAAGAGTTCAGGATCGCCGTCTACCTGGCAGACGTCGAAGGGTTCGCATATAAGGAAATAGCCGACATCATGGGAACCCCCATAGGTACCGTGATGTCACGGCTCCACCGCGGCCGCCGCCAGCTAAGGGAGCTGCTCCAGGACTACGCCGCCGAACGGGGCCTGGTCCGGGCGCAAGCCGAGGAGGGCACGTCATGAGCTGCGGAAAACCGCACGAGACGCCGTGTGCTGAGGTACTCGAGCAGGTCTACTGGTACCTGGACGGCCAGATCTCCGCTGACGACTGCGACCATATCCGGCAGCACCTCGACGAGTGCGGCCCCTGCCTGCGCGAGTTCGGCCTCGAGGAGGCGGTCAAGCGCCTGGTGGCCAAGCACTGCGGCTGTGACCCGGTGCCGTCGGAACTGCGGAGCAAGGTGCTGGTCCGCATCCGCCAGGTCCAGGCCGAGATCGAGCTAATCGAGTTGGCCGAATAACCCCTGCGCTTTAGGTCTGCGCGAATTCGCCCGGTGCCGTTATCCTGGCATGGACGCCCGCGTCCTGAGCGGTCGTTAGCATTCCGCGAGGGAGGACTGTCCCGATGAGGGCTTCCGGGGTCTCCTGGGGGTAACGACGGCAATTGGTGCGATTCGGGTTAACTCCGGCTGGCTGCGAGGGGGAAGCGTGGGAAGGCTCTCGCGCGTCGCGTGGCTGTACATCGGCCTAGTCATCGCCGCCGCCGTCGTCATGATCGCCGTCGGCCCGTTCGGGGGGCTCGACTGGGTCCAGGTCGGCGCGCTCGGCCTGCTCCTGGTCGCCTGCGAATCCTCCGCCACCCTGCTCAACCCGCGCGGCCTGGCCTGGTCCGCCAACAGCATCGCGTCGCTGGCGGCGGTGGTCCTGTGCGGCCCGGTCGGCGCCGCTCTGGTCGGCTGCTGCACGCTGTTCGGCGTCCGCCGCAGCCCGTCGCCCGTGCAGCGGGCGTTCAACGCCGGCATGTTCACCGTCAGCGCCTACCTCGCCGGACGGGCCTTCCTGCTGTTCGGCGGGCACGTGGGCGTCCCCGCGACGGAATCGTTCCCCGGCGTCATCGGGCCGTTCGCGGCCGCCGCGGTGGTGCACGTGACCGTCAACTTCGCGCTCGTGCGGGGCGTGTTCTGGCTGACGAGGGAGCCGGGCACGAACCTCGGGCGGCTCGGGCTCGACCTCAAGCTCTGGCTGACCGACGTCGGCTACGGCGCGTTCGGCCTGCTCATCGCCGCCCTCTGGTCGGTCCTGGGCCCGTTCGCGCCGGTGCTGGTGCTCGTCCCGGTCTTCGTCGCGCGCTGGGCGGTGGCCCAGTTCGCGGCCCAGCACCGCGCCTACGAGGCCACCGTCAGCGCGCTGTGCCAGGCGGTCGAGACCAAGGATTTCTACACCCGGGGGCACAGCGAGCGCGTCTCCAAGGGCGCGGTGATGATCTCGACCGAGATCGGGATGCGGGCGGAGCGGGTCGCCGCCATCAGGTACGCGGGCATGCTGCACGACGTGGGCAAGCTCGGCGTGCCGACGTCGGTGCTGCAGAAGCGGTCGGCGCTGACCGACGACGAGTACGCCGCGGTCCAACTCCACCCCATGCGCGGCCTGGACATCGTCCGCGAGATCGGGTTCCTCGACGAGGCGCTGGCCGGGATCATGCACCACCACGAGCGGATCGACGGCCGGGGCTACCCGATGGGCCTGGCCGGGGACGAGATCCCCGAGTTCGCCCGGGTGCTCGCGGTGGCCGACGCGTTCGACGCGATGACCTCGGACCGGTCCTACCGCGGGGCCAGGCCGGTCCCCGAGGCCATCGCCGAGATGCGCAAGTGCGCGGGCCAGCAGTTCGACCCGGCCTTCGTCGACGCCTTCATCGCCGCGATCGAGCGACTGGGCTGGACGCCGCCGGAAAGCGCGCCCGCGCAGGAGCCGCTGCCCACCATCGAGAGCCTGTGAAGTGACGGCCGTCCGACCGTACGAGCCGCGCGCCGCGCAGGCGCACGCCCCCGACTCGGGGCGGTGGCTGCTGGTCGCGTTCGCGGGGCTGCTGCTGATCTGGTCGGTCACCCAGACGGCGGTGACCGGGGTCCACGACGTGCACGCGGCGCTCGCGTTCGGCGCGCTGATCGCGTTCGGCGAGCTGCTCCGGCTGAACCTGCCGGGGGACCGGGAGGCGGCGCCGATCGCCTCGGCCGGCGCGATGGGCTACGCGCTGCTGCTGAAGATCGGGGACACCCCGGCCAGGATCGGCGCCGACCAGGTGATCGCGGTCACCGCCATCGCCATGATCATCGGCGCGCTGCCGCACCTGGCGGTCGGGCGGCCGGCCAGGCTCACCGCGATGTCGGCCCGGCTGCTGGCGGTGGCGTGCGTCGCGATCGCCTTCCGCCCGCTGGCCAACGACTCGTCGATCGGCGACAAGTGGTGGGACGAGCTGCCGGTCATGCTCGCGCTGGTGATCGCCGCCTGGCTCTTCGAGGCGGTCGTCAGCGCCCTGATCAGGACCGAGGCGCTGCGGACCAAGTTCGTCGTCGCGCTCGGGGACGAGTTCCGGGTCCAGATCCCGATCGGCGCCGCGACCGGCGCGTCGGCCCTCCTAATCGCGTTCGCGGCCGAGGTCATGGGGCTGGCGGCGGTCGCCGTCTTCGCCGTCCCGCTGCTGGTCACCCAGGTCGCGCTGCGCCGGTACGCCGGGATCAGGGCCACCTACCTGCAGACGGTGCGCGCTCTGGCCCGGTCGACCGAGGTCGGCGGCTACGTCGAGGCGGGCCACTCGGCCCGGGTCAGCAGGCTGGCGGTGGCGATCGGGCGGGAGCTCGGCATGCCTGAGGCGGCGCTGCTCGAGCTCGAGTACGCCGCCCTCATGCACGACATCGGCCAGCTCTCGCTGCGCGACCCGGTCCCCGGCGGCGCCACCGTGCTGGTGGCCCGCGACGAGCAGCGCCGGATCGCCGAGTACGGGGCCGAGGTCATCGGCCAGGCCCGGGTGCTCGACTCGGTCGCCGACATCGTGCGGCGGCAGTCCGACCCGTGCCGTCCGGCCGACCGGTCGCAGCCGCCGCCGCTGTCGAGCCGCATCATCAGGGCCGCCAACGCCTACGACGACCTGGTCGGCAGCTCGGCCGACGCGAGCCGGGCGGCCGCCGCGGTCGAGCGGCTGCGCCTCGACACCGGCGCCGAGTACGACCCTCGGGTGGTCGAGGCGCTCAGCAAGCTGGTGGTCCCGTAGGCTGCTTGGGTGTTTGACTCCGTTCTGATCGCGAACCGGGGCGAGATCGCCCGCAGGATCATCCGCACCGCCCGCCGGATGGGCGTGCGCTCCGTCGCCGTGTACTCCGACGCGGACGAGGGCCTGCCCTACGTCAGCGAGGCCGACGAGGCCGTCCGCATCGGTCCGGCCGCCCCCGCCCAGAGCTATCTCGACGCGGTCACGCTGCTCGAGGTGGCGCGCAAGACCGGCGCCGCCGCCGTGCACCCGGGCTACGGGTTCCTGGCCGAGAACGCCGGGTTCGCCCGCGCGGTGACCGAGGCCGGCCTGGTCTGGATCGGCCCGTCGCCGGCCGCGATCGACCAGATGGGCGACAAGATCCGGGCCAGGAACCTGATGGCGGCGGCGGGCGTCCCGGTCGCCCCGGGCACCACCGAGCCGGTCGCGGACGCCGACGCGGCGGTGGCGGCGGCGGACCAGATCGGCTATCCCGTGATGGTGAAGGCGGCCGCGGGCGGCGGCGGCATCGGGATGAGCGCCGCCCTCGACGCCGACGCGCTGCGCAAGGCGTTCGAGACCGCGCGGACCCGGGCCGAGCGCTTCTTCGGCTCGCCCGAGATCCTGCTCGAGCGCTACCTGCCCCGCGCCCGCCACGTCGAGGTGCAGATCCTGGGGCTGGCCGACGGCCGGGTCGTCGCGCTCGGCGAGCGGGACTGCTCGGTCCAGCGGCGGCATCAGAAGGTGGCCGAGGAGACCCCGTCGCCCGGCATCTCGGCCGAGCTCCGGGCGCAGATGCTGGCCGCCGCCGTCCGGGCGGGCGAGGCGGTCGGCTACCTCGGCGCGGGCACGGTCGAGTGCCTGGTGGACGCCGAGTCGGGCACGTTCGTCTTCCTCGAGATGAACACCAGGCTCCAGGTCGAGCACCCGGTGACCGAGCTGGTGACCGGGATCGACCTGGTCGAGCAGCAGTTCCTGATCGCCGCGGGCGAGCCGGTCTCGTTCGACCCGTCGGCGCCGGTGATCCTGCGCGGGCACGCGATCGAGCTGCGGGTCTACGCCGAGGACCCGAAGCGGTTCCTGCCCAGCCCGGGCGCGATCACCGCCTGGCAGGAGCCGTCCGGCCCGGGCGTGCGGGTGGACTCCGGATACGCGGCGGGCACCACCGTGACCCCGTTCTACGATCCGCTGCTGGCCAAGCTCTGCGCGCACGGCGCGACCCGCGACGAGGCGATCGCCCGGGCGCGGCTGGCGGTGGCGGACTTCGTCGTGACCGGGCCCAAGACCAACCTGCCGTTCCACGCCGAGCTGCTCGGCAACGAGGAGTTCGTCAGCGGCGACTACGACACCGGTCTGATAGGCCGTATGCGGCAGGCGTGACCGGGTCTAGTACGCTCCCACCAGTGACGGCCCGGAGAAAAGGAGACTGCTGTGGCGGAAGTCCGCGCGGAGATGGTCGCGAACGTGTGGAAGGTGCTGGTCTCCGAGGGCGACCACGTCGATGACGGCGACACCCTCGTCATCCTCGAGTCGATGAAGATGGAGATCCCGATCCTCGCCGAGGAGAGCGGGACCGTCACCAAGCTCCACGTGGCCGAGGGCGACGTGGTCCAGGAAGACGAGCTGATCGCCGAGATCGGCTGACCCGGCCGGGTCAGGTCGGCGCCGGCGCCGGCGCCGCCTGCGGGGCGGGCGGGGCCGCGCGGAACGCCTCGAGCGCCTCGCCCGGAGTCTCGTAGTAGGCGCCGGGGTCGAGGGCGGCGCTGATGCCGTAGCGGTCGAGTTGCTTGTGCACCGGGCCGAGGACGCTGCTCAGCACCAGCCGGACCTGCCGCTTATGCAGTTCCCTGACGACCCGGGTGAGGACGTCGGCGGCGGAGTAGTCGATGTCGCCGATGGCCGCGCAGTCGAGCACCAGCCAGCGCAGCGGGCCGCCGTGGCCGGCCAGCGCGATGACGTCGTCGACCAGCCGGGAGGCGTTGGCGAAGTACAGAGTGGTGCCGAACCGGTAGACCACCAGCCCGTCCTGGGTTCGCGCGCCCGGCCGCACCGGGACGGGCTTCCAGTGCCCGGCCGGGGATTTCAGCAGCACGCTGTTGAACGGGCGGTAGCTGTGCCGTAGGTGGTCGATGATCGAGACGACGACCGCGACCGCGATCCCGTCCTCGACGCCCAGCATCACGACCGCCAGCGTTGTCAGCAGGGCCACCGCGAACTCGTGACGGCGGCTGGCCAGGATCCGCCGCATCCCGCTGATGTCAATGAGCCGGGCGGCGATGGCGAAGACCACCGCCGCCAGCGCGGCGATCGGCAGCTGGGCGAGCGACCCGGTGAACAGCAGCAGCACGATGAGCACGACCGCGGCGGCGGTGAGCGAGGTCAGCTGGCTGCGGCCGCCCGCGCTGTCGGTCACCTGGGTCTGGGTCGGGCTGCCGTTGACGACGAACGTGCCGGAGAACGCGGCCGCCACGTTGGCGGCGCCCAGGGCGACCAGGTCGGCGTCCTGGCTGAACTCCTCCCCGTGGGCCGCCGCGTAGGTGCGCGCGGTGACCGCGCTCTGGGCCAGGATGACCACGAACATGGCCGCCGAGGTGCCGAGCAGCACCGCCGCGTCGTGCCGGCCGAGGGCGGGCGCCTGCAGGTGCGGCAGTCCCCGCGGGACCGATCCGAGCACCGCGACGCCGTGCGCGGCCAGGTCGGCGGCCCGGCTGACCACGATCGCGATGATGATCGCGACCAGCGCGCCGGGCGCCTTCTTGCTGATCAGACGCCCGGCCAGCACGATCGCGATGACCCCGAACGCCACCGCCACGTCCGCCCAGTGCAGGTCGGGGAGGGCCCGGGCGGTCTCAAGGAACTTGGGGATGGTCTGCCTGGCCGTGACCGTCAGCCCGAGCATCTCCGGCAGCTGGTCGGCCGCCACCGAGATGCCGACACCGGTGAGGAACCCGACCAGCACGGTCCTGGACAGGAAGTTGGTCAGGAACGCCAGCCTCGCCACCCGGGCGATCAGCAACAGCAGCCCGGTCAGCAGGGCGGCCAGCCCGGCCAGGCGGACGTACCGGGGCGAGCCCGCGACCGCGAGCCCGGACAGGGTCGCGCTGAGGATGGCGGCGGTGGCGGAGTCGCCCCCGACGACCAGGTGGCGCGACGAGCCGAGGACGGCGAACACCGCCAGCGGCAGCAGCAGCGTGTAGAGGCCGGTCACGACCGGCATCCCGGCGATCTTGGCGTAGCCGAGGACCACCGGGATGCTCACGGCCGCCAGCGTGACGCCCGCCAGCAGGTCGGCCGGCACCCGGGATGGCCGGATGGGCAGCAGCCCCTGGCCGATGTGCAGCGCGGCCAGGCGCCTGCGCACGTCGCCCGCAGGCGAGTTCGGCACGGCGTCACCCCCCGTTTCCCCCGCGTTAACCACTGCCTCAGGTCTATGCCCCGCGAGCCCGTGATCGAGCCCGGCGATGCCGCCCGCACCGGGGCGACGGGCAGGATCCCGCCTAGCTCACACGCCGGTCGTGGTGCGCGGGTAGGCGGCCGCGACGTCGGTGATCACGTTGACCAGGTAGGGGACGCCGGAGGCGAAGGCGCGGCGCAGGGCCGGCCCCAGCTGCGCGGGCGAGTCGACCAGCTCCCCGGCCCCGCCGAGGGCGCGCGCCACCTCGTCGTAGCGGGTACCGGGGCGCAGGTCGGCGGCCACGTCGTAGCCGTAGATGGCTCGCATCGGCTCCTTCTCAAGCCCCCAGGCCGAGTTGTTGCCGACGATCATGACCACCGGCAGGTTGTGCCGGACCAGCGTGTCTACGTCCATCAGCGACAGCCCGGCCGCGCCGTCGCCGAGCATGAGCGCGACCTGGGCGGACGGGTGGGCCAGGCGGGCGGCCAGCGCGTAGCCGAGCCCGGTGCCGAGGCAGCCGTAGGGGCCGGGGTCGAGCCAGCGTCCCGGCCGGGCGGGCTCGACCAGGCGGCCCGCGAACGAGACGAAGTCGCCGCCGTCGCCGATCACCACCGCGTCGTCGGCCAGCACCTTCAGCAGCTCGCCGTAGACCCGCATCGGGTGGATCGGGTCGGCCTCGCTGGCCAGCTGCGGGGCGTCGGCGGCGGCCGAGGCGGCCGCGGTCTCCCGCAGCCGCGTCAGCCAGTCCGGGCCGCCCGCCGGCTGCGCTCCCCAGCCGTCGGTGACCGAGGTGAAGAAGGCCGTCAGGTCGCCCGCCGCCGAGGCCGCGAGCGGGCAGTGGGCGGCGACCCCGGCCGCCGAGTCGGCCACGTGGACGACCTTGGCCGGGGCGTCCTTGGGGCCGAACGACCCGTACTTGAGCCGGAAGTCGAGCGGCACGCCGACCACGATCACCAGGTCGGCCTCGGCCAGGGCGAGCGCTCGGGCCCGGGTGACCAGTAGCGAATGGCCCCGGGGGAGCACGCCGCGGGCCTGACCGTTGGTGATCACGGGCAGCGTCAGCGCCTCCGCGCACTCGCGGGCGGCCGTCTCCGCGCCGCCCAGCCACACGTCCGAGCCGAGCACCAGCACCGGCCGCCGCGCCGCCCGCAGCAGGGTGGCGACGGCGGCGACGTCGTCGGCGTCCGGCGGCGCCGCCGAGGGCAGGCGGCCCGCGTCCGGCGGCAGGCCGACCGTCTCCGCGCCGAAGATCGCCTCCAGCGGGAAGTCGCAGAACACCGGTCCCCGGTGCGGGGTCAGCGCCAGCCGGAACGCCTCGTCGACCGACCCGGCCACCCCGGCGACCGCGTGCTCGGTCCAGGCCCGCTTGGTGACCGGGGCGAGCAGCGGCACGTGGTCCAGCTCCTGCAGCGCGCCCTTGCCCCACAGGTAATCGGGCGCCCGCCCGCCCAGCACGACCAGCGGGGCGCCGTTGAACCAGGCGCCGGTGACCGCGCTGACGCTGTTGGTGACCCCCGGCCCGGCGGTGACCACCGCCAGCCCCGGCGTCCTGGTCAGCCGGGCGATGCCCTCGGCGGCGAACACGGCGGTCTGCTCGTGCCGCACGTCCACCAGCCGCACCGGCGGGTCGGCCTTGACCGCGCCGTCGTAGAGCGGGAACACGTGCCCGCCGGAGAGGGTGAACATCGTTGTCACGCCGTACCGCTGCGCCACCGCGACGGCGTGCGCCCCCGCGTGCCCGGAGAGAGAGGTCACCCGCCCGACGTTACCGCCGCGTAGGGAATTTGGGGAGGGTGGGGGCGGAGCAGCGGCCCGTTCGGGATCAAAGGCTTTTAAAGCATTTGCTCGAACGGACCGCTGCTCCGCCTTGCGGCTAAGGCGTCGCCCCGACCGCGGCCGGCGCGGGCGCGGGGGCCTGTTCCGGGTCGGCCGTGTACTGCTCGGGCAGGGTCTCGTCGGTCCCCTCCGGCACCCGGGCGGCCCGCAGGATCAGGGTCAGCACGACCGCGATCACCAGGTTGAGCACCACCGCGCTGAGCCCGATGTAGATGGTGTGCCCGAACTCGATGTCGGACGAGGCGGCCCAGTGCAAGGCGGTCGCGTTCGACACGTTGTAGGCGGCCAGCGTGCCGAACACCATCCCGGCCAGCCAGCCCGTCAGCAGCGCCCAGCGGTGGAACCAGCGGGTGAACAGCCCGCCGATGAGCATCGGCCCGAGCTGCAGTATCCAGATCCCGCCGAGGAGCTGCAGGTTGATCGAGAACGTGTGCGGGAGCTCGATCGCGAACAGCAGCGCGCCCAGCTTCACCACCAGCGACGCCCACCGGGACATCTTCGTCTGCAGCTCGGGGGACGCGTCCGGCTTGAAGAACTCGGTGAAGATGTTCTTGGTGAACAGGTTGGCGGCGGCGATCGACATGATGGCGGCCGGGACCAGCGCGCCGATGATGATGCCGGCGAACGCGATCCCGGTGAACCAGCTCGGGAACATGTGCTGGAACAGGTACGGCACCGCGAGCTGTGAGTTGCCTGCCTTCTTGACGTTCGCCGCCGTGACCGGGTCGGCGACCGCCATGTAGCCGAACAGCGCGATGAGCGCGAGCAGGACCGAGTAGAGCGGCAGGTAGATCAGGTTCCTGCTGACCGTGCTGCGGCGCTTGGCCGCCAGCGTGCCGGTGATCGCGTGCGGGTACAGGAACAGCGCCACGGCCGAGCCGAGGGCCAGCGAGGCGAAGTCGAACCGGGTGCTGCCGATGGACTTCGAGGTCGGGATGAAGGTGCCGATCGGCTTCTTGGTGGTCGGGCTGATCGACGCGAAGTGCGTCTGCGCGACGTCGAAGATGTGGCCCCAGCCGCCGAGCCGGGTCGGGATGTAGAACACCGCCACGATCACGAACAGGTAGATGAGCGTGTCCTTGATGAACGCGATCAGGGCGGGCGCGCGCAGCCCGGAGACGTAGGTGAAGATCGCGAGGACCAGGAACGCGACGAACAGCGGCAGGTCCTTCACGAACGTGTTGGTCGAGGAGGCGCCGACGCCCATCACCGTCAGCACCGCCTGGATGCCCACGAGCTGCAGCGCGATGTACGGCATCAGCGCCAGGATCCCGGTGAAGGCGGACGCCAGGGCGAGGCCGCGGGACCCGTAGCGGCCGCGGATGAAGTCGGCCGGGGTGATGTAGCCGTGCACCCGGGAGACCGACCAGAGCCGGGGCAGGAAGATGAACACGATCGGGAAGACCATGATCGTGTACGCGACCGCGTAGAACCCGATCGAGCCGGACCCGAAGACCAGCGCGGGCACCGCGATGAACGTGTAGGCGGTGTAGAGGTCGCCGCCGAGCAGGAACCAGGTGATGAACGTGCCGAAGCCGCGCCCGCCCAGTCCCCACTCGTCGAGGTGCATCATGTTCTGCGGGCGGCGCCAGCGCGCGGCCGCGAACCCGGCCCCGGTGACGATCAGGAACAGGACGACGACGATGGTGAACGTGGTGACGTTGACGTTGCTCACTGCGCCTCCCGGTTGCCTTCGAGCCGCTTCTGCAGCACCGTCGCCAGCCACAGCGCGACCGAGGTGACCGGCATGAAGATGAGCAGGTACCAGTAGAAGAAGGGGAAGTCGCCCAGCTTCGGTGTGAGCCTGGCGTAGATCGGCGTGTAGAGGGCGAAGAAGATGTCGGCCGCGATCAGGATCGCGATGCCGGCCGATAGCAGGGGATGGGCGGCGATGGCGCTGCGCCGCCCGGAAGCGGTTGCCTGGGTCATCAAGGTCCTCTCGACGTCGTTAACACGGTCGGATGTGACTTGAGTCACGCAGTTTCCACCATGTTGCGCCGAGTTGGCCCGTTGGGCAATATCTAATGTTTTTGTCGTTATGTCAGTCGCTGGCGATGACGACGAGCGGGCCGCGGCGGCCCACCGCCCAGACCGCGAGCGCGAAGCAGCTCAGCGCCACCGCCGTGATCGATACGGCCGTCCAGCCGCCGGCCGACCACAACAGCGAGGCGGCGGCCGAGCCGACCGCCCCGCCGACGAAGTTGCCGGTGATGTAGGCCGTGTTGAGCCTGCTGCGGGCTTCGCCGGAGATCGTGAACAGCCGCGACTGGTTGAGGATGTTGGCCGACTGGATCGCGATGTCGAGCAGAACGATCGCGATCAGCACACCCGCGACGGTGCGGCCCGCGACCGCCGCCACGATGAACGCGACCAGGCCGCGTCTTCGGCGCCAGCGGCGGGATCACCCGGTACAGCACGATCGCGAAGACGACGTCGGCCGCCGCCGCGACCGCGAACACGGCCCGCCAGCCGGCCGCGTCGGCGATCAGCCCGCTGAGCGTGCGGGACACCAGGATGCCGGTCAGGATGCCCGACACCACGATCCCCACCACCTGGCCGCGCTGCCCGTCGTCGGCCAGGTCACCGGCCAGGGGGGTGAGCAGCTGCCCGGCGACGGTGGTGACCCCGAGCACGGTGATCGCGATGAGCAGCAGGCCGAACGACGGCGCCAGCGCGCACCCGACCAGCGCCACCGCGGCGATGGCCATCATCGCCGGGATGAGCCGCCGTCGGTTGACCACGTCGCCCAGCGGCACCACCAGCGCGATCCCGGCCGCGTAGCCGACCTGGGTCGCCGTCACCAGCCACCCGGCCGACGAGGCGGACGCGTGCAGGTCGCGGGCGATGAAGTCGAGCAGCGGCTGCGCCCAGTACAGGTTGGCGACCGCTGCGCCCCCCGCCACCGCGAACAGGAACGTCAGCCTGCGGGTCATGACCTGGCGCGGCTGCCGCCGAGGGCCGGCCCGAGGTGGAGCCGCGCCACCGCGAGGAACTCGTCGCGGGTCAGCCCGCCGCTGCCCTCGGGCAGCGCGCCGGCCAGCGGGCGGCCGGTGAGCGCCTCGAGGGCGGACCGGTTCTGCCGCTCGGCCAGGCCGGGGTCGTCGGGCCAGCTGCCGATCGCCACCCCCGCGAGCTCGAGCCGCCGGGCAGCGAGGGCCTCGAGGGTGAGCGCGGTGTGGTTGAGGGTGCCGAGGCCCGCGGCGACGACGACGAGGGCGGGCGCCCCGCACATCGCGGCGAGGTCGGCCAGGGTCGCGCCCGCCGCGTCGTAGCGGACCAGCAGGCCGCCCGCCCCCTCGACCAGCACCAGGTCGCGGGAGTCGGCCAGCTTGGCGATGTAGTCGGCGGCGTGGGCCAGGTCGAGCGGCGGCAGGCCGCTGACGCGGGCGGCCGCCTCGGGGGAGAGCGGGTCGGGGAACCGGGCCAGCTCGTGGGTGTCGGCCACGCCGGACAGCCGCTCGATCGTCTCGGCGTCGGGGACGTCGGAGCCCGGGCCGGGATGGACGCCGGTCTGGGCCGGCTTGACGATCGCGACCCGGTCGCCGCGCGCGCCGGCGAGGGCGGCGATCGCGGCGGTGACCACGGTCTTGCCGATGCCGGTGCCGGTGCCGGTGATGACGAGGACGCCGCGCGGCGGCGTGCCGCTCACTGCGGGCTCGGCGGTCTGGTGATCCATAGAGCCCTTGAGGTTACCCCAGCTACTGGATGGGGCCCCGCCGCAGCCGGGTGATGAACTTGTAGCGGTCGCCCCGGTACCACGACTGCGCCCACTCCACCGGCTGCCCGGTGGTGTCGATCGCGTGCCGGGACAGCAGCAGCAGCGGGATTCCGGCGTCCACGCCGAGCAGGTTGGCGTCGTGCGGGTCGGCCAGGATCGTCTCGATCGTCTCCTCCGCCTCGGCCAGGTGGATGCCGTACCCGGTGCGCAGCGTCTCGTACAGCGAGGCGTGCCGCTCGAGCTGCCTGCGGAGCCCGGGGAAGCGGCGGGCGGGCAGGTGCGAGGTGTCGATCGACATCGGCTCGCCGTCGGCCAGCCTGAGCCGGTGGACCCGGAGCAGCCGCCCGCCCGGGCGCACCGCCAGCAGCGTCGCCAGCTCCTCGTCGGCGGTGACGTAGCCGATGTCCAGGATCTTGGTCTGCGGGTGGAGGCCGTGCTGGCGCATGCCCTCGGTGTAGCTCGCGAGCTCGAGCGCCTGGGCGACCTTCGGCTTGGCCACGAACGTGCCCTTGCCCTGCATCCGCAGCAGGCGCCCCTCGATGACCAGTTCGGCCAGGGCCTGCCGCACCGTGGTCCTCGAGGTGCCGTAGAGCCGGGCCAGCTCGCGCTCCGGCGGCACCGGGCTGCCGGGCGACATGGCGGCCGTGAAGTCGAGCAGATGCTTCTTGACCTGGTAGTACTTGGGCAGCCGGAGCAGGGAAGGCGAAGCGTCGAGACTCCCCAACGGGCTAGGGGCGCCATCGGTTTCTTCGGCCGGCATCGGGAACGCGGTCATGGGTGCTACCTCCCCGCTTTTGCGGTATTCCGGCCATGATGACAGTGTTCTCGCACTTCGGCCAGTACACGGGAGGTCAGGGTACCCGCTGCGCGCATGTCATTATGGGAGCGTGCCGACGCTCACCGACCTTGCCAGGAACCTGACCAGCCTGTCCGGGCCAGACCTAGAGTGGCTACATTCCCTCGTATCGGACTGGCAACTCCTCGCCGATCTGTCGTTTGCCGACCTTATCTTGTGGGTGCCGCAGCGCGGGCCAGAAGACGCGGTCAGCTCGGGCTGGGTGGCGGTCGCGCAGATGCGCCCGACCACCGGGCCGACGTCGTTCCCCGATGACGTGGTGGGCACCGTGGTCGGCCCGGACGAGCGCCCGGTGCTCGACACCGCGCGCCGCGAGCGGCGCATCCACCGCGAGAGCGACCCCGACTGGACGTCCGGCGTCCCCGTGCGGGCCGAGGCGATCCCGGTGACCAGGGACGACCGGGTGATCGCGGTCATCGAGCGATCGACCAACCTGAACGGCGCCCGCACGCCGAGCCGGCTCGAGCTGACGTACCTGGCGGGCGCCGACGACCTGGCCCGGATGGTGTCGGAGGGCACCTTCCCCTATCCGGGGCAGGACAGCACGCTGGTCCGGTCGCCGAGGGTGGGCGACGGCATGCTCCGGCTCGACACCGCGGGCCGGGTCACCTTCGTCAGCCCGAACGCGCAGTCCGCCTACCGCAGGCTCGGGCTCGCGGCCGACCTGATGGGGGAGCAGCTGGGCTCCGCCACCGCGCAGCTGACCGCGTCCGGCAAGCCGGTTGACGAGGGGCTGATGCCGGTCGCCCGGGGCCGGGTACCGCGGGAGACCGAGATCGACGTCAACGGCACGGTCGTCCAGCTGCGCTCGATCCCGCTGGTGGTGGGCGGCCAGCGGACCGGCGCGCTCGTCCTGGTCAGGGACGTCACCGAGCTGCGGCGCCGGGAACGGGAGCTGCTGACCAAGGAAGCGACGATCAGGGAGATCCACCACCGGGTCAAGAACAACCTGCAGACGGTCGCCGCGCTGCTGCGGCTGCAGGCCAGGCGGCTGCAGGCGCCCGAGGCGCGGGCCGCGCTCGAGGAGGCGGTGCGCCGGGTGGGGTCGATCGCGATCGTGCACGAGACGCTGTCGCACGCGCCGGAGGAGATCGTGGACTTCGACGGCATCGCCGACCGGGTCGCGATGATGGCGGGCGAGGTGTCCTCGCCCGAGGTGCGGGTGACGCCGAAGATCACCGGCCAGTTCGGGATGCTTCCGTCGGTGGTGGCGACGCCGCTGGCGATGGTTCTCACCGAGCTGCTGCAGAACGCCCTGCAGCACGGCTTCGGCGCCTCGTCGAAGTCGGCCGACGGGATGATCGAGGTGGTCGCCGCGCGTGCGCCCGAGCAGCTCACCGTCACCGTGACCGACAGCGGCGCGGGCCTGCCGCCGGGGTTTGACCTGGAGAACACCACCAGCCTGGGCCTGCAGATCGTCAGGACGCTGGTGGAGGGGGAGCTGGGCGGCCGGCTGATCCTGGCCGGCCGGCCGGGCGGCGGCACGGTGGCGACGATCGACCTGCCCGTCCGCTACGAGCCGATGCCCCGCCCGTCCTTAGTTTTCGGGTACGGCTGTAGCCCGGGGGGCCCGAATGCTAGGGCCCGGTCCTGCGGCCTGGTGCGCTGCGCCCGGCTAGACGGCCGCGCGAGCGCGGAACCGAACGGTGCGGCGCTTGAGCGCCCGCCGCTCGTCCTCGCTCAGACCGCCCCAGACGCCGGCATCCTGGCCGCTGTCAATGGCCCAGCGCAGGCACTCGTCAAGCACGCTGCACCGTCGGCAGACCTGCTTGGCCTCTTCGATCTGCAGGACCGCGGGGCCGCTGTTTCCGATCGGGAAGAACAGCTCGGGATCGGCCTCGCGACAGGCGGCGATGTTGCGCCAGTCCATGGTGTCCACTCCTTCTCGACGTAGCGGCCGGTCATCGGTGGCCGCCGCTCGCCACATCGTGCTTGTGAAGTATTTCACGAGCCAGGTCATATGACGGGAATTATGTCTTATTCCCGATCTTTAGTGATGCCAATGTGACCGCATCCGGGCATCTGGTAGAGCCCGGCTGCACTCCGGAGGGTGACCTACCCACGTCCGTTAACGTTCGAACACATTGGGTGGTGTCGCCCCAGGCACCGGATCTAGCCTCTCAACCGGGCACAGCCAGCGCAAGAGGGCGCGGCACACGAGTCTGACGAATTTGATGTCAGATCTATCACAGTAAGAGAGTTACGTCACGCTATAACACAGACCGCGTCTGGCACAAACCGGAACGCGACCGACTCTCGCTCGCCCAGGTACTCGCCGTCGATGTGGAAGGCAGTCGGGCGCGCGGCGTCAAAGACCAGCTCGGTCAGCGCCGCCGCGCTGACGATGTCCCGCCCGGACGGGAGTTCCTGGTTGCTCGTCTGCATCATCTGGCTGAGCGCGGCCAGCGTGGACAGCGTGCGCATCCGCCGGAGCGCGAACAGGTCGAGCCCCGAGCTGAGGTCAGCGTGCGCGGGACGGACCGGGTGGCTGCCGAGGTACGTCCAGGGCGAGCTGTTGGTGACCACGCCCATGAAGAGGCCGGAGATCGGCGGCTGGTCGGGGGTGCGCAGAGTCAGCGCCGGGTGCTGCCGGTCCATGCCGTAGTACCTGCGCACGGTGGTCCGCAGGTAGGCCGCCACGGAAGCGCGGCGGCCCCTGGCGCGCTGCGTGTCCATGTCGGCGATGACCTCGGCGTCGATCCCGAGGCCGGCGCTGAACGTGAAGTAGCGGTCCTCGGCCAGGCCCAGCCCGATCTGGCGTCGCGTCCCCGCTGCCACCGCGGCCAGGATGCGCTGCACCGCCCCGCCCGCGTCGGCCGGCAGCCCGAGCGTGCGGGCGAACACGTTGCCGCTGCCGCCCGGTATCGGTGCCAGGGCCGGCCGCTGGCCCGGTACCTGCATGAGACCGTTGACGACCTCGTTCACCGTCCCGTCGCCGCCGAACGTCACGACGAGGTCGTATCCTTCTGCGGCCGACGCGGCGGCGAGCTCGCCCGCGTGACCGCGATACTGTGTTTGCCTGGTATCCAGCTCAAGCCTGGAGCCGAGCGCGCGGACCACCAGGCCGGCGTCGCGTCCGGTCATGGAGGTCGCGCGAGGATTGATGATCAGCAGCGCGCGCACGTTGCTCAGGTTAACGGTGCCAGGAAGGAAGCGAGACTATGGGTGTGCGTTCGGCCACAGGATCCCCGAGTCCGCTGTGGCTGGCGGCCGCCGCGCAGGGACTCGAGGCGGCCGGGCTGCTCGCGGTGGCCGCGGTCAACCTGAGCGACCTGTCGGGCGGGCAGACGGACCAGAGGTCGAACGCGATCGCGTTCATCGGCGTCGAGGTGATCGTGGCGATCGGCGTGGCCGCGATCGCGGCCGGGATCATCCGGGAGCGGCCCTGGAGCCGGACTCCGGCCGTGATGACGCAGGTGCTCGCCTTCATCCTCGGCATCGTGCTCATCCAGGCCCACCGCTTCGGGTGGGGGCTCCCCGCCCTCGTCTTCGCGGTGGCCGGGCTCGCGGGGCTATTCGCCCCGACGAGCCTGCGCAAACTCAATCGCCCCCACGACTAGTCGTCTAATCGTCGCCGGTCAGCCCTTCCCGTAGCTGAGCCAGCGTCCTGGCCAGGAGCCGGGACACGTGCATCTGGGAGATGCCGAGCTCGGCCGCGATCTGCGACTGGGTCATGTTCCCGAAGAACCGCAGCAGCAGGATCTTCTTCTCCCGCGGCGGGAGCCGTTCGAGCAGCGGCTTCAGCGACTCCCGGTACTCCACCCCCTCGAGCGCCTCGTCGATCATGCCGAGCGAGTCGGCGACCGCGGGCGCGTCCTCGTCGCCGGAGTCGGGGGCGTCGAGCGAGACGGTCGAATAGGCGTTAGCCGATTCGAGTCCCTCGAGCACCTCTTCTTCCGTCATCTGCAGGTGCGTGGCGAGTTCGCTGACGGTGGGCGCGCGGCCCTCCCGCTGCGCCAGCTCCCCGATCGCCTTGGTCAGCGAGAGCTTGAGCTCCTGCAGCCGCCGGGGAACCCGGACGGCCCAGCCCTTGTCCCTGAAGTGCCGCTTGATCTCGCCGACGATGGTGGGCGTGGCGTAGGTCGAGAACTCGACGCCGCGCTCCAGGTCGAACCGGTCGATCGACTTGATCAGGCCGATGGTG
>DATCGA010000422.1:0-5899 GCA_036509215.1 Trebonia sp.
GGCCGCGTTCGGGTTCTTCTGCTTCGGGGCGCTGGGCATCCACGGGCCTGCTGCCCCCGCGCTCGCGCTCTCGCTGGCGGCCGCCATGGTGCTGGTCTCCTTCGGGCTGATGATCGTGCGCCGCGACGTCGCGTCCCAGGCCATCGGGTTCTTCTCACTCGAGAACGCGATCTCGCTGGCGGCGCTGGTGGTGGCCTCTGGGCTGCCGCTGATCCTGGAGACCGCGTTCCTGTTCGACCTGCTGCTGGCCGTGGTGGTCTTCGGGATGCTGATCCGGGCGCATCACTCGCGGGCGGATTCGCTGTCGACGGCCGACCTGACCCGGCTGCGCGGATAGGCGCCAGTGATGAATAGGAGACAGTGATGCTCGGAGTCATCCTGGTGATCCTCATCGTCCCGCTGGCCGTCGCGGTCGTGAGTTTCCTGGTGCCGGCCCGGTTGGCGGCGGTGATCACGATCGCGTCGGGGGTCGCGTGCTTCGGGCTCGTGCTCGCGCTGATCCCCGATGCCACCCGGGGCGCGGCGACCTATCTGTCGTACCTGCGGGCCGACGCTCTCAGCTGCGTGTTCCTGCTCGCCACCGCGTTCCTGTACGCGGCCGTGGGCGTCTACGCGGCCGGCTACCTGAAGGGCCGGACCGACCGCTACGCGCGCCGGTTCTACCTGGGGTTCAACGTGTTCGCCTGGGCGATGCTGGCCGCGCCCCTGATGAGCAGCCTGGCGCTGCTGTGGATCGCCATCGAGGTGACCACGGTCGTCTCGGCGCTGCTGGTCGCGATCGCGGACACCGACGGCGCGGCCGAGGCGTCGTGGAAGTACGTCCTGATCGCGTCGGCCGGCCTGGGCCTTGCGCTGCTGGCCACGATCTTCGCCTATTACGCCGGGGCGCAGGTTCTCGGCGCGCATTCCAACCTCGCGATCCAGCCGCTGATCAGCGTCGGATCCAGGCTGCCGAAGACCCCGGTCCGGCTGGCGTTCCTGCTCGCGGTGCTCGGGTACGGCACGAAGGTCGGCCTGGTCCCGGTGCACACCTGGCTGCCCGACGCGCACTCGGAGGCGCCGACGCCGGTGTCCGCGCTGCTGTCCGGGGCGCTGCTCGCGACGAGCTTCTACGCCATCCTGCGGTTCTACCAGGTCGCCGCGGCCACGCTCGGCAGCGGGTTCCCGAGGGGCACGCTGCTGGTGTTCGGGATCGCGTCGCTGCTGCTCGCCTCGCTGTACGTGTTCGGGCAGCGGGACGTCAAGCGGCTGCTCGCCTATTCCAGCGTGGAGCACATGGGCATCCTGTCCGTCGGGGTGGCCTTCGGCGCGCCGGTCGCGCTGGCCGGGGTGCTGCTGCACGTGGTGGCGCACGCGGCGGCGAAGGGCAACGCGTTCATGGGCGCGGGCGTGTTCACGGTCAAGTACGGGACCAAGCAGATGCCCGCGATGCGGGACGGCCTTCGGCTGCTGCCGTGGAGCGGTCCGCTGTTCCTGCTCGCCGTCTTCGCGCTGTCGGCTCTGCCGCCGTCGGGCATCTTCCGCAGCGAGTTCGAGATCGTCGCGGGCGGTCTTGGCAGCGGCGACTACGCGGCCGCGGCGGTGCTTGTGGTCTTGGTGACGATCGCCTTCTTCGGGCTCGCGACGTCGACGACCAGCGTTCTCCTGGCGCCCGTGCCCGCAGCGAAGGCACCCGCAGAGACGGGGACGGCCGAGCAGATACCGGTCGAGATCGCGGCCATCGGAACCGGCGCGGCGGGCGGCGCGCACGGGAACGGCGGCGCGCCCGCGGCGCGGGGAACCGTCGCGATGGAGGCCCGCGCGCGGGCGAGCGGGGTGCTGGCGCCTGGCGAGCCCAGCGCCTGGATGGTGGTCCCGGTGCTGGCCGGGCTGGCTGTCCTTGTCCTGCTCGGGGTGCATCCGCCGGGCGAGCTCACGAACCTGATCACCCAGGCAGCGGCACAGCTGCGAGGAGCGCCATGACCGTCACGAGCACTGAGCCGACCGTGGCGGCGCTCTGGGAGATGCTGAATTCCCGGGTCGCGAGCGGGTTGAGGTTCGCGGGCCTATTCGCCGCTCGCCGCAACGGCGGCATCACCCTGTCCGCTCACGTCGCGGGCCCGGAGGGGATCGACACGGTGGAGGCGGCGCTGCCGCCAGGGGCCGTCAGCTATCCGGCGCTCACCCCGATGATCGGCGCGGCGTTCTGGTACGAGCGGGTGATCCACGACGAGACGGGCCTTATCCCCCAGGGCCATCCCCGGCTCGCCCCCCTGGTCGCGCCTGGCAACCGGGAAGACCACGCGCTGCCCCGGCACGTCGCCGGCTACGGCCTGTTCACGATCCCGCACGGCCCGGTCCGCTCCGGGGTATTCGAGTCGATGGAGTACCTGGTCGAGACCCCGGGCGAGGCGATCCCGCACCTGAACATGCGGATCTTCTACAAGCACCGCGGCGTCACCGCGCGGTTCACCGGCCTGACCGTCGCCGACGGCACGCTCCTGGCCGAGCGGGCCGAGGGCATCGCCTCCGTCGCGCACGCCCTCGCCTACTGCCACGCGGTCGAGGCGATCGCCGGGTGCGAAGTCCCCGCAGAGGCCGGCATCCTTCGCGTCGTGCACGCCGAACTCGAACGCGTTGCCAACCACCTCGACGTCGCGATGAGGCTGGCCGATGCCGCCGGCCTGGCGGTCGCCACCGCCCGCTTCGCGCTGCACAAGGAGCGGACGATGCGTCTGGTCGGCGAGCTATGCGGCAGCCGCTTCGGCCGCGGCGTCATCGTCCCCGGCGGGGTATCGGCGTTTCCGAAGAAACCCCCCGTGCAGATCCTCGCCGCGGTCGGCCCGCTTGAGAAAGAGATCCTCGCGGACGCGGAGCTGCTGATGGGCACCTCCTCTTTCCTCGACCGGCTGCGCGGCACCGGCCCGCTTGCCCCGGACCGCGCCCGCGAGCACGGGGCGCTCGGCCCCATCGGCAAAGCGTCGGGGTACGCCGACGACGCCCGCCTCGCCCGCCCCTACGACGCCTACCCGCTGATCAGCGAGGAGCCTGTCGGCCAGCTCTCCGGCGGTGACGCCATGACCCGGCTGCGGGTCCGCTTCGACGAGGCAGCGAGGGCTTTCCGTTTCATCCGGCTCGCCCTGTCAAATCTCCCCGAACGAGAGCGGCTGACTGCCCGGGCGCCCTGCGACCCTCCTGAGGGGCGGGCCACCGGGTGGGCCGAGGCGCCGCAGGGCGAGGTCCTCTACGACGTGACCATCGAGGGCGGACGGATCGCCCACTGCCAGCCGAGGTCGGCCTCGTTCCACAACCTGGTGCTGATGCACGAGGTGTTCGCCGGCGACATTCTCACCGACTTCCCGTTTATCGAGGCCAGCTTCGGGCTGTCGGTCGCTGGGGCGGCCCTGTGATTAGAGGGGAGGCGGAACAGTGAGCATCTGGGTGCTGCGCGGGCTGCGCGACGGGATCGTGACGACGCGCTGGCCGCGGCGTCCCGACGAGTACGCTGACTCCTGGCGCGGCCCGGTCACCGTTTCGTCGGATGTCGTGACGTCGGATGCCGTCGCGGCCGATGGCGGCGAACTTGAATGGCTCTGCCCGACCGGGGCGATCGAGGTCATCGGCGGGCTCCGCATCGACCAGGGACGGTGCGTGCTGTGCGGTCGCTGCGTGGCGGCGCGGCCGGACTTGTTCACCTGGTCGCAGGGCGCGACAGGACCGGGCGCGGCGGCGGTCGCGCGACAGGGCCTCATCGTCCCGGCGGAGCCGGAGACGGACGAGGCGGTCGCGGCGGCCCGAGCCGCGCTCGCCGCGCGAACCGCCGCGCTGCGCCGCAGCGTGCACGTCCGGCATGTGGACGCGGGGTCTGACGGCAGCGAGGAGTGGGAGATCCAGGCGCTGCTCGGCCCGGTCTACGACGTCCACCGGCTCGGCATCTTCTTCACCGCCAGCCCTCGCCACGCCGACGTGCTGCTGGTGACCGGCGCCGGGACGGTCGGCATGACCGGGCCGCTGCGCACCACCTACGACGGCATGCCCGACCCGAAGGTAGTCATAGCCGTCGGCGTTGACGCGGTCAGCGGCGGGCTGCTGAGCGACCGGCTCTCCGGCGTGGCCGGGTCCGTCCCGGTGGACGTGTGGGTGCCGGGGAGCCCGCCGAGCCCGTTCGCGATACTGAACGCCCTGCTGATCGCGACAGGCAAGCTCGTGCCCGGGGCACGGCGGTGAGCGCGGTCTTCGCTGCGGGGCTGATCCTCCTGGCGGCGGCCGCGGCGGCCGGCCTGATCGCCTGGCGGCCGCCGGCGGGTCCGCGCTGGCGGGCCAGACGGTCCGGCTGGACGTGGCCGGGTGGCTGGCCGCGCCCGCTGGCTTCGGCCAGGGCAGCGGCCTGGCCGTCGACCCGCTGTCCGGACTGTTCCTGGTGATGGCGCTCGGCGCGGCGGTGCCGGTGTCGGCCGCGTTCGCCAGCTGGGCGGCGGGGCCCGGGTCAGCCGGGCCGGAGCCGATGGCCACGCGGATGCTGGCGCAGGGGTACGCGCTGGCGCTCGGCGCCACCGTGGTGGTCATGACCGCGCAGGACGCGTTCACCGCGCTGTTCGGCTGGGAGGCGCTGACCGCCGCGTTCTACCTGCTCGCGGGGGCTCGGCGCGGCGACCCTGACCGGGTCGGGGCCGCGCGGGTCACCGTGGCGTTCGGGAAGGCGAGCGGGGCGGCGCTGCTGCTCGGGCTGCTGCTGCTCGCCGCGAGATCGCACTCCATCGTGCTCGCGTCGTTCACCCACGCGCCCGGCGGCGCGGCCAGGACGACGGCGCTGGTGCTGCTGATCGCCGGGTTCGCGATCAAGGCGGGCCTGGTCCCCTTCCAGGTCTGGCTGCCGCGCGGTTACGCCGCCGCGCCGCCCCCGGCCCGGGCGGTGATGGCGGGCGTATGCGTCAACGTCGGGTTCTACGGCATGTGGCGGACGCTCGCGCTGCTCGGTCATCCGCCCGGCTGGCTGGCCGGGATCATGCTGATCCTCGGCGGGATGTCCGCCCTGCTCGGCATCGCGCACGCCGCGGTGCAGAACCGGCTGTCGCGGGTGATCGCCTACTCAAGCGTGGAGAACAGCGGGCTGATCATCACCGGGTTCGGCGTCGCGCTGACCGGCGCGGCGGCCGGCAACCAGCGGCTGGTCGCGATCGGCCTGCTGGCGGCGACGTTGCAGATGGTGACGCACACCGTCGCGAAGTCGCTGCTGTTCAGTTCCGCCGCGGGCCTTGAGGCGGTGGCGGGCAGCGATGATCTCGAAGTCCTGCGCGGCATGGCACGGCGGGCACCGTGGAGCGGTGCCGGCCTCGCGGTGGGCTCGCTGACGCTGGCCGGGCTGCCGCCCACGGCGGGGTTCGTGTCCGAATGGTTCCTCCTGGAGTCGCTGATGCAGCAGTTCCGGGTGGCCTCGCTCGGCGGGCGGCTGACGCTTGCGCTGGCCGGCGCGGCCGTGGCGCTGACCGTCGGGTTCGCCGGGGTCACGTTCGTCCGCCTCGTCGGCATGGTGGTTCTTGGCCCGGCTGGCCCTGACGGGTCACGGCGCGGCGATTACGGCTGGGCCGGGCGGGGCGCGGTGGTGCTGCTGGCGGCCAGCACTCTGGTGATCGCGGCGCTGACCCCGCTGGAGATCCGGGTGCTCGCGGCGGGCCTGTCGCCGGTCGTGCCGGGCGGGCTGACCATGGGGGCACTGAAGTCCCCGTGGGTGCTGCAGCCGGTGTTCGCGGGCTTCTCCATCCTGTCGCCGTCCTGGCTGATGATCGAGCTCCCGGTGATGCTCGCGCTAGTCATCCTGCTCACCTTTGCCTTGTCCGGGCGGCGGCTGCTGCGGGTGCGGCGGGTCCCCGCCTGGCGCTCGGCGACGATCGGGGTCGACGGGGCGGACTCCTACACCCCG
>DATCGA010000423.1:0-4297 GCA_036509215.1 Trebonia sp.
CCGGTGGGCGAGCTCAGCCGACTGCGCGGCGCCGACGCACTCGTCATCGATCGCCCTGGTCAGGTCGCGGGCGATCGACGCGATGACCTCTGGCAGCTGGATCGCGGTGGCCGTGTGATGGATGAAGTAGATCAGCACGCCGAGGTCGAGGGCGGTCAGCGCGAGCGCCACCGTGACCGACAGGTGCGGCACGAACGTGCTGCCGATCGATATCAGCACCAGCATGGCGTAGAAGAACGTCGCCACGAACGTGCCCAGCGTGAGCTGGGCGCCCCGGTCCCTGATGAACGTGCGCAGCATCCGCGGCCCGAACTGCTGCGAGGCCAGCGTCAGCGTCACGATCATGACCGAGAAGACGACCCCGACCACGGTGATGAGCGCGCCCGCCAGCGCCGCCAGGATCTCCCTGGCCGCGTCGGGCGAGCCGCTGATCACCCAGGAGGGCAGATGCAGCCGGCCGTGGAAGGCGGCGTGGTCGATGCTCAGCGTCAGCACGAACAGGAGCACCGCAGCGACGCTCTCGACCGCCGGGATCAGCCAGAGGTTGGTGCGCAGCGTCTCGTTGCGCCAGTCGGATTCGACGGCGAACCGCTTAAGACCGATACCCAATTGCCCGCCTAGCGCTGGTCGTAGAACTGCCGACCAGGCTTCCCGGCTCACCTGGGCATAAGGGTACCGGTCTCAGCCCACTATTCGTTCCCCGATCGGGCCGAGGATGAGCATCGGGAAGTAGATGAGGCCGCCGACGATCACGATGACGCCGACCAGGAAGGCGGCGAACGTGGGGCCGGAGGTGTCGAGGGTCGCCCTGGTCCGCGCGTGCGTCCTCGCCCCCGCCAGCGAGCCGGCGATCGCCAGCGCCAGCACGATCGGCGCGAACCGCCCGACCAGCATCGTGATGCCGAGCGTGATGTCGTACCAGGGGGTGTTGGCGGCCAGCCCGGCGAAGGCGGAGCCGTTGTTCTGGGCGACCGACGCGTAGGCGTAGGAGACCTCGGTCAGGCCGTGCAGGCCGGGGTTGAGGATCGAGCTCGTCCCCGCGTTGATCACCAGCGACGTCGAGGCGAAGGCCAGCACCACGACCGGGATCGCGAGCACGTAGGCGACGATGAGCTTCATCTGGGTCGCCCGGATCTTCTTGCCGAGGAACTCCGGGGTGCGGCCGACCATGAGGCCGGCGATGAAGACCGACAGCAGCGCGAGCACGAGGATGCCGTAGAGCCCGCCGCCGTCGCCGCCCGGGCTGATCTCGCCCAGCAGGATCGCGACGAACGCGGCCGCCCCGCCCACCGGCGTGTAGCTGTCCAGGGCCGAGTCGGTCGCGCCGGCCGTGGTGCCCATCGTCCCGACCGTCATCAGCGCCGACGCGGACGGGCCGAACCGCAGCTCCTTGCCCTCCAGGTTGCCGCCCGGGTTGACTGCGCTGGCGACCTGGGAGACCGAGGCGGGCAGCTGGGAGTTGCCGTGCAGTTCGGCCTGCATGGCGATCACCGTGTGGCCGAGGAAGAGGGCCGCCATCACCGCCGCGATCGCCAGCGCCTGCCGCGGGCGGCCGATGAGGCGGCCGAACATGAAGATGATCGCGAACGGCAGCACGATGACCAGCAGCAGGTCGAAGAGGTTGGTGAAGCCGGTCGGGTTCTCGAACGGGTGCGCGCCGCCGACCCCGTACATGCTGCCGCCGTTGGTGCCGAGCAGCTTGATGGCCTCCATGCTGGCGACCGGGCCGCCGGGGATCTGCTGGGTCCCGCCCGCCAGCGTGCTGGCGGTCCTGAACCCGGTCAGGTTCTGCACCGCGCCCTGGCTGACCAGCACCAGCGCGCCGATGACGGACAGCGGCACGAACACCCGGACCAGCGACCGGGTGAAGTCAACCCAGAAGTTGCCGATCCGGCGCGACGACCCGGCGATGCCGCGGACGACCGCCAGCGCCACCGCGAGCCCGACCGCGGACGCGGTGAACTGGGCCACCACCAGGCCGGCCATGTCGGCCAGGTAGCTCGCCTGGGTCTCTCCCTCGTAGGCCTGCCAGTTGGTGCCGGTGATGAAGCTGATCGCGGTGTTGAACGACAGCGTCGGGGACATGCCCGGCGCGCGGGCGGGGTTCAGCGGCAGTACGCCCTGCAGGCGCAGGATCGCGTACAGCAGGACCGACGACAGCAGCCCGAACACCAGCACCGCGATCGCGTAGACCTGCCAGGTCATCGACGATTCCGGGTCCACCCGCAGGGCGCGGTAGACGAGGCGCTCGACCGGGGCGAAGATGCGGTCGCCGGGCGCCTTGGGTCCGGGCGCCTTGGGTCCGGTGGCTGTTGGGACGCTGCCGCGGAACGTGGCGGCGAGGTACCTGCCGAGCAGCGGCGCCAGGACGGCGGTCGCCGCGCAGACGAACAGCAGCTGTTCCCATCCGGTCAGGTTCATCGCAGTCCGTCCAGGGCGAGGTTGAGTTCAAGCACGTTGACCGCGGGCTCGCTGAGGAACCCCCACTGGGCGGGTGCCGTGTGCTGGTGCACGAGCGCGATCACCCGGGCGGGCGGCAGGTGCCGGGCGCGGGCGACCCGGGGGGCCTGGTCGAGCGCGTTGGCGATCGAGATATCGGGGTCGAGTCCGGACCCGGAGGCGGTCACCGCGTCGACCGGCACCACCGCGCTCGCGGGCAGGTCGTTGAACGCGCGGTAGGCGACGGCCCGCTGCGTCACCAGCTTGATCAGCACCGGGTTGGTCGGGCCGAGGTTGGACGCGCCCGAGTCCGCGCCGTCGTAGCCGGTGCCCGCGTTGGACGGGCGGGGCTGGAAGTACTGCGGCAGCGGGTTGCCCTTGCTGCCGGCGAAGTTCTGCCCGAGCAGCGCCGAGCCCTTGAGCGTGCCGTTGACGTAGACCAGCGAGCCGTTGGCCTGGTGGCGGAAGAAGAGCTGCGAGATCCCGGTGACCGCGAGCGGATAGCCGAAGCCGAGGACAACGGTCACGATGGCGAGCATCGCGATGCAGGCGGAGGCCTGTCTGATGAGGCCGGATCGTCCCATTTCAGTGCAGTCCCATCGCGGTGAGGGCGAGGTCGATGAGCTTGATGAAGACGAACGGGGCGACGAGCCCGCCGACGCCGTAGATGAGGGCGTTGCGACGCAGGATCGCGGCCCCGTCGCGGGGCTTGAACGCCACCCCGCGCAGCGCCAGCGGGATCAGCGCCGGGATGATGAGCGCGTTGTAGATGACCGCCGCCAGGATCGCGGTGTGCGGGCTGTCCAGCCGCATGACGTTGAGCACGCCGAGCTTCGGGTACACGACGACGAACATCGCCGGGATGATCGCGAAGTACTTGGCCACGTCGTTGGCGATGGAGAACGTGGTCAGCGAGCCGCGGGTGATCAGCAGCTGCTTGGCGACCTCGACGACCTCGATCAGCTTGGTCGGGTTGGAGTCGAGGTCGACCATGTTGCCGGCCTCCTTGGCCGCCTGCGTCCCGGTGTTCATCGCCAGGCCCACGTCGGCCTGCGCGAGCGCGGGCGCGTCGTTGGTGCCGTCGCCGGTCATCGCGACCATGTGCCCGCCGCGCTGCTCTCTTCTGATGAGAGCGAGCTTGTCCTCCGGGGTGGCCTCGGCCAGGAAGTCGTCGACGCCGACCTCTTGGGCGATGGCGCTCGCGGTGAGCGGGTTGTCGCCGGTGATCATCACCGTGCGGATGCCCATGTCGCGCAGGTGCGCGAACCGCTCGGCCATGCCCTCCTTGACCGTGTCCTTGAGGTGGATGACCCCGAGGACCCTCGTATCGTCGGCCACCACCAGCGGCGTGCCGCCGTTGCCTGCGATGGTCTCGACGATCGGGTCGAGGTCGGCCGGGACGGTGCCGCCGCCGTCCGTCACCCAGGCGCGGACCGAGGCGGCGGCGCCCTTGCGGATGCGCCGGCCGTAGTAGTCGATCCCGCTCATCCGGGTCTGCGCGGTGAACGGGACGAACTCCCCCTCATCGAGCCCGGGCGGAACCACGGGGTACCGCCGCTCGGCCAGATCGACGATCGAGCGGCCCTCCGGGGTCTCGTCGGGCATGCTCGCCAGCAGCGCCGCCTCGGCCAGCTCGTCCAGGGCGACCCCGGCCACCGGGAGGAACTCGGTCGCCATCCGGTTCCCGTAGGTGATCGTGCCGGTCTTGTCGAGCAGCAGGGTCGAGCAGTCGCCGGCCGCCTCCACCGCCCGCCCGGACATCGCCAGCACGTTCCGCTGCACCATCCGGTCCATCCCGGCGATGCCGATGGCCGACAGCAGGCCGCCGACCAACTGGCGGCTCATCTTCCTGGTATCG
>DATCGA010000424.1:0-6364 GCA_036509215.1 Trebonia sp.
CCGCCACGCCGGCCCCGCCACCGCCGCCGTGACCGTGCGCTACGCCGCGGATCACCTGGCCGTCGAGGTCACGGACACCGGTTGCGGCCTCTCCTCGTCGGTCGCGGAGACCGCGTTCGCGGCCTTCCTCGCGACCGGCACCGGCGCCGGGCACGGCCTGCGCGGCATGCGCGAGCGCGCCGCCGCCGCCGGCGGCGCCATCGAGATCGGCCCGATCCCCGACGGGGGCTTCCGGGTCGCCGCCCGCTTCCCGCACGACGCCGACCCCGACGCCGACATCGACGCCGACGACGACGCCCAACCCGAAACGGCAGCGCACGCGCCGCCGCCGGCCCGCGACGCCTCCGCCGGCGGCGGGCAGCTGGGCGGCCGCCGGTGATCCGGGTGCTCCTGGCCGACGACCAGGCGCTGATCCGGGCCGGGTTCCGGGTGCTGCTCGAGGCGGCCGGAGACATTGAGGTCGTCGGCGAGGCGGTCAACGGCGAGCAGGCGGTTGCCCTGGCCCGCGCCGAGCGTCCCGATGTGATCCTGATGGACATCCGGATGCCCGAGGTCGACGGCCTCGAGGCCACCCGCCGGATCGCCGCCGACGGCGACCTGGCCGGGGTGCGGGTCGTCATCTTGACCACGTTCGAGACCGACGATTACGTCTACCAGGCGCTCCGGGCCGGCGCGGGCGGCTTCCTGGTCAAGGACGCCGAGCCGGAGGATCTGATCCGCGCCGTCCGGGTTGTCGCCAGGGGCGAGGCGCTGCTGTCCCCGAGCGTCACCCGGCGCCTGATCGCGACGTTCGCCGGCCGCGCCCCGGTGGCCGGGCTTGGCGGCGGTCCGGGTCCCGCAGTCGGCGGCCGCGGCCAGAGCCGCCCGCAGCCCGGGAGGGACCTGTCCCGGATCACCGAGCGCGAGCGTGAGGTCCTGTCGCTGGTCGCCGAAGGGCTGTCCAACGATGAGATCGCGACCCGCCTCTACCTCAGCCCGCTCACCACGAAGACGCACGTCAGCCACATCATGACCAAGCTCGACGCCCGCGACCGCGCCCAGCTCGTCGTCATCGCCTACGAATCCGGCCTGGTCATCCCCGGCAACGCCGGAACCTAAGCCCCCGCCACAAGCACCGGCGATCTCTTCCAGGCCAGCCTGCACCCCGAATTATCGTGCGACAAAAGGACCGGAAAACGTACTCTAACGTCGCACGATAATTCGGGGACGCGTACAACGCGCACCAGGTATTACTTGAGCACCAGGTACGCAAGGCTGCCAAGCCCCGCGATGATGCAGTAATACCCGAACGGGTTCAGCGACTTGTCCTCGCTGAAGTACTTCGTAAGGAACCGTATCGACAGGTAGGCGCCGAGCCCGGCGATAATCGAGCCGACGATGATCGGACCGTGCATCCCCTTGCTGATCGGCCCGGTCAGGTCGGTCGCCTTCAGCGCGCCCGCCGCCAGGATCACCGGCGCTGAGAGCAGGAACGAGTACCGCACCGCGTCCTGGCGGGTCAGCCCGCGCCCCATGCCGGCCACCGTGACGATGCCGTCGCGGCTGATGCCGGGGAGCAGCGCGAGGATCTGCGCCGCGCCGATGAAGACCGCTCGCTTGTAGCCGATCGTGGACAGCCGCCGGTCCGCGGCGACCGCCGGGTCGCCCTCCGCGCCGTTCGGCCCCGGCCGTCCGTCGCCGCCCCGTCCGTTGCCAGGCCGCCCGTCCCCAGGCCGTCCGTCGCCAGGCCGCCCGTGTCGCCCGGCCGGCGGCTGCTGCTGCTGCTGCGCCCAGGGGTCGCCCTGATTGCGCGGGTCGCGTGCCCCGCGCGGGTCGCCGTCCTGCTGGCGTGCCTGGTCGCGCCAGGCGTCCTGCCCCGGCCCCTGCTGGCCGTCCCACGGCTGCTGCCCGTACGGCGCCTGCTGCCCGTAACCCGGCCCCCCGGTCGGCTGCTGCGGCTGCCCGCCCCGCGGGTCTCGTCCGTACTGCTCTCGCCCGTACTGCTCGTCCCGGCCCGGCTGCCCGCCCCGCACCGGCTGCCCGTCAGGCCCGTACTGCCCCCCTCGGATCGGCTGCCCGTCAGGCCCGTACTGCCCGCCCTGGCCGCCCCGCCCATGCCGCCCGCCGCCGCCTTGCCGCTGCCGGTCGTCCTGCCCGTAGCGCGGGTCCGGCCCCTGCCACTGCTGCTGCCGAGGCTGCTGGGAGTACCCCGGCGGCGGCCCGTCGGCCGGCCGGCCACCCGGACGCCCGGGACCAGGACCGAAGCCAGGCCCGTCAAAGGCAGGCCGAGGCCCGCCGCCAGGCCCGTCGAACGCCGCCCGCGTCCCGCCGCCGTCCCGGTCTTGCTTCCGCCGCCGCATCCGCTCGCTCGCCAGCAGGATCAGGCCGTTGATGGCCAGGAACGTCGCCGCGAGCTCGGGCTTGGCGAACACCTTGATGAATTCCTTCTGCACCACCAGCCCGACAAGGCCCACCGGAATCGTCCCGAGGATGATCATCCAGGCCAGCCGCTGGTCCGGCGTGGACACCCGGCGCTGCCCGATCGAGGAGAAGAATCCGCGGACGATCCGCAGCCAGTCCCGCCAGAAGAACGCGATCATCGCGATCGCCGTCGCCACGTGCAGTCCCACGATGAACGCCAGGTACGGCGAGCCGGTGGCCGAGACGTTCAGGGTCTTCGCCCAGCTCCCGCCGATCAGCGCCGGAAGCAGCACGTTGTGCCCGAGGCTGGAGACCGGGAAGAGCTCGGTCACACCCTGGACGAGTCCGGTCACGACCGCCTGGAGGTATGTGAGGTGGTACATAGGGCGTGCCGCCCCTTCCGTGGTCTCGGGGTTTCAATGCTTCAGCTGGACGGATCGTGCCGACTCCGGCACCCCACGGTTCAACCGGCTCACGCGGCTCACGCGGCTCACCGAGGTCTGACCTGCCGACAACCAGACCAGACTAGTTGAACGAAGGGGGCGCGGGTGCCGACCGGCGTTCCCCTCATCCCGAAGGATGAGGGGAACGACGGTGCCGCCGCGCGAAACACGATTGTGCTTTATTACTAACAATCCGGCCGTAGGTTTGGTCGCGGCGCAGCTAGACAAGCGTCGGCGCGAAGCCAGAATCGCCAGCAGTAATGCCGTCACTGGGGCCGGAGGATTACTCGTCATGACGATGCCAACCGCGCTGGAAATCGCGCGCCAGGCCACGCTGAAGCCGATAACGGAAATCGCCGAGGGCATCGGCATCCCGCCCTGGCTGGTCGAACAGCACGGCGAGCACGTCGCCAAGATCGACCTCACGGCGATCGAAGAACTGCAGGACCGCCCGAAGGCCAAGTACGTCGTGGTCACCGCGATCACCCCCACCCCGCTGGGCGAGGGCAAGACCACCACCACGATCGGGCTCGGGATGGCGTTCCGGCACATCGGCCGGACGGCGACGATCGCGATCCGCCAGGCCAGCATGGGGCCGACGTTCGGCATCAAGGGCGGCGCGGCGGGCGGCGGCTACTCCCAGGCGGTCCCGTTCGAGCTGCTCAACCTGCACCTGACCGGCGACATGCACGCGGTCACGGCCGCCCACAACCAGATCGCGGCGATGGTCGACAACAGCCTCTACCGCGGCAACGAGTTCGGCCTCGACCTCAATCAGATCACCTGGAAGCGGGTGCTCGACGTCAACGACCGCGCGCTGAGGAACATCGTGATCGGCCTCGGCGCGGCCGGCGACGGCGTGCCCCGGCAGGCCGGCTTCGACATCACCGCCGCCAGCGAGGTCATGGCCGTGCTCGCGCTGGCCAGGGACCTCAAGGACCTGCGCGCCCGCCTCGGCCGCATCGTCGTCGGCTACACGAAGTCGGGCGAGCCGGTGACGGCCGAACAGCTCAAGGCGGCCGGCGCGGCGGCCGTGATCATGCGCGAGGCGCTCAAGCCGAACCTGCTCCAGACGCTGGAGAACACGCCGGTCTTCGTGCACGCCGGTCCCTTCGGCAACATCGCGCACGGCAACAGCAGCGTGGTGGCCGACCTGATCGGCATCCACACCGGCGACTTCCTCGTCACCGAGGCCGGGTTCGGAGCCGATATGGGCGCCGAGCGGTTCTTCAACATCAAGTGCCGCGTCTCCGGCCTCGCCCCGGACGCCGCCGTCGTGGTCGCGACCGTCCGCGCGCTCAAGAGCCACTCGGGCAAGTACCGGGTGGTGGCCGGCCGCCCGCTGCCCGACGGCATGCTGGCCGAGAACCCCGAGGACGTGCTGCTGGGCGCGGCGAACCTGCGCAAGCAGCTGGAGAACATCCGCGCCCACGGCATCGAGCCGGTCGTCGCGATCAACGCGATGCCATCCGACTTCGCGTCCGAGCGCGCCGCGATCGCCGAGGTCGCGGCGTCGATGGGGGTCAGGTCGGCGGTCGGCACGCACTTCGCCGACGGCGGCCGGGGCGCGGCCGAGATCGCCGAGGCGGTCGCCGAAGCCGCCTCGCAGCCCGCCGATTTCCGTTTCCTCTACCCGGCCGAGGCGTCGCTGAGGGAGAAGATCGAGGCCATCGCGACCAAGATCTACGGCGCCGACGGCGTGGACTACGCACCGCTGGCCGACCGCCAGCTCGACGGCTACGAGCGGAACGGCTTCGGGAGCCTCCCGGTCTGCATCGCCAAGACGCAGTACTCGCTGAGCCACGACCCGAGCCTCAAGGGCGCGCCGACCGGCTTCCGGCTCCCGGTCCGCGAGGTCCGCGCCTCCGTCGGGGCCGGCTTCATCTACCCGATCTGCGGCGACATGCGCACCATGCCCGGCCTGGCGGGCAACCCGGCCGCCGCCTCGATCGACCTGGACGACGACGGCAACATCGTCGGCCTGTACTGAAAATCAAAGACCAAAATCCGCTTATATCGAACGGTCCCGGGCGACTCTTCCGCCCAAATTGCCCGCAGAGGCAGGGAAGGCGGCGCCGGGAACTAACCCGCCAGCCGGTGAATCACGTCATGCCGGTTGTGTCCCTCGGCCAGCAGCAGCTTGGCTTTTTCCCAGGTCGTGCTCGGGTTGTCGTGCCACACTTCCTCCACGATGCGGGGCACCGCCGTCAGCAGTTTTATCGCGTCGGCGCCCCCGCCGCCGCATTCCGCGAACTCCGCGATGACGATTTCGGCCCGGCCGTGCGCGTCGGTCGCGTCAATTCCGTCTGCGCTGGGATCGCGGTCCCCCGGCAGCGGCGCGGCGAACTCCCGCCGGGCGAGCTGGTCCGCCAGCCAGGGGAGGTCGACATCCCAGGTCGCCACGTCGCGCAGGTAGCCGCGAGACGCGGCGCTGTAGGGGTGGTCGTACGCGTCGGGGAACTCGTCGAGGAGCTCCGGCAGCCGCGTCATGACCATGTCGATCGCCGCCTCGTCCAGCCCCTGACGTCCCGCTGCCCACCGGGTCCACGCGGTCACCGCCGGCTGCATCCCCGCTCGCTGCCCGTCGGTGAGCGTGAACGTGCTCGCGACGTGCACAAGGAGCATGGCGGCGAGCTTGTGCGGCCCGACCCGGGCGGGCGGCTCGCCGGGAACCCGGCTGCTGTAGCCGGTGAGCACCGTCGCCCAGAATCGCGCGACATCCGGGTCGCCGGCCTGGCCGGCCTCCGGGCTGCCGAGGAACTCCTCGATGGCGGCGGCGCGGTCGGCCGCCGTGTAGGCGACAGCCTGGCCGGGATCGTCCGATGGCAGGCGGCGGACGCGGGACCGGGCGAGCGGCAGGAACACGATCGAGGAGGCGTCGAGTTCGAAGTCCGGGTCGGCGCCGGCCTGGGCGAGCGGTCCCTCGATGCGCCGCCTCGCCTCGCCCAGCGCGATCTCCTCGTAGCGCTGGTGGGGCTCGGCAGCGTCCTGCAGGGTTTTGAGCATCCCGTCGGCGTCAGCGCCCATGGCGATCATGCTGACGGTCGGCAGCTCGGCCAGGTCGGTCGCGACCAGCAGCGCGTGCTCGGCGCCGGAATAGCCGAACGTGACCGCGATGACCTCGCTTTCGTCGAACACGTCGTGCTGGCGCCACGCCCGGCCCGGGGCCGGCCTCCCGATGCTGGTGACCCAGCCCGGGGGGTAGATGTCATCGGCGGTGAAGTCCGCCAGCGCCTGGCTGGCGGCCCGCTTGACCGAGCGTGAGCCGAGCGACATCAGCAGACGGCAGAATGCGGGCGCCTCTGACCCGTCTGTCCCGGAGGGATGGTTGGACGCGGCGCCGATGAGCGCGTCGGCCAGGGTCTCCGTCTGCTCGGGCGAGCCGTCCGTCAGCTCCGGCAGGGCCACGAAGGCCGAGGTCTGGAACTCCGCGTTCAGCACATCGCCGGCCGCTATCGATTTCCACAACTCCGCCAGGGCGCGGTCGAGCACCTCCTCGGGTCCGCCGCCCGGGCTCACCG
>DATCGA010000425.1:0-6768 GCA_036509215.1 Trebonia sp.
TGGCGGCCGGTCACTTCTGGCGTAATCATTACGGTGCCTGCGAGCCGGTCTTCCCGCGCACGGTGGTGCTGATCCCGGCCTGGAACGAGGGAGCGGTGATCGGGGAGTCAATCGACCGGCTGATGCGGGCCGAGTACCCGAAGGAATCGCTGCGGGTCTTCGTGGCTGACGACGCCAGCACCGACGACACCCCCCTGATCGTGAAGGCCAAGGAAACGCAGTACCCGGGACAGGTGGTGCATCTGCGCCGGGAGAAGGGCGGTCAGGGCAAGGCGCACACGCTCAACCACGGTCTGGCCGTCGTTCTCGGCGACGCCTGGATGGAATCGCTGCTGATAACGGACGCCGACGTCATCTTCGAACCCGCCGCGCTGCGGACGCTGACCAGGCACCTGGCCGATCCGAAGGTAGGCGCCGTTACCGCCTACATCAAGGAGGGCAGCCGCCCGGGCAACTACCTGACCCGGTTCATCGGCTACGAGTACGTGACCGCCCAGAGCGCCGCCAGGCGCGGGCAGAACGTCCTCGGCGCGGTCGCGTGCCTGGCCGGCGGCGCACAACTGCACTCGCGGGCGAACTTGGTCGCCCTCGGCGGCCGGATCGACACCAGTTCGCTGGCCGAAGACACGATCACCACCTTCGAGACCCAGCTGCACGGGCACCGGGTCGTGTTTGAACCGCACGCCATCTGCTGGGCGGAGAAACCCGACTCCATCGGAGGTCTGTGGAAACAGCGGCTCCGCTGGGCGCGTGGCAACGTCACGCTCACCGCGAGGTACCGCGGACTGTGGTTCCGGCCCAGCCGCATGCACCATCTCGGCGGCCTCACCTTCGGGATCGTCTGGTTCTGCCTGTTCCTACAGCCGTTGTTCATGATCACGTCGTCGGCGGCGCTGCTCACTCTCTATTTCGCGGGCTCGCCCGCCGCCTGGCCGGCGTTCCGCGTGCTGTGGATCATCAACGCCGTCACCTTCATCTTCATCACCGGCTTCGCGCTCCTCATCGACACATCCACGGCCCGGCGGAGCTGGCGTCAGGCCGTGATGTTCCCGGGCGCGGTGAATCTGGCCATCATCGTCTACACCTGCTTCCCCCGGCTGCTTGCGGACGCGGCCCGCTGGTTCTTCGACCAGTCCGGCCTTCCGCCGCCCCACGTGAGCTGGGTCATCGTCTTCGTCTACGGGTGGCTCGGCGGGTCCCTGGCCGTGGCCTACCTGGCGAAGGCGGCCGAGCAGAAATGGGCGGGCCGGCTGGTGAGCCCGTTGATCGTCTACCTCGTGGGTTACGGGTCACTGCTCTGCGCCTGCACGTTCGCCTCCTACGTCATGGAGCTCAGGCGGGCGGAAATGCGCTGGGACAAGACAGAGAAGACCGGGAAGATGACGATCCAAACGTGACGGTCGAACCAGCCGGGCGGCACGAGCCCGAGGTGTTCAAGGAGGAGATCCGGACGGCGGTCCGGTACGAGCGAGGGCTCGTCATCAAGGCCCTTGCCGTGCTCGTTGTGGTGGCCGTCATCGTCGTCCTGCGGACCTTGCATTTCGCGTTACCGATGTTTCGCGCTACCGACGATTCGCGGGGAGGGGACATGCCGGTAACAAGGCGACGAGGGATGGGGCGGAGCTCGACCGTCGCGGCCGTGGTCGCGGTGGCGCTCGCCGCCGCCGCGTTCGCCGTCGCGCTGATCGCGGCGGCCGACAGCCGGAGCACGAGCCGCGATCTGGCCAACCGGCTGGTACCCGCGGCAGCCGCCGCGAACGACCTGAGCCGCCGGTATACGGGACAGCGGACGGCGCTGCGGGTGGCGGTGACAAGCGGCGACGTCTCCGGGCTCCAATCGTTCTACGGCCTGGGCGCCGCATTCCGGGTGAGCCAGGGCCAGATCGCATCGCTGGCCCGCGCCGACCAGTCGATGACGGCGCGGCTCGATGCCACGATCACGGCCTATCGGGCCTGGCTCGCTCGTGTCGCCGACCCGCAGGCGGCGGACCTAAGCCGTGGTGATGTCGCGGCCGCGCGGGCGCTACAGGCAGACCTCCGGCTGGTCAGCCCCATGACGCTCGCCGTCCGGTCGGCCGCGCTGTCGCTGCAATCGGAGATCACCAGTGAGCAGCAGCAGGTCACCGACAGCCTGGGCCGGATCTACAACACGCTTCTCGGCGCGCTCGTCGTCATGGTCGTGGTGGTCGCGGCAGCTGCCGCGGGCGTCATCGTGACGGTCAGGCGCGGCCTGCTTCGGCCGTTCAGGCAGCTGAGCGCTGCCGTCGCAGCAGTCGCCGAGGGAGGCTACAGCACCCGTGTTCCCGCGGTGGGCGACGCCGAACTGGCGGACCTGAGCCGTGGCGTCGAGCGGATGCGGATCAGTCTGGTCGCAGCCCTGGCGGAGCGGGAACGAGCCGAGGAGAACGTGCGGAACCTCTTCGACCTGGCGCCGGACGCGATGGTCGCGGTGGACTCCGGCGGCATCATCACGATGGCGAACGCTCAGGCGGTGCAGGCGTACGGGTACAGCGCCCACGAGTTCATCGGCCGGCCGGTGAAGACGCTGCTGCCCGAGGAATGGAGAGCGAGCCTGCCGTCGGTCGGCGACCGACGATCCCAGCCGGTCGGCCAGGAGCTTGAGTCGGCCGGACTTCGCCGGGACGGCTCCACCTTCCCGGCCGAGGTCAGGCTGAGCCTGCTGCCCACGGAGCACGGGACAGTAACGGTCGCCGCGGTCAGAGACGTGTCCGAGAGGCTGGCGATGGAGGCCGAGCGCGAGCGGCTGCGGGCCGTCGCGGAGCAGGAGCGCTTCAAGGGCCGACTCCAGCAGTCGCAGCGGCTTGAGAGCCTCGGCCAACTGGTCGGCGGTGTCGCGCATGATTTCAACAACCTGCTCAACGTGATCGCGGGCTACACGGACTTCACCAAGGAGCAGCTCGCCGCCCTCGTCGGCGAAGACGATCGGCTTCAGCCCGTGCTGGCCGACGTCGAGCAGGTCGCGGCCGCGGCGCAGCAGGCGATCCGGGTGACCCGCCAGCTCCTGACCTTCTCAAGGAGCGAGGCGGTCAAACGGGAGATACTTGACATGAACCAGATGGTCGAGAGCTCCGGTGAGCTGCTCCGTCGCGCCCTGGGCGAGCACATCGACCTCGTCATCTCCTGCGAGCCCGGCCTGTGGCGGGTCGAGGCCGACCGCGGCCAGCTCGAGCAGGTGCTGGTCAACGTGGCGCTTAACGCGCGTGACGCGATGCCGGGCGGCGGCCGCCTCACCATCGAAACGGGCAACGCAGAAGTGGACGACGCCTACGCGTCGCAGCGGCCCAGGCTTGAACCGGGACGTTATTGCCGGCTGGCGGTATCGGACACCGGGACCGGCATGGACCAGGCGACCATCGAGCGCGTCTTCGAGCCGTTCTTCTCGACCAAGCCGCGGGGCCGGGGGACCGGCCTTGGGCTCGCCACCGTGTACGGCATCGTGACCGGTGTCGGCGGCAGCATCGACATTTATTCAGAGCAGGGGCTCGGCACGACCGTGAACGTGCTGCTGCCCGCCACCGGGCAATCCGCCGCGGCCGAGGCGACACCGGACCTTGCGGCAGCAGAACTGCGCGGGCAGGGGGAGACGATCTTGCTGGTCGAGGACGAGGACGGACTGCGCGCGATGGCAAGCCGGCTGCTGACCCGCAATGGCTACCGGGTTTGCGAGGCCGAAGACGGCGCCGACGCCGTCCGCCTGGCCGCCGATCCAGCCCTGCCGATCGAACTGCTCGTCACCGACATGGTGATGCCGGGCATGCTCGGAAACGAGGTGATCGACCGGGTCCAGGCCATCCGCCCGGGGCTGCGCGCCCTCTACATCACCGGATACGCCCAGCAGGTGCTTGACTTCCATGGCATCCCCGCGCGGGACTTTGACATCCTGCAAAAGCCCTTCACCGAAGTGGCCTTGCTGACCCGCGTTCACCGAGCGCTCAACCGGCCCGCGGCTCCGATCGGGAGCGCCCCCGATGACGACAGGTCGGTAGGGTAAGGTCCGGTGAAGTGACACCTGAGCTAAGAAACTGGTCGGGTACCTACCGGTTCACCGCGCCCACGGTGATCGCGGCGCGGACGGTCGACGAAGTCCGGCGGGCGGTCACCACGGCCGGGCGAGTCCGCGCGCTCGGCACCCGGCACTCCTTCAACGATCTCGCCGACAACGGCGACACGCTGGTCACGGTCACCGCCATCGCCCCCGAGCCGGTCCTCGACGAGGCCGCGGGGACGGTCACGGTCGGCGCGGGTGCCTCCTACGGCGCGCTCGCGGGATGGCTGCAGAAGCGCGGCTGGGCGCTGCACAACCTGGGGTCGCTGCCGCACATCTCGGTCGCGGGCGCGACCGCCACCGGAACGCACGGCTCGGGCAGCCGCAACCAGATCCTGTCGGCCGCGGTCGCGGGCCTGGACTACGTCGACGCCGACGGCGAGCTGCGCCGGGGCGGGCGCGCCGACCCGGGCTTCGACGGGCTCGCGGTCGGGCTGGGGGCGTTCGGCGTCGTCGTCCGTGTCACCCTCGACGTACAGCCCAGCTACCTGGTCAGGCAGGACGTCTACGCCGGGCTGCGCTGGGACCGGGTGCTGGCGGAGCTCGACCCCATCCTGTCCGCCGCCTACAGCGTGAGCCTGTTCACCGACTGGAGCGGCGAGACGCTCGAGGCCGCGTGGGTCAAGCGCCGCCTCGACGGGCCGGAACCGGACGGCACGCAAGCGCCGCCGGAGTTCTTTGGCGCCCACCCCGACCCGGGCCCGCCGCGGCTGGTCGACGCCCCGGTCGACAACCTCACGGTGGTCGGCGCGGCGGGCCCGTGGTCGGAGCGGCTGCCGCACTTCCGCATCGACTCCCCGCCCAGCAACGGGGACGAGATCCAGTCCGAGTACTTCGTCGACCGGGCCCGCGGCGCGGCCGCCCTGGACGCCGTCCGGCGGCTGTCGCCGCTGATCACGCCGCTGCTGCTGGTGTCGGAGTTCCGCGCCACCGCGCCCGACCGGCTCTGGCTGAGCGGGTCCTACGACCGGGAGACGCTGGCGATCCACTTCACCTGGCGCAACCGCCCCCACCAGGTCAGCGCGGCGCTGACCGAGGTTGAGGCGGCGCTGGCGCCGTTCGACGCGAGGCCGCACTGGGGGAAGGCGTCGCACATCCAGGCGGGCCAGCCCGAGCGGCTGTACCCCCGGCTGGGCGACGCCCGGGCGCTGTTCGAGCGGCTCGACCCCCAGGGCCGGTTCAGCAACGCGCGGCTGGAACGGCTGGGCGTCCGGGAACACCGCTGACCGCCTGGTTTCCTGCCGACCGGGCTCAGCGCGGCGCGCCCCGGTAGGTGCCGAACGACCAGCGGTTGCCCTCCGGGTCGGTGACCGAGAACTCGCGCGAGCCGTAGTCCTGGTCGGTGAGCCCCCTGGTCACGGTGGCGCCGTGCGCGACCGCCCGCTTGAACAGCGTGTCCGGGTCGTCGCAGACCGCGTAGCCGCGGAACGTGCCCGGCGCGGTCGAGCCGGGGTCGGCCGACCCGAGCATCACCCCGCCGCCGGGCGGCCAGGCGAGCTCCGCGTGGTGGACCCGGTCTCCTTCGCCGTAGACGGCGGTCTCCTCGAAGCCGAACGCGTCGACCAGGAACTTGATGAGCCTGCGGGCGTCGCGGGCGGTGAGCGATGGCCACACCTGCGGTGGCGGTGTCTGTGTCATGGTTCGATCATTCCCCGAGGTCAGCGGCCGAGGCTTGGACGAATCGGAACTCCTCGGCCAGCCACACCGACGGCGGGCAGCCGGCCAGCGCGCGGAACTCGCGGGCCAGATGCGCCTGGTCGTAGAAGCCGCACTCGGCCGCGAGATCGGCGAACGTTGCGCCCATGCCCGCGCCCGCGCCGATTCCCGCGCCCACCGCCTGCCCGATCCGCCGACGTGCGTGGGTGAACCTGAACACCCGCCCGGCCTCCTTCGGCGCGAGGCCGATCTCTGCCCGGAACAGCGCGCCCAGCCGACGGGCGCTGAGCCCCGTCTCGGCCGCCAGCTCGGCCACCCCGACGCCGCCCCGGGTTTCCCGCAGCCGCCGCCAGGCGTATCCGACCTCCGGCCGGACCGTGCCGCGGCGGTCCGCGTCGGCCTCGGCCGCGCGCCGCTCGAGCAGCTGGTCAATCACCGCGAACCGGCCCGCCCAGGTCGGCTGCTCGACCACCCGCTCCCGCAGTCGGGCCGCGAACCCGCCGATCACGTCGGTCGCCTCGGCGTCCCAGTTCGCCAGGCCCGCGGCGGGCAGCCCGAGCAGCATCCGCGCGCCGAGCGGGGTGAGCCCGAGCTGCACCCCGGACCAGCGGCCCCCGTGGCTGACCAGCGCGGGCGAGGTGTGCAGCCCGCCCAGCAGCGTGTCATACGAATCGGCGGGCTGGCCTGGATCGGGATGGGCGTCGATCGCGAGCGGGTCGTCAAGGGTGACGATGAACGTCAGCTCGGGCGAGGGCAGCCCGCGGTGCCGCGCGGGCGCCACCCCCTCCTGCCGGTACCCCGCGTACCCGGAGACAAACGGCCGCAGCCGCGCGGGCGGATCATGCCGCGCGTGCTCATCGATCACACTTCATTAAAACCCACGACCAAGGACGGGCCGAGCCAACGCGCAGCCCAGCCCCCCAGCCCCAGGCCCCACTGCATGCCCCACCAGCATTCCCCTCACCACCGGCCCTCCCTGAACCACCGGCCCTCCCTGAACCACCGGCCCTCCCTGAACCACCGGCCCTCCCTGAACCACCGGCCCT
>DATCGA010000426.1:0-11565 GCA_036509215.1 Trebonia sp.
TGCCGTCGCCGCCCGCCACGCCGAGCAGATCGGCGCCGGACGCCACCGCCGCCCGCGCCACCGCCGCCACGTCGACCTGCTCGGGCCCGCTCATCAGGAACACCTCGGCCCCGAGCGCGACCGCCTTCTGCTGCAGGTCGAACCGCGCCACCTTGCCGCCGCCGGATTTCGGATTCATGATCAGAAACGGGCGCGCGGCCGGGCGCGGCACCGGGTGCTCGGCCATCCGCCACTCTTCCCGGTCGCCCGCCAGCGCCAGCCGCGCGGCCGCGGCGGCCAGCAGCCAGCCCGCCGCCGACACGGCCGCCACCCACAGCAGCGAGTAGAACGCGAACACGACGATCACCGTGATCGGGGTGAGCGCGAAGACGACCAGCGACAGCCAGCGCAGCAGCCCCCGGCGGGCCAGGAACAGGTAGGCCGACGCGACGCTCAGCGCGACCGCGACCAGCCCCACCGCCAGCATCGCCAGGCTCCGCAGGTCGGCGAACACAGGCACGATGACGATGGCGGCGGTGGCGAACAGCACCGCCAGCCGGGCCAGCCAGCGCTGCCCGCGCGTGCCGGGACGCTCTGGGAGAACCTCCGACCTCGCTGCCATCATATGAGCGTAACGTGCCGCTGTCGGAGTGTAATGGATGGTGGGGCGCGACCGGATGACCCCGCCCTCGGTGCCGAGCCGGGCCGGAGGGCGACAATGGCTACCATGGCGAGCGCTAACGACGACGCGGCGGCGATGCTGCGGGAGTACGCGGAACTTCTCTCGATCACCGGGGGCGACCCGTTCCGCGCGCGGAACTACGAGAAGGCGGCCAAGGCCGTCGCCGGCTACCCGGGAGACCTTGCCGCGGTCCCCGACCCGGCGCTGACGAAGATCCCCGGCGTGGGCGCCTCGATCGCGGGCAAGATCGCCGAGTACCGGCGGACCGGCACCGTGGCCGCCCTCGACGAGCTGCGGGCGAAGGTCCCGCCCGGCGTCCTGCAGATCGCGAAGGTGCCCGGCGTCGGCCCCAAGCGGGCGCTGCAGCTCAGCCGCGAGCTCGGCATCGGCTCGATCGCCGACCTCGACGCCGCCGTCCGGGCGGGCCGGCTGCGCAGCCTGTCCGGGTTCGGCGCCAAGAGCGAGGAGCGCATCCTGCGCTCAATCGGCGTGATCACCCGCGACCAGCCGCTCCGCGACGCCCTGCGGTCGCTGCCAAGCGACGCGACCGAGGACCAGATCGAGGCGGTCCTGGCCGCCAGCATCCCCGAGCTACCAGCGGCAGACGCCAGGAAACCGCTCATCCAGACCAAGGACCTCCGCGGCGACCTGCACACCCACACCAGCCTGACCGACGGGATCGCGTCCCTGGCCGACATGGTCGCCGCCGCCGGGCAGCGCGGCTACCAGTACTACGCGGTCACCGACCACGCGCCGAACCTGGTCATGCAGCAGATGACCGACGAGAAGATGCTCAGGCAGCGGGCCGAGGTGGCCGCGCTGCAGCAGCGGGTGGGGCTGACCCTGCTGCACGGCGCCGAGCTGAACATCGCGGCCGACGGGTCGGTCGACTGGGACGCCGACTTCCTCGACGGGTTCGACCTCTGCGTCGCATCGGTTCACTCGTCCTTCGACCAGGACAGGAAGACGATGACGAGCCGGTTCATCACCGCGGTCGAGAACCCGCACGTGAACATCATCGGTCACCCGCTGACCCGCAAGCTCGGCCGCCGCCCGCCAGTCGACGTCGACCTCGCCGCCCTCTACGACGCCTGCGCCCGGACCGGGACCGCGCTGGAGATCAACGCCTCGCCGGAGCGGATGGACCTGCCGCCCGAGGACATCGCGGCCGCGAAAGCGGCCGGCGTGAAGTTCGCCATCGACACCGACGCGCACTCGATCGTGCACCTGAACAACGCCCGCTACGGCGTCGCCGCCGCCCGCCTCGGCGGCCTCACCCCCGACGCCGTGATCAACGCCTGGCCGCTTGAGCAGCTGGAACAATTCCTCCGCCGGGGCCGTTCCAAGCTGTAGGTTACTGGCGAGTAGCATAGAGCCGGGCAGGCGCTACAAGGGAGAGCCAATGAGGGCACGCGAGGTGGTCTTCGTCGACGGTGTCAGGACGCCGTTCGGCAAGTCGGGACCTAAGGGCATCTACGCCGAGACACGGGCCGACGATCTGGTCGTCCGGGTGATCAGGGAGCTGCTGCGGCGCAACCCGAACCTGCCCAAGGATCAGGTCGGCGAGGTCGCGATCGCCGCCACCACGCAGATCGGCGACCAGGGGCTGACCATCGGCCGGTCGGCCGCCATCCTGGCCGGGCTGCCGGTGACCGTGCCCGGCTACGCGATCGACCGGATGTGCGCGGGCGCGATGACCGCGGTCACCACCGTCGCCGGGACGGTCGCGCTCGGCGCGGCCGACATCGCGATCGCGGGCGGCGTCGAGCACATGGGCCGTCACCCGATGGGGGAGGGGGTCGACCCCAACCCGAGGTTCCTCTCCGAGCACCTGGTCGACGAGTCGGCCCTGTTCATGGGCATGACGGCGGAGAACCTGCACGACCGGTTCCCGGCCATCACCAAGGAGCGGGCCGACGCCTACGCTTTTCGCAGCCAGCAGAAGGTCGCCGCCGCCTACGCGGCCGGCAAGCTCCAGCCCGACCTCGTCCCGATGGCGATCCGCACCAAGGAGCTCGGCTGGGGCTGGGCGACGGTGGACGAGCCGCCGCGGCCGCAGACGACGCTGGACGGCCTGCGCTCGCTCAAGACCCCGTTCCGCCCGCACGGCCGGATCACGGCGGGTAACTCCAGCGGCATCAACGACGGCGCGACCGGCTGCATCATCGCCGCCGAGGACGTCGCCCGCGAGCTCGGCCTCACCGCCAAGATGCGCCTGGTCGACTTCTCCTTCGCCGGCGTCGAGCCCGAGGTGATGGGCGTCGGCCCGGTCCCGGCGACCGAGAAGCTCCTCGCGCGCAACAACCTGACCATGGACGACATCGGCCTCATCGAGATCAACGAGGCGTTCGCGGTCCAGGTCCTGGCCTTCCTCGACCACTTCAAGATCGACGCCGACGACCCCCGGGTGAACCCGTGGGGCGGCGCGATCGCGCTCGGCCACCCGCTCGCCTCCTCCGGCGTCCGGCTGATGATCCAGCTCGCCGCGCAGTTCGCCGAGCACCCCGAGGCCCGCTACGGCATGGCGACCATGTGCGTCGGCATGGGCATGGGCGGCACCGTCCTGTGGGAGCGGATCTAAAAAATGCCAACCCGTCTATCGAACGGACCGTGCGTTCCCCCCGTCCGTCCCGCTGATTTCGTGACCCAAGGAGACCGCCAGCGATGACGGCTATCGAGAACCTGTCGGCTGCCCTCACCGAGGACGCGTTCCCTGGCGAGGTGGTGACCCGCGCGACCGTCCGCGACGTCGACCTCGGGCCGGCCGGCGTGCTGGCGCTCATCACCCTCGACAACGGCCACGACCACACCAAGCCGAGCACGTTCGGCCCGCAGGGGCTGCTCTCGCTCAACGCGGCCCTCGCCGCCGTCGCCGCTCGGGCGGCGGCGGGCGAGATCGCCGCCGTCGGCGTGACCGGCAAGCCGTTCATCCTCGCGGCCGGGGCCGACCTGGACGGGGCGGGCGCGGCGATCACCGCCCCCGGCATCGACCCGGCCGTCGCCCGGCAGCGGGCGGCCGGCATCGGGGCGCTCGGCCACGCGGTCTTCCGTCGCCTCGGAGAGCTGCCGGTGCCGTCGTTCTGCTTCATCAACGGGGTCGCGCTCGGCGGCGGGCTGGAGGTCGCGCTGCACTGTGCCTACCGCACGATCTCCTCCGGCGTACCCATGGTCGCCTTCCCCGAGTGCTTCCTCGGCCTGGTGCCCGGCTGGGGCGGCGCCTACCTGCTGCCGCGGCTCATCGGCCCGGCCCCGGCGCTGAAGCTGATCATCGAGAACCCGCTCGCGCAGAACAAGATGATCGGCGGGGCCGAGGCGTACTCGCTCGGCATCGCCGACGCGATGTTCGAGCCCGCGGACTTCCTCGAGGAGTCGCTCCGCTGGGCGGCCCGGGTGCTGGACGGCACGGTCACGGTCGAGCGGGCCCCGCTGGCCGACGCGGCCACCTGGGACGCCGCGGTGGCCAACACCCGGTTCCTGACCGACGGCAAGCTGCACGGCGCCGCGCCCGCCCCCTACCGGGCGCTCGACCTGGTCGCGGCCGCGCGGACCGCCACCCGCGACGAAGGGTTCGCGGCCGAGGACCAGGCCCTGGCCGACCTGCTGCTGTCGGACGAGCTCCGGGCCGGGCTGTACGCCTTCGACCTGGTGCAGAAGCGCGCCAAGCGGCCCGCCGGGGCGCCCGACCGGGCCCTGGCCAGGAAGGTCACCAAGGTCGGGGTGGTCGGGGCCGGGCTGATGGCCGCCCAGATCGCGCTGCTGTTCGTCCGCCGCCTCCAGGTCCCGGTCGTGATGACCGACCTGGACCAGGCCCGGGTCGACTCCGGCGTCGCCTATGTGCACGCCGAGATCGACAAGCAGCTGGTCCGCGGGCGGCTCTCGGCCGACGCCGCCAACCGGCAGAAGGCGCTGATCAGCGGCTCGGTGAGCAAGGACGGGTTCGCCGACGCCGACTTCGTGATCGAGGCCGTCTTCGAGGAGCTCGGCGTCAAGCAGCAGGTGTTCGCCGAGGTCGAGGCGGTCGTCGGGCCGGACTGCGTGCTGGCGACCAACACCTCCTCGCTGTCGGTGACCGCGATGGCGGCGAAGCTGGCGCACCCCGAGCGGGTCGTCGGATTCCACTTCTTCAACCCGGTCGCGGTGCTGCCGCTGGTCGAGGTCGTCCGCGGCGAGCTGACCGGCGACGCCGCGGTGGCGACCGCGCTCGAGACCGGCAAGACGCTCAAGAAGAACTGCGTGATCGTGGCCGACCGGCCCGCGTTCGTGGTCAACCGGCTGCTCACCCGGTTCCTGGGCGAGATCATCGGCACGGTCGACGAGGGCACCGGATTCGAGGTCGCCGAGCACGCGGCCGACCCCCTGGGCCTCCCGATGTCGCCGTTCCTGCTGCTCCAGCTGGTCGGGCCGGGGATCGCGGTCCACGTGGCGGAGACCCTGGCGGCGGCGTTCCCCGGCCGGTTCGCCGTCTCCGACAAGCTCCGCGCCGTGGCCGACTCAGGCAAGGCCTCGGTCTACCGGCCCGACTTCTCGGTCGACCCGGACGTGATCGCGCTGCTGGCCGGCGGCGACCGCCCGTCGACCGGCCCCGAGGTGCTCGAGCGGGCCCTGGAGGGGCTGGCCCAGGAGATCAGGATCATGCTCGACGAGCGGGTGGTGGCCGCGGCCGAGGACATCGACCTGTGCATGATCCTCGGCGCCGGATGGCCGTTCCACCTCGGCGGCATCACCCCGTACCTGGACCGGGCCGGGGTCTCGGCGAAGGTCAACGGGGCGCCCTTCCGCTGACGACTCTGTATAGGTGTAAATACCTAAAATACCTAGGGTTTGGCACCTCTCCTGAGGGCTAAACCGTGATAGGTATTACCTCGTACGGTCTCACTCTCTGAGATCGCGCCTTCACGCATTCCCGAGCGGGGGCCAAAGGGGGTCGGTCTGCGATGCCATCGGACGAGTGGCTGCGCCTGACCTCCAGGCCCGTGCCACCGGTCAAGATAGACATCGTCGCGCCGAACGTGGCGCGGGTCTGGAACTACCTGGTGGGCGGCCGTGACAACTTCGAGGCCGACCGCCGGGCCGCCAAGCTGCTGATCTCCGTCGCCCCGGCGTTGGCGGAGTTCGGGCCGGCCTCCCGCGCGTTCCTGCGCCGGACGGTGACCTACCTGGCCGCCGAGGCCGGGATACGGCAGTTCCTCGATGTCGGCACCGGCATGCCCACAGCCGGCAACACGCACGAGGTCGCCCAGCAGGTCGACCCGGCCTGCCGGATCGTCTACGTCGACAACGACCCGGTGGTGCTGTCGCACGCGCGCGCCCTGCTGCGCTCGGCCTCAGGCGGCGTCAGCTTCCTCGACGCCGACGCCCGCGATCCCGCCTCGGTCATCGCCGGGGCCGGCCGAACGCTCGACCTCACCCAGCCGGTCGGCATCGTCATGATCGACATCCTCAACTTCATCAAGGACGCCGAGGGCGTGCTGGCCGGGCTGGTCGGGGCGGTGGCGTCCGGCAGCTACCTGGTCGTCATGCAGCCGACGCCGGACGAGCTGCTCGCGATCGCGGGCGAGCGCTGGAACCACATCAGCCCGATCCCGGTCATCCTCAGGGATCGCGCCACCGTCGAGCGCTGGGTGGCCGACCTGGGACTCGACCTCGTCGAGCCCGGCCTGGTCCAGCTGCATCGCTGGCGTCCGGAGCCCCAGGACCCGGACTGCTCGGACACGCTGCCCCTGCTCGGAGCCGTCGCCCGCAAGCCCTAGCGGCCGTCGCGGCCGGAGATTCTATCGATAACGGTCTATCTCTATTGGTGACGATCAGTTAGCATGGCGAACGGAGAGACACCTTTACGGGGGAATTGGGTCACGACGCTACGTGAGTGCGCAATTGGGTCAAGACAGGGGTCACCGGATCGCGTCCGGGTTGATCGACGTCACCGTGCCCAACGCCGCCCGCGCCAGCGACTTCCTGCAGGGCGGGCACGGCCACTTCGCGGCCGACCGCAAGGCCGCCGCCGCCCTGGTCGAGTCGGCCCCGTCGATCGCCGCGATCCCCGCCTCGGCCCGGGCCTTCCGCCGCCGGGTCGTCAGCTACCTGGCCGCCGACGCCGGCATCAGGCAGTTCCTCGATGTCGGCCACGGTCTGATGCCGCCCGGCATCACCCATGAGGTCGCGCAGGCGGCCGACCCGAGCTGCCGGATCGTCTACGTCGAGGGCGACCCGATGATGTTCGATCGCACCAATGCGACGTTGACGTCGGCCGACGGCGGGCTGGTGGCCTGCATCGAGGGCGACATCGCGGACGTCAACGGCATCATCTCGGCTGCGGGCCTGTCCGAGGCGGGGCTGCCCGCTGCGGGCCCGTCCGGCGCGACGGCGCGGACCGCGGATCCGGCGGGCGTCCACGGGCCGGGCGACGGCCCGATCCTGGACGCCGGCCAGCCGATCGCGGTCCTGCTGCTGTCCACCCTCGCCCACGTGCCCGCGGAGGCCGACGCGGCCAAGGTCGTCGCGGCGCTCATGGATCCCGCGCCGTCGGGCAGCTACCTGGCGGTCTACCACCTGGCCAGCGACCTCGACCCGTCGATGGCGGCGGCGTTCAAGCAGTGGAACGCGGCCGCCTCGGTTCCGATCGTGCTCCGTTCGGCGGCGGAGACCGGCGCGCTGGCGGCCGGCCTCGAGCTGGTCCCGCCGGGGCTGGTCCCGCTGAACGACTGGCGGCCCGACGACTGCGATCCGCCGGCCGCGGCGACGCACGTCCCGATCCACGCCCTCGTCGCACGGAAGCCCTGAGTTTCTGTGCTCGGCCACGATTGACACTCCTCGGGCACCCGAGAAGCATCGACGTGTGACAACAGTCCAGACTGCCCTCGGCCCGGTCGAGGCCGCCAAGCTCGGCCGCGTGCTGATGCACGAGCACGTGTTCGTGATGACGGCCGACGTCCAGCAGAACTACCCGGAAGAGTGGGGCGACGAGGACCAGCGCGTCGCCGACGCCGTCCGCAAGCTCAGCGAACTGCCCAAGCACGGCATCGACACGATCGTCGACGTCACCGTCGTCGGCCAGGGCCGGGACATCGGCCGGATTAAGCGGATCGCCGAGCAGGTACCCGACCTCAACATCGTGGTCGCCACCGGCATCTACACGTTCGACGAGGTGCCGCTGTTCTTCTCCCGCCGCCCGAAGGAGACGATGACCGACTTCTTCGTCCGCGACATCACCGAGGGCATCGCCGACACCGGGGTCCGGGCGGGCATGCTCAAGTGCGCGGTCGACGAGAAGGGCCTCACCGACGGGGTCGAGCGAGTGCTCCGCGCGGTCGCCCGCGCGCACGCGGCCACCGGGGTGCCGATCACCATCCACACCCACTCGGCCGGCCAGCACGGCCCGCAGATCGTCGACGTCCTGAAGTCCGAGGGCGTCGACCTCGGCCGGGTCGTCCTCGGCCACAGCGGCGACGCCGTCGATCACCCCGACTACCTGGAGGCGATGGCCCAGACCGGCCTCACCCTGGGCATGGACCGCTTCGGCATCGACCATTTCGCCACCTTCCAGCGGCGCAGCGACCTGGTGGCGGAGCTGTGCCGCCGCGGCTACGCCGACCGCATGGTGCTCTCCCACGACTGCTCGTGCTACCTGGACTGGTTCACCCAGGGCGCCCTGGCCGCGCTCAAGGACTGGCACTACCTGCACGTCAGCCAGGACGTGATCCCCTACCTGCGCGACCACGGCGTCACCGAGGACCAACTCGACGCCATGCTCACCCGCACCCCCGCCAGCATCCTGGCCGTCTAGCCCGGCCTCCGATCCCCGCCAACCGCCCCCGCGAACTCCCTGCCACTTCGATCCGCCACTTCACCCGCCCGCCCCTTCGGGCCCCCCAGACCACCCCGCGCGCCACTTCGATCCCCCAGACCACCCCGCGCGCCACTTCGGGCCCGCCACGACACGCCGCTCATCCTGTCGCCTACGCCATCGACAGGATCGTCACCCTGTCACCTACGCCATCGACAGGCCATATCGGTGTCGATGGCGTAGCTGACGTGGACCGTTTCGGGTCGATGGCGTAGCCGACAGGCTCCCCACGTCTCGGAATACCAACGTCGTCGCGCCGCCCGCCATGGCACGCCGGATAACAGCAAGAAGTGCGGGCGCTGAGCCGAGTTAGGCGCGGGGCGCTGGGCTAAACTAGCGGGTCGATGTCGGTCAGGCGGGCGTCGCCGGAGAGGCGGAGCCAGCGGGTGATCCCGATCGAGGCCAGGAACGGCGTGTCATGGCTGGCGACCAGGAGCGCTCCCTGATAGCAGGCGAGCGCCTGGCTGAGCTGGCGCACCGACGCCAGGTCGAGGCTGTTGGTGGGCTCGTCGAGGAGCAGGAACTGCGGCGGCGGCTCGGCCAGCAGCAGCGACGCCAGGACGGCGCGGAAACGCTCGCCGCCCGATAGCGTCCCGGCCGCCGCGTCCGCCCGCGCGCCGCGGAACAGGAACCTCGCCAGCGCCGCCCGCACCTCGTTGACCGAGGCGGCGGGCGCGACCGCGCGCACGTTCTCGGCCACCGTCAGCGCGTCGTCGAGCACATCCAGCCGTTGCGGCAGATATCCAAGCGCGCCAATCCGCCGGACGAAAAGGCCCGGTTCCTGACCCCTCAACCCCTCGAGTTCGCCGGCGATGAGCCGCAGCAGCGTGCTCTTCCCGGCGCCGTTCGGCCCGGTGAGCGCGATCCGCTCCGGCCCCCGGAGGATGAGCTCCCCGATCGCCTCGGCGTCCGCCTCATCCTCAAGCGGCGTCCGCCATGGAATCCATGCGCGGTCGAGTCCGCGCACCCGCAGCACGGTCCGGCCGGCCGGCACCGCCGTTCCCGGCAGCGAGATCGCGATGGCGTCGTCGTCGCGGACCGCCTCCTCCGCCTCCGCGAGCCGCGCCTGCGCGTCAGCCATCCGTGCCAGCGCGGTGTCACGCGTCCGCCCGGCGGTCTCCTGGGCGGACCGCTGGCGGGCGCCGGCGGCGGCGTGCGGCAGCGACCCGGACGCGGACAGCTGCCTGCCCTGCCGGTCCCGCCGGGCCTGCTTGGTCTGGCCGCGCACCAGGTCGCGATGCTCGCGCCGGACGTCGGCGGCGGCCGCGCTGATCGCCCGCCTGGCGGCCGATTGCTCAGCCTCGAGCATGGCCTGGTAGGCGGCCAGGTTCCCGCCGTACAGCCGGAGCGAGTCACCGTAGTGGTCGCTGCGCAGATCGGCGATCTGGTCCACCCGCCCCAGCAGCTCCCGGTCGTGGCTCACGATCAGCATGACCCCGGGCCAGGACTCGACCGCCGCCTGCAGCCGCCCGCGCGCGTCGCGGTCCAGGTTGTTGGTCGGCTCGTCGAGCAGCAGGATGTCGGGCCGCCGCAGGAACAGGGCGGTCAGCGCGGTCATGATCGTCTCGCCGCCGGAGAGCCGGCCAACCGGGTCGTCCAGCCCGACGTGGGAGAGGCCAAGCCGTGACAGCCAGCCGCGGGCGCGTTCGCGCACGTCCCAGTCGTCGCCGACCGCGTCGAACGCCGCCTCGCTGGCGTCGCCCGCCTCGATCGCGTCGATCGCGTCGATCGCGCCGTCAATGCCGAGCAGCGACGCTACCCGGGCGTCGCCGTCGAGGGTGAGGTTCTGCGGCAGGTAGCCGACGTCGCCGGTCACGGTCACCGACCCGGACGACGGACGCAGGCGGCCGGCGATCAGCGCCAGCACCGTGGACTTGCCCGCGCCGTTCACCCCGATCAGGCCGGTCCGGCCGGGGGAGAAGACGGCGCTCAGGCGGTCGAGGACGCGACTGCCGTTCGGCCAGGAAAAACTGAGATCGCTCAGCGCAACGCAGGGCCCGCTGGAATGAGCGGGCACGGTAGAACGAGTAGTAGACATGCTGGGCTCCGGAAAGAGGTCACGGGCGCGCGCCACCTCGGCGCGGCACGGGGGTGAACCTCAGAGCTCCAAGCGACTTCCCGTCTGTCGGGGATGAGACGACGTAATCATGCCCACCCGGGCCGGGCCGATGCAAGTGAAATACCGGCCCGCCCGGAAGGCCGGCCGACTAGCCGCGCTCCCGCGGGTCCGGTTCGAGGCAGGCCGGGTCGGGTTCGAGGCAGGCGGGATCGGGCGCCAGGCAGTCGCGGTCGAGCGCGATCCGCCCGGGCGCGGGCTCGGCGCAGTCGGACTCCGGTTCCAGGCAGTCGGCCCCGGGCGCTGCCTGCGACGGGGACAGGCCGGCCACGGCGGACGCGAGCAGTTCGTGCAGGGTGCGCCGCTGCTCGCAGGTCAGGGTCTTGAACAGCTCATCCTCGACCAGCCCGAGCTGAGCGTAGGTCTGCGTCAGCTCGTCCGCCCCGGTGGCGGACACCTCGACGATGTGCCGTCGGCGGTCGGCCGGGTCGCGCCGGCGGGTGATCAGACCCCGCTCCTCGAGCTCGTTGAGCAGGCCGACAACGTTGCTCGGGTCCAGGCTGAGGGCGGCCCCGACCGCGTGCTGGGTCATCGAGCCCCGCTCGCCGAGCAGCGTGAGCGCGATCACGTGCCGGGGCCGCAGCGAGCCGTCGGCCATCGCGGCATCGGCGGCGCGGCGGGCGATCCGCGCGAGGTGATCGATCAGCGGCAGGATCTGCTGCCCCGTCGCCACCGATGACTCTCCCATGGGGCAAGCATACCGCCAGATCAATAGTTTGCGTATCACCAATGATTAGTGATAGACATATGGATGTCTCCCAAGGGAGCGTCCCCGCATCCCGGGGCGACCGGCAGGGCGGTCAACCGCCCGCTGAACATGGAACCTGGAGCAGCAATGTCGAAACTTCTTGTCATCGTCGGCAGCACGCGTCCGACCCGCGCCGCCGATTCCGTTCTGCCGTGGCTGACCGAGAAGACCGCCGGGCACGAGGCCTTCGAGACCGA
>DATCGA010000427.1:0-3911 GCA_036509215.1 Trebonia sp.
GTCGAGACCGCCGAGTCGCCGCCGCTGCCGGAGGCCGGCCGGGCGACTGGCGTTGACCTCGGCATCAAAAGGAGCATTTCCGACTGCGGCTGGGGCGCCTTCCGCCGCATGATCGAGTACAAGGCGGAACGGGCCGGGCGGCGCGTGATCGTGATCGACCGCTTCCACCCGTCGTCCAAGGCCTGCTCGGCGTGCGGGCACTTGCTCGCCTCGCTGAGCCTGTCGACGCGGCACTGGACGTGCCCGTCGTGCGGCACCCGGCACGACCGGGACGTCAACGCCGCGAAGAATATCCTTGCGGCAGGTCTTGCCGTAGCCCGGAGCGATGCGGGCGATGCCTGCGGAGCTGACGTCAGACACTCCGGGACTTCCCGGGTGCGGTCGGCCGTGAAACAGGAACCCCGGCCCGCGAGAGCCGGAATCCCCGTCCATCAGGGCGGGGAGTAGTCAAGATGCGATCTCCTCGGTCTTGGCGGCGGTTTCGAGCGTCGCCCACAGATGGTGCACGGCATACGAGCGCCAGGGCCGCCAAGCCTGCGCCGCTCCTGCATCCGATCCCGGGTCGGCGCGATGCCCGAGCGTCCGCAGCGCCCGCAGCACCCCGGCGTCGCCGGGCGGGAACGCGTCCGGATCCGACAGCGCCCGCATCCGGATGTAGCCGGCCGTCCACGGGCCGATGCCGGGCAGCGCCGTCAGCCGAGCGGCCGCCTCCTCGCGGTCGGCCCCGGGATGCAGGCTGACCGCGCCCGAGGCGAGCGCGCCGGCCAGCCCGACCAGGGCCCGCGCCCGCGAGCGCGGCATCGGCAGCGTCTCCGGGTCGAGCCCGGCGATCGTCGCCGCGTCGGGAAAGACGTGCGTCAGCCCCTCAGGCCCGGCCGCAGGCGGCAGCCCGCCGTGCAGCGCGGTCAGCCGCCCCGCCAGCCGCCGGGCCGCCGCGACCGACACCTGCTGCCCGAGCACGGCCCGCACCGCGATCTCGTCGCCGTCGACCGCGCCGACCGAGCGCCGGCCCGGGCAGGCGAGCGCCAGCGGGCCGATCACCGGGTCGGCGCCCAGGTAGCCTGAGATCGCGAGCGGGTCCGCGTCCAGGTCGAGCAGGCGACGGCACCGCTGCACGGCGGCGGTCACATCGCGCAGGTCGGCCAGCTCGAGCGAGCACTCCACCCAGCTCTGGCCGGGAACGATCCGCAGCCGTGCCACCCCCGGTCCGTTCGGAAGACTGATGGTCCGGCTGTACTCGGTCGCGGTGACCACCTCGACCCCCGGCACCGCCCGCGCCGCCAGATACCCGAAGACCCGCGGCAGGTCGATCGGCGGCCGGAACGGCAGCCGCAGGCACAGCGCCCCGGGCGGCCCGGCCGGGTCGGTCGAAACCCGGTCGCGCCTGCGCTCGGCCCGTTCCCGCAGCACGCTCGGCGGCGTGTCGTACACCTCGAGCATGGTCGCGTTGAACTGGCGGATGGAGGTGAACCCGGCCGCGAATGCGATGTCGCACATCGGCAACGTGGTCGTCTCGACCAGGATCCGGGCCGTCCGCGCCCGCTGCGCGCGCGCGAGTGCCAGTGCCCCCGCGCCGACCTCGGCCGCGAGCACCCGCCCGATCTGGCGCGGCGAGTAGCCGAGGCGCGCCGCCAGCCCTGGCACCCCGTCCCGGTCCACGATGCCGTCCGCGATCAGCCGCATCGCCCGCCCGGCCACGTCCGACCGGACGTTCCAGTCGGGGGAGCCGGGCGAGGCGTCCGGCCGGCACCGCTTGCAGGCCCGGTACCCGGCCTGCTGGGCCGCCGCCGCCGTCCGGTAGAAGGTGACGTTCGCGCGCTTGGGCGTGATCGCCGGGCAGGAAGGCCGGCAGTAGATCCCCGTGGTCCGCACGGCGGTGAAGAACACCCCGTCGAACCGGCCGTCCTTGCTCGCCGCCGCCTGATAACGCTGGTCGTCGTCCATCACGCTTCCACTCAACCACCGCGGCAGCGGCGAACACTAGCGGAAATCGGACATCATAAATTCAAAATCTTCATCTCGAACGGACCGTTGCTCCGCCTTACGCGCGCCAGAAATCGTAGGGGTCGCGGCCGGCCTTGAACCCGGCCGCCTCGACCACGTCGACCGCGAGCTTGAAGCGGTCGCCGACCCGGCGCGGCAGGTGCGCGTCGCTGCCGAAGGAGACCGCGGTGCCGCCTTCCTCCCGCCACCAGCGGATCTGGTCGACCGACGCCAGCGGCGACTTCGTGTTGACCTCGAGCACCCGCCCGGACGAAGCCAGCGCGCGCAGCACGGCTCGGTACTCGTCCTCGAACGGGGCCTCGGTGTACAGATGGGCCCCCTTGGGCCAGTACCGGCGCGGGAAGTCCAGGTGGGCGAGAACCTGGAACAGGTCGCTGCCCTCGATCAGGTCGACCAGCTCGGCGAAGTAGTAGCGCATCACCGCGTCGTCCGACATCTCGCCGAACAGCGCGTCTGCCGCGACCAGGCGGCCCTTGTACGGGACCGCGTGCAGCGAGCCGAGGACGCGCTCGAAGGCGTTGCCGCGCACGATCGCGCCCGCGCTGGCGGCGAACAGGTGCGGCTCGCCCGCCTCGACCCCGGCCAGGATCCGCAGGCCGGGGAACCGCTGCCTGCACTCCTCGATCGACGCCATGTAGCCGGTGACGTCAAGCGGCCTGATCCGGCTCCACCAGCGGTGATCGGTAGCGACCTCGACGATCGCGTCGCCGGGGGCGCTGGCGGTGAACTCGAGGTGCTCGGTGAACGCGATCGCGGGCAGCCCGATCGCCACCGCCTGCTCGCAGCTGCGCACCATCGACGCGTCCGCCGGCGTGTCGTACGACCACTCGGTATGTACGTGATTGTCGGCAGGAAGCACGCTGGCAATTCTATCGGGGCGCCGGTTACCAGCGGTCGTCGCGGTCCTTGGCCGAGGTGATGACGTAGATCTCGCCGGTCTGGCGGGCCTCAGGCGGGGCCTGCCCGGGAGGCCCAGACAGACCAGGAGCGCCTGCGGGGCCGGCCGGCTCGCGGCCGCCGGCGGCCTCGGACGCCGGCACCATCGCGCCGCCCTTCTTGCCCGACTTCACCAGCCGGTCCCAGCGCTCTTCCCAGTCCGCGACGTCGCCGTCGCAGGCGTTGACGTAGGCGATGAGCACCGGCAGCGTCGGCAGTCGGAGGCCGCCGGCCGCCGACGCCAGCGTCCGCATCGTGTAGTGCGACTTCTCCGCTATGTCGGGGTAGTCGAGCCCGACCTTGGACCGCAGCACCCGCAGGTCGCGCGCGAACGCGGCCACGTTGTCGGTCTCGATCGCCGCGATCACGCCCTTGCTGCCCGGCGGCGGGTCGGGCAGCGCGCTGTCCCGCTGCCGGATGACCGGGCCTGCCGCGCGGCCGAACGAGCCGGTGGACCGAGGATCGGCGCCCATCGGGTCGCCAACCCGCCCGAACGAGCCGGTCCCGCGCATGCCGGGGCCGGGGCCGCCGGGGTGAGCGCCGTAGCGAGGGTCGCCCGGCCCCTGCTGCGGCTGTCCCTGGTACGACTGCCCGGGGTAGGGCTGGCCTGGGTACGGCTGGCCTGGGTACGGCTGGCCCGGGTAGGGCTGGCCCGCCTGCGCCTGCCCGTGGAACGGCGGCTGGCCGGGGCCCGCCCACCCCTCGCCGGGCGCCTGCCCGGCCGCCTGCCAGGACCCGGTGTTGCTGAACCCGGGGCCGTACCCTCCTCCGGAATGGGGGGCACCCGCCCCCCATTCCCCCTGGGCTCCCGAATGGGGGGCTCCCGCCGCCCACGCCCCCGGGCCCTGCCCCGGCGGCCTGCCCTGGCCGTGATCGGGCCCGGCCGCCTGCCACGAGCCGGTGTTGCGCGCGCCCGGGGGGAACTGGCCTCCAGCGTGGGGTGCTTCCGCCCCCCATGCCCCCTGGCCCGG
>DATCGA010000428.1:0-7413 GCA_036509215.1 Trebonia sp.
TGCCGTCCGCGGTGGTCAGCCGTCCCGCCGAGGCCGAGGCCGAGGTCGGCCAGCGCCTCGCCGCGGCCGAACCCCGTCCGGAGCACGACGTAGGCAGCGGCGGCAGCGCCGAACCTGGCCGGGTCGCCGCCGTCCTCCCGGTCCGGGTGCGTCGCGGCCGCGATCCGCCGCCACGCGGCCCGGACGTCGTCATCCGACAGGCCCGCGCGCGTCGGCAGCCCGAGCAGGGCGAACGGATCGTCGCTGACCGCGCCGTCGCCGCCGGCGTCTGCTCTCCGCCGCGCCCTTGAGGAGGAAGTCTCACTCACGCCGCGCCCCGAATGCATCGTCGAGCACCTCGCCAACGTCCGGCAGCGCCGGCACTCCCGATGCCAGCGCCTCCGCCGCCGCCATGCCCGGCCGCGACCCCGGCGGCCTGCTGCCGGGCGCTCCCGAAGCCGCCCCGGGCACCCGCTCCCACGGCGGCCCGGACGCGTTGCCGAACACAGGGCCCCGCCCCGTCCAGGCGAAGCCCGCGCCGGGGGTCGCCCCGATGACCGGCAGCGGAATCGTCGGCGGTTCGCCCGGCGCCCCCGCGCCCGCCGACCACCCCGCACCTCGCTCGGCGCGGTCGCCCACGCCCGCCGCGATGATCGAGGCCGAACCGGGCCCGAGCGCCGCCTGCCGCCCGGTCAGCCGCTTGATCTGGAGGAACGTCACGCCACCGCGGTACACGTAGGCGACCTGACCCACCTCGAGCCGCCGCACAAGGTCGCCGTCGAGCACCGGCGCCAGCCGGGCCCGCGACAACCCGTCGTCGGACCACGCGCCCGCCCCGTCGAACCGCCGGGTGGTGTCGACCGAGGGCTGAGTCCCGGCCAGCTCCACCACGGGGTCCGGCCGCGGCGTGCGCAGCAGCCAGATGCCGCCCTCGGCGGTGGCGGCGACCCGGTTCCGCTCGTCCTGCGAGTCGGCCAGGCCCTCCCACGACTGCGCCGACACCTGCACCGCGAGCCCGAGCGAGCGGGCCCGCTCGTACAGCTGCCAGATCGGCAGCCGCCTGCTCACGGCCGAGAACTCGTCGACGCAGAGCAGAATCTCGCGCTCCCCGTCGAGCGCGTAGAACGCGAGCAGGTCGGTCAGCGCCCGCGCCTGCGCCTCGGCCACCGCGATCTCGGCGGTGCCCTCGAGCACGCAGTACCACGCGTCCGCGTCGGCGTAGGTGGCGCAGCCGTCGAGGCCGCCGCCCAGTCGCCGCCACAGCGCCGCGAACCGCAGCCGCACGTCGTTGAACGCCTTGGCCGAGGAACGGGCGGTCGCCACGCCCGCGCCGTCCCCGTTCGCCCCGTACACCATCGCCAGCCAGTCCGCGTCGAGCCGGCCGAGGAAGTCGGCCGAGCTGACCGGCGGCCCGCACGGCGCGCAGACCGCCAGCGAGACCAGCGCCTCCATCACGTCGCTGTAGTACGCGGCACCGCCGGTGCCGTGCTCGATCAGGTCGAGCAGGGTGGTCACCAGGCGGTCGGCCGGCAGCGTCCAGAGGGACAGCGGGGTCTCGTCCGGCCAGATCGCCGTCGAGCGCGCGCCCGCGTCGCGCAGCACCCGCCGGGTCCGGTCGGCGATCTTGCGCGAGGAGGCGCCGCCCTTGCAGTCGAGCACCACCAGCAGCGGCGGCCGCCCGGTCCCGGCCGCGTGCCTGCGCAGCCCGGCCGCCATGAACCCGGCCCACAGCCTCAGCAGCAGGGTCGTCTTGCCGGTGCCGGTCGACCCGATAACCACCTGATGGGAACGGAGCCGCTCATACGGGATCACCGCCGCCGCCCCGGCCCGGTGCCGGACCGAGCGGATCGTCGCCCCGACCGCCACCTGCCCGCCGGCGATGAGCAACGGCAGCGAACCGGGCGCCGCGATCAGCGCTCGCGCCGACCTGACCTGGTGCCGCCACTGCCGCTGGTCGAATGCGGCGGGCGCGGCCGGGGTGAGCCCGCCGGCCCCGGACCGCATCCGGAAGAGCCGGTACGTCCACGCGAGACCGCCGACGGCGATGCCGAGCGGGACCGCCAGCGGCGCCACCGCGACCACCGCGCCGGCCGCCTGCCCGTGCCCGGCCAGCTGCCACATCCCCGTCCAGGCCCGGTACGGCGCCACGACCACCCGGAACCACGGCGACCCGGGGCCGACTCCGGGCGGCGGCAGCCGGAAGCCGGGCCCGGTGACCAGGGCGGCGTGCTCCGGCCAGACGGCGACCGCGATCAGCCAGGCGGCCGCCATCGGCAGGCACCACGCCGCCGCCTCGTACAGCCGCCGTGGCGTCCACCCCCGCCACCATGCGTAACCCGCCGCCCCGGCGGCGACCGCCGTCATCGGCGCGACCGCGACCGCCGCCGCCGTCACCACGGCCAGCCGCAGCAGCCACAGAGCTCCGCGCCCGGCCGCGCGTCGCATCGGGTGCCGCGCCTCCGGCCCGTGCTGCCTGCCCACGCGCCAACTACACCACTGCGGCCCGCCGAACCGGCGTAATCGCCCCCTTACGGTCCGATTACGCCCGAATCGCCACCGTGAGGGCGTCCGATCGGGGCCCGGCGCCGGCGCGGCGCCGCCGGGCAGCGCACCGCCCCGCCGCCCGAGCGGGTGACGGGGCGGCGCGCGCGCAGGTTCAGCTGGACGGCTGGAGGTGGGTGGCGGTGACGACGGCCGAGTTCAGCGCGTATGTTCCCTCGCCGGTGTCGCTGTCATAGCCGAACGCGTACACGTCCAGCGTCTCGCCGCCGGACGGCACGGTGATCTCGTCCGACCCGCTGAAGTAGCTGTTGATCGTGTCACCGTCAGAGACGATGGCCGGGGTCGGGTTCTCGAGCGCTCCCGCGCCGACGTTGAACAGGTCGTTCGTGAAGTCGGCGTTGACCGCCCCGTCGTAGACGAACAGCTGCGGGAACACGTCGCCGGTGGTGCTCGCGTTCGGCGTGGCGGTGAAGTTGGCGCTGACCTGCCAGGTGCCCGCGGCCAGGGCGACGGTGCCGACGAGCGTCTTGCGGGACGTGAACGAGCCGCCGGTGTTAATGCTCGGGGCGGTCTTCGTGGTGACGAGCTGCTTGCGGGTCGTCGAGACGATGCCGGACGGCCCCTTCGGCCCGGTGACGCTCCAGTAGACCAGGAACGACCCGGACGGGCAGACGGTCCCGGACGTATTCGACTCGTAAACGCGCTCCATGACCCGGGTGGAACCGGACACGCAGCCGTGCAGCGTCCCCGCCGGTATCGAGGCCGCCGCCGGGGCGGCGTCCGCCGCCAGGGCGTAGGCGCCCCCGCTGGCCGCCAGGGCCACAGCCGCACCGGCAGCCGCGATGATGCCGATGTGCTTCCTCATTTAAGATTTCCCTTCGATTTAGTTCGAATTACTCGATTGCAGGAGGGGGATGTGTGCGTGTTTCTCCTGCTTATCCGCCACATTTCCACTTTCCTCGGTTATTTGCCAGTGCGAATTTCCGCGTGCCGCCGGGTGACCGCGATGGCCTCCGCGCTATCGGCTTTTTGACCGATAGGCGGCGAGGTCGGCCACACCGCCGCGTAGTGGCGCGGGCCGGCCCGCGCCGTCGGCGCGGGCGGACGCCGGGCCTTACAGCAGCGCGCCGGGCGGGAGGTCGCGGACCTCGACGCGGGCGGCGAGCGGGCCGAGGGCGGCGCGGGCGCGCAGCACGGTGCCCAGCGCGGCGGGGGAGCACAGGTAGAGGGCCCGCGCGTGCCGGGGCGGTCGGCCGGGGACCGAGACGTCGGCCGCCGGGCAGCCGTAGTCGCCGGTGCGGAAGAGGATCTCGCGCATGATCGCCGTCGTCCGGGCGACCGTCTTCGGGCTGAGCTCGGCCTCGATCGCCCAGCACTCCCCGGCCCAGCCGATCGGCGTCCCGTCCCGGCCGAGCGCCCCGTCCGGCCAGTGCACCTCGGCGTCGGGCAGGTGCTGGCGCACGCCCACCCCGCGCTGCCTGGACCTGATCCGGCGCTCGCACCGCCAGTACGCGCTGGCGGCCCGGTAGCCGCCGGTGGCCTCGAGCGCGATCCGGACGGCGGCGACCGCCCTGATGTGCGCGAGCTGGGACAGCGCGGGCCGGCCCGACCGGTAGCCGAGCCCGCAGGCCTCGAGGCCCGCCCTGGTCACCCAGAGCCAGGCCGCCCCCGAGCTCAGCCGGGCCGTCTGCGCGTAGCCGAGCTCGCGCCACCGGGACGCCGCCGCCCGCGCGGACCGCTCGTCGCCCGTCAGCGCCGCCAGCTGGTCCAGTTGCAGGCCGTACATGTCGGCCGCGAACACCAGGGCGTCGACGTTCCGCACCGCCAGCCGGACGGATGGCGCCGGCCGGTCAGGTGACGGTTTGTCATCGTTCGGCATTTCGCCGTCATGGTAATCCGCCGCCCGGCCGGGCGCACCCCGATGGGAATGAGGGGTGGCCGCGACCCGGGGCCAGTCCGGATAGCAGCAAGGCGCGACGATGGTGAAACAACGGTCCGTTCGATATATTCGCCTTTATGTTGGCGCCGTTGAATTACCGGCCGGAAGTCACAATGAGACTACTCGACCACGGTCCCCACCTGCCCGTTTGACCACAAGGAAACGAGCGTAACGTTGCCCTCCAGAGGCTAGAAGTACCCGACTGCGAGGGTGTACGTTCGCGGGATCTGGCTTATCAGCGGAGGTTTTATGAGCATTCTGGGCACGCGGGTAATCCGAACCGAGGACCCGCGGCTGCTGACCTCGGGCGGCGTCTACGTTGACGACCTGCGCGAACCCGAGCTGGCCGGGGCGGTGCGGGCCACGTTCGTGCGCTCGCCGGTGGCGCACGCGCTGATCACCGGCATCGACGCCTCGGCCGCGCTGGAGCAGCCGGGGGTGGTGGCGGTGCTTACCGTGGCAGACATGACCGACCTGCCCGAGCCCCCGCCGGTCGAGCCGCCTGCCGATGACGCGCCGCCGGCCGAGGGCCCGGTCCCGCTCGGGCCGCCGTGGTCCGAGCCGCTGCTGGCGGTGGACCGGGTCCGGTTCGTCGGCGAGCCGGTCGCGCTGGTGCTGACCGACTCCACCTACCAGGGCGAGGACGCCGCCGAGCTGGTCAGCGTCGACTACGAGCAGCTGCCCGCGGTGGCCTCGATCGACGCGGCCCTGGCGGGCGAGAGCCTGCTCTACCCCGACGCCGGCACCAACGTGTGCACCCAGGGCCTCGGCGAGTGCACCGACGACTCGATCTTCGCCGGCTGCGAGGTCATCGTCGAGGGCGACGTCGTCAACCAGCGGGTCGCCTGCCTGCCGATGGAGGGCAGGTCGACCGCGGCAGCGTTCGTGAACGGGAAGCTGACCGTCTGGACGTCGACCCAGAACGCGCAGATCTCCCGGCTGATCCTGACCGCCATCGGGCTGCCGCCTGAGGCCATCCGGGTGGTCGCGCCCGACGTCGGCGGGGGGTTCGGGGCCAAGATCGGCGTCGACCGCGAGTCGATCATCATCGCGTGGGCGGCCAAGCACGTCGGCCGGCCGGTGCGCTGGGTGGAGACCAGAAGCGAGAACCTGCTGGCGATGACCCAGGGCCGCGCGCAGCGGCACCACATCAAGATCGGCGGCAGCAGGGACGGGCACATCAAGGCCTACCGGCTCGACGTCATCCAGGACACCGGCGCGTACGCGCGGATGTCCGGCTTCCTGCCGATGCTGACCAACCTGATGGCGCCGGGCGTCTACGACATCCCCGCCGTTCAGGCGGGCTATAAGGTCGTCCTCACCAACGCGACGCCGATCGCCGCCTACCGGGGCGCCGGCCGTCCCGAGGCCGCCGCGACGATCGAGCGGGCGGTGGACTGGTTCGCCAGCGAGGCCGGGGTTGACCCCGCGGTGGTGCGCAAGCTCAACTTCATACAGCCGGAGCAGTTCCCGTTCGTCACCAAGACCGGCGCTCCCTACGACACCGGCGACTACGAGGCTGCCCTGGACAAGGTGCTCGTCGCTGCCGATTACGAGGGGCTCCGGGAGCAGCAGCAGCGACGCCGCGACGCCGGGGACACCAGGCAGCTCGGCATCGGCCTCGCCTCCTACGTGGAGATCACCGCGGCCGACGCCGGGGCGGGCGAGACCGCGAAGGTCGAGGTCCATGACGACGGCACCGCGACCGTCTACACCGGCAGCTCGGCCCACGGCCAGGGGCACCACACCGCGTTCGCGATGATCGTGACCGCGGAACTCGGCATCCCGATGGACAAGATCGAGGTCATCCACGGTGACACCGACCTGATCCCGGACGGCATCGGCACCTACGCCTCGCGCTCGCTTCAGCTCGGCGGCTCGGCCGTGCAGAAGGCGGCGATCGAGGTCAAGGACGAGGCGGCCAGGAAGGCGGCCGATCTCTTCGAGGCGGCCGAGAGTGACGTCGAGCTCGACTCCGAGACCGGGATGTGGCACATCAAGGGCGACCCCGACAAGTCGCTGACCTGGTCGCAGGTGGCCTCCGCGGCCGATGAGGGGCTGATCGTGGCTAATGTGCGGTTCACCGCTGACCGGCCGACGTTCCCGTTCGGCACCCACCTCTCGCTGGTCGAGGTGGACACCGAGACCGGGAAGGTCACGCTGCTGCGGCACGTAACGGCCGATGACGCGGGGCCGGTGCTCAACCCGATCCTGCTCGACGGCCAGCGGCACGGCGGCATCGCCCAGGGCGCCGCGCAGGCGCTCTGCGAGGAGATCCTCTACGACGTCGACGGCAACCCGCTGACCTCGACGCTGGCCGACTACGCCGCGATCACCGCGGCCGAGCTGCCAAGCTTCGAGCTGCTGCGAAGCGAGACGCCGACCCCGCTGAACCCGATGGGGGTCAAGGGCATCGGCGAGGCGGGCACGATCGGGGCCACCCCGGCCGTGCACAACGCGGTGATCGACGCCGTGTCGTACCTCGGCGTCCGGCACATCGACATGCCGATGACCCCAGAACGAGTTTGGACCGCTATCCAGCAGGCGAAAGTGAGCGCTCAGTGAAGGTCGAACTGACCGTCAACGGCAAGGACATCACCGCCGACGTGGAGGACCGCACGCTGCTGGTGCACTTCCTGCGCGACACGGCCGACCTCACCGCGACCAACATCGGCTGCGACACCACGTCCTGCGGCGCCTGCACGGTGCTGCTCGACGGCGAGTCGATCAAGTCCTGCACCGTGCTCGCCGCCCAGGCGGACGGGCGCTCGGTGACGACGCTCGAGGGCCTGGCCTCCGACACCGGCGAGATGCACCCGGTGCAGCGGGCGTTCCACACCGAGCACGGGCTGCAGTGCGGCTACTGCACGCCGGGCATGGTGATGGCGATCGTGTCGATGCTCAAGGAGAACCCGTCGCCGACCGAGGCGGAGGTCCGGGAGGGCCTGGAAGGCAACTTCTGCCGGTGCACGGGATATCACAACATCGTCCGG
>DATCGA010000429.1:0-8771 GCA_036509215.1 Trebonia sp.
CCCGCAACGCCGTCAAGTCCGCATGTGCATCAATGTTCACATGCGCACATGCGGCAACTCCAGAACTGGTTCTTCTGAGACAACATCGCCGTGACCAGCGTTTTCGGTGCGCCTGCCCCGCCGATGCCAGCCAGCTTGCCAGCCAAGAGCCGGAAGCATGTGTAATCCGGAGGCCGCCGCAGCGCGTCATATGAGCATTTCCCGAGCAGGGCCAGAGGAGACGCGCATGGGCTTCATCAAGGACACCAAGGTGGGCAGCGCCGTCACCGACGCGGCCAGGGCCATCCAGGAAGGGCGCACGGTGTTCCTGTACCGCTTCAACGTGCCGGCCAGCAACTCCAGCTTCAGCGGCCCGGTCAGCGGCGCGGCCGAGGTGATCGAGGGCATCGAGCGACGGGGCTGGCGGCTGGCGGAGATGGCCTACGACGGGAAGCAGTCCACCAACGGGGCCGTGATGCTGCTGTTCCGCCTGCCGCCCCCGATGCCGGCCCCGGAGCCTCCCGTCCACCCGCAGCGGCAGATGGAGCAACAGGCGCCTCAGTGGCAGACGCCGCCGCAGTGGCAGGGCCGCTGACTCAGCCGAACCGCTCGTCGAGCCGCGACACGACCCGCGCGTGCATCGCGGGCCGGACGTGCTGGTAGATCTCGGCCATCGCCGCGCTCGACCAGCCCATCAGGTCCTGAACCACGCGCGGGTCCGTGCCCTCTTCCAGCAGCGTCGTCGCGTAGGCGTGCCGCAGGTCGTGCACCCGGTAGTGCGGCAGGCCCAGATCGGCCAGCAGGTCCTGCCAGTCCTGCCAGTCGGTCCTGCGGTGCACCGGCTGCCCGTTCGGCCGGGTGAAGACCCGGCCGGCGATATCCGTCACGGCCTGCGCGGCGTGATGCGCCTCCAGCGCCCTCACCGCGACCGCGAGCAGCGGCACCGACCGCCGCGACTTCCGCGACTTCGGCGGCTTGCTCACCCACTCGCCGTCAACCCGCGCCTGCGACTGCCGCACCGTCACCGACGCGGGGGACTTCAGCCGGACGCAGTTCCAGCACAGCGCGAGCGCTTCGCCCTGGCGCAGGCCGGTGGTGATCGCCAGCACCCACCGCGCGCCGTTCGGCCACGTCTTGCACCGCTCCAGCACCATGTCGAGCTCTTCCTGCGACGGCGGCTCGGGCGGCTCCCGGTCGGCGGTCGGTGGCGACACGATCGAGCACGGGTTGACGGCGATCCGCCTCCGGCGCGCCGCCTCCTTCAGGCACGCGCTGAAGATGCTGTGCGCCATGCCGACGGTGGCCGGCGAGAGCGTGCCCTTGCCTCGCTGCTTCGGCCTGGCTAGCAGCGAGGCGTGCCAGCCCTCGATGTCCTCCGCCGACAGCTCGGCGAGGCGGACATGCTCGAAGTACGGCGCGACCAGGTCCTCGCACTTCTGCCGGTACGCCTCCCACGACGTCGGGCCGAGCTGGGCCCTGGCGGTGTGATGCACCCAGAACAGCACCCACTCGGAGACGTACGGCTGCCGGCCGCGTGGCAGCGTGAAACCGTCGCGGCGGCGGTCGAGGAACTTGGCGCGCTTCTCGAGGGCGCTGGCGGGGTCCGGGCCAGTGAACTCGCGGCGGTCGCGCTTGCCGCCCGGCTTCCAGCCGAGGTCAGCTACCGCCACCCACTGATTCCGGCTCGCCCGGTGGTAGACGCTCCCCTCGCCGTGCTGCCTCCGCCCTGGCACCGCGCCCCTTCCCTATCTCCAGTCCGTACCTGAACGCCATGACGGCCGGCCACGCCGCCCATCTCAGCACCGCGGCCGCGACCAGAACCCCGATCATCGCCAACCCGACGATCCCCACGTCAGCATCACGCTCCCCACTTTTTACCTAACGGTAATAAGTGCGACGCCGAGGACACTTGGTTGGTTTACAGAAACTAAGGATTAAAGTGCTATCGCGTGCTAACTGCCGTCTTTCTGCGCATCACGGGCGATCATGTCCATCAGCGCGCGCTTCTGCCTCTCGGTGAACTCCCGGCTCGCGCGGATCTTCTCCACCATCTGCGCGTACGGGTCCGGCCCGGCGTCGATCAGCTTCTGCAGGATCGCGGCGGCGTCGCCCCGGCCCGCCTCGCGCAGCTGGCCGGGCGTCGCGCCGACGACCAGGGCCATGGCGGCGAGCTTGTCGGCGGTGGCCCTGATCGGGATCGTGACGAGCGGCGTGACCTTGCGGTAGCCCTGCTCGTTCTGCGACCAGAGCGCCGGGCTGATGCCCGCGCGCCGGGCCGCCTGGCGCATTGACAGCGAGGGCACTGCCCCCTCGCGCAGTCGGGCGATGAGCTTCGCCTCGGGCGGCGGCTCTGGAGTCGTCACCTGCGGTTCCTTCCGCTCCCGTGCGCGCACGAGCGTGCACACCTACGCACAGGTTACGCGTCGGAACGGCCCCTGCAAATAGACGAGCGTCAACCTTTAGCGAAGTAGTTGCCGCATATGCACATCTACGCGTATGCTGACGCGCATGACACAGGCCACCACCGATGAAGACGACGACGGGCTGCTGGGCACGGTCAGGGCGGCCAAGAGGCTCGGCGTCAGTCGCCGCAAGTTCATGGAACTCATCGCCGCGCGAGAGATCGCGACGATCCGCATCCCCCGCAGGAACGGCACCCCGGGCGACCACCGCATCGAGCCCGCCGAGCTGGAGCGGTTCAAGGACCGCTACCGGCAGTCCGCCAGCGCCTAGAGACGCCGATGGCTCCCGCCGCACGGGAGCCACCGCCCGGCGGGAGCGACCGCTTGCGCCGGATAACCAAAGAGTAACGGAGTGACCAAGTGAGCACCAAAGAAGAGTTGCAAGCCGAGAACGAGCGGCTCGGCAGGGAGGTCGCCGCGCTGCGGACCCTGCTCGCCGCCGTGCGCGACTGCGCCGACGTGCCGTTCCCCGCCGGCGGCGGCGACGACGACTGGCTGGCGTTCCTCAACCTCAGCTCCCGCCGCGCCGACCTCGTCGCCGTCTACGGCAACCCGGACGCAGGCGACCAGCCCGCCACCGTGCGAACGCTGCACGACCGGGCGGAGTCGCTCCGCAGGGAGGCCGCCCGGCCGCTGCGGTACGCGCCGAAGGCCGCGCCCGCGCCCGTCATCACCGACAGCGAGCGCGACTGCGACCAGGCGCACCCGGAGACGGGCGCGTGGTGCCACCGTGGCGGCGACCACGGCGTGCACCGCGACACCAACGGCGACGAGTGGCGGGCCGACGGCCCGGTGACCCGGGCCGAGGACATCCCCGACGAGATGTTCGGGTCGCCGAGCTCGGGCCTCGGGTACAAGTCATGAGCGCCGTGACGCCCGAGACCGCCGAGCAGCACATCGCCGTCGGGTCCCTGGCCGGCATCGCGCCGTCCGACGTCAGCGCCCACGTCCTGCTCGTCGTCACCGAGGACGGCGAGCTGTCGATCACCGGCACCGCGTGCGACCACCATGCCGCCGCCATCGTCGGCAGCGCCGTGCAGGTCCTCACCATGAAGGCGCTCGCCGCCCACGTCCACGGAGGGCAGTCATGATCCGCCGGACCCTCGGCCTGCTGGCCGTCATCATCGCCGCCGCGCTCGTCCTCGCCCCGCTCCCCGCCGGCGCCGCCGGGGTCGCCGTCTACAACGGGCGGCTCTGCGGCCAGAGCGAGTGGGTGCGGATCAAGCTGCCCGCGTCCGAGTACACGGTGCACACCGCCGCCGGGGTGTGCGTGAACACCCCGGCCCAGGGACGGCTGGGCTACACGGTCGACACCAACGACGGGCCCCACTGGACGTACCCGAACATCAGCTCGGGCTACGAGCAGGGCGGCTCCTCGTGCGCCAGCGCCAGGGACGCCTGCTACCGCTATCCCGTCCAGGAGAAGGACGACGGCACCCCGGTGGCGTCGGTCAGGGCCTGGCTCGCGCGGGGCGTCTACAACCTCGCGTTCGACGTCTGGTTCAGCCCCACCAGCGCGGTCGGCACCCTGAACTACCAGCACCGCAAGGGCGACACCGAGGTCATGGTCTGGCTGGCCCACCCCGGCATCCGCTACGCCTGCGGCTACCACGTCACCATCGACCACGTCAGCTGGTGCGTGCAGTACGGCGAGGCCGGCGGCGGCAGCGGCCAGCCGTGGCAGCGGATCACCTACGTCGCCCCCCGCACCGCCCTCGGCTCGCTGTCGGTGTCGAATCTGTGGCTGAACCCGCTGTTCCGCGACGCCATCAAGCACCGCATGCTCACGCCGGCGAAGTGGTTGTACGCCATTGACCTTGGGTTTGAGCTGTACTCCGGCGGCGCCGGGTCGAACATCCACTACTACAGCCTGAGCGGTGTGGCATGAGCACGATCACCGAGCGCGACCCGGATGCGAGCGTGGTCACATGGCGCCCCGTTCCCGGCTACGAGGTACAGGCAGCGTCAGCGCAATCGGAGGGCAGCCGCATGACCAGCATCGCTGAGCGTGTCGCGAAGGGCGCGCAGTTTCTTGACGAATGGGATCCGGAGTGGTGGCGCGAGGACGTCGAGCGGGCCATCGACCTGGACAAGCTGCGCCTGGAGTCCCTGGACTCCTGCGTCCTCGGCCAGCGGTGCCCACTATCCGTCCTGGCCGACTACCTCGGCATGCCCGAGCGCGACTTGGAGTCCTATGACCGGCTTGATGCGTACCGCGCTTACGGGGGTTTCCTGAGCGGCATCGACAACTACCTCGAAGTGGGCGACTGGGCTCGCGGCCTCGGCTTCAACGCCCACCGCGGTTTCGCCGAATGGGACTCGCTGACCGCCGAGTGGAAGCGCGTCATCACCGAGAGGCGGTCGGCATGACGATCCTCCTCGCCGTCGGGATCGCGGTCGCCGTCACGGGCGTCCCGCTCGCCGCCCTGGGCGTCTGGGTCGGGCGCATGCAGGACACCGGCAGGCACTGCGCCTGCGACGCCAGGGGCCTGCCCCGGCCCACGTGCTACCCCCGCCACGACGGCTCCGTCGTCGTCGGCGAGCGCGGCGACGTCCGGGTGCGCCCGGTCAACGGGCGGTACCTCGGCACCCGGCCCCGCCGGACGCCGTGGCCGTCGGCGGCCGACCCGATCGTGCCCGCGCAGACCGACGACAGGCCGCCGTGGTCCATCACCACCACGTCGATGCCCGCCGCGCCGGGGCCCGTGTACGGAGAGGCGCCCGTGGCCGAGGTGCTGGAGTCCGAGCGGCTGGCCAAGGTGATGATCCCGTGAGCGCCGGATGGGAGCGCCTGGCGGTCGACGGCGACCGCGACGCCTGGCGCCAGCTCGACAACGGCAAATGGAAGTGCCTGACCAACAGCGGCGTCTGCGACGACGACGCCGACCTCGAGCGCGCGTTCCCGCCGGTCACCTTCTACCGGCCGGAGTCGGCATCATGACCGCCGTCCGGCTGAGCCCGCGCCAGGAGGCCGCGCTGCTCGCCCTGCTGGATCTCGGCGTCCAGGCCGAGGGCACCGCCCTCGCCACGCAGATGTGCAATAACGGCCGGCAGACCAGCATCGCGGCAGCCCACCAGGCCGCCAACGCGCTCGACATCAAGGGGCTGGCCGTGAAGCTGCGCGTCACGGGGCGGCCCGTCCGCTACGAGATCACCGACGCCGGCCGCGCGCTGGCCGAGCGGGTCCGGGGGACGGCGTGATCATCTGCTGCGACACCTGCCCGCGCAACCCGACGTGCGAGGAGATCAACGACTTCGAGCGCGACGTGCTCCACCTGGACGACGACTACGAGCGGCAGACGGGAGACGACGAATGAGCGAAACCATCATCCGGCCGATGCCCGGCACCGTGCCCCGCAACGGGCTGTCCTGGCCGAAGCCCTACGTCTACCGGGGCTGCGGCGTCGACACGCTCACGCCCGAGCTGGGCGACGACGAGCTGTTCGCCCCCGTCGACACGTCGTGCCCGTGCGGCGGCACCACGTACGGCTACCGGCAGCACCTGAAGGCCGGCGAGAAGCCGTGCCCGGCGTCCCGCGACACGGTCAACATCTACGAGCGCGAGCGCCACCGGCAGAAGGCCCTCAGCAGGTGCGGCGGCTGCGGCTACAGCGTCACCTCCCTGAACCACAAGACGCTGTGCTGGCGCGCGTCGTGAGCGGCGTCGTCGGCCGCGCCGCCGCGGTCATCGCCGTCGTCTTCATCCTCTGCGCCCTCGCCGCCGTCGGCCTCCTGGCCTGGTGCGCGGTCGACGTCGCCCGCGACCGCAAACGCAACCGCGAGCTCGACCGGCGGGCAGCCGAGGCGAAGGCCATGGCCAAGGGCCCCGCCGGCGACGCCGTCGCCATGGTCAGGAACTGGACGCCCGCGCCGGCCGTCCGGCAGGAGCCGCGGAACATCCCCCGCGGCGACGGGGCGTTCCACGCCGACGGGCTCGACGAGGCCATCAGGCAGATCATGAGGGAGGGCGACCGTGGCTGAGTTCCTGAAGCTTGTGCTCCGCGGCGAGGGCTGCCCGGCGGCGGTGGCCGTCGGTTCTATCCCGCCGGGCCACCTCGGCCAGCTCGTGTGCGATCTCCAGCCCGGTCACTCGGGGCCGCTGCACTACGACAAGACCGACCAGATCTGGTGGTCGGCGGACAGGATCGACCGTGCCTGAGTGGACCGGGGCGTTCGCGGGCGAGGGCCTGTACCCGAACCTGCCCGAGGACCTCTACCACCGCGACGTCGTGCCCGAGGGCAGCCTGTCCGTCACCAGCTCCAAGCTGCTGCTGCCGCCGTCGGTCCCGGCCAAGTTCAAATGGGCCCGCGAGCACCCGCACAAGTCGACGTCCGCCATGGACGACGGCACGAGGGTGCACGCGCTCGTCCTCGGCAAGGGCGAAGAGCACCTCGAGCTGCTCGACTTCCCGAACTACAGGACCGACAAGGCGAAGGACGCGCGGGACGCGGCAATCGCCGCGGGCAAGATCCCCACCCTCCCGAACGAGTGGGAGGAAGCGCGGAAGATCGCCGACTCGGTGCTGTCGCACTCGACGACGGGCGGCCTGTTCACCGACGGCGACGCCGAGGTCAGCATGTTCTGGGTCGACCCCGAGTTCGATATCTGGCTGCGGGGTCGCATGGACTACCTCATCTACGTCGACGGCAGGCCCACCATCGTCGACTTCAAGACCAGCGCCGACGCGTCGCCCGAAGAGTTCACCAGGTCGGTCTACAAGTACGGCTACCACCGCCAGGACCCGCACTACCGCGAGGGACTGGCCGCCTGCCTGAAGTGCGAGTGGGACGACATCGACTTCGTGTTCGCCGTCGTCGAGACCGAGCCGCCCTACCTGGTGGCCACCTACTACGTCAGCGACGGATCGCCGGGCGAGTACGGGGCGCCCACCCCGGACGACGTCGAACGCGGCCGCGAGCAGAACCGCATCGCCCGCGAGGTCTACGCGGACTGCAGCCAGTCGGGCAACTGGCCCGGCTACTCGGAAGAGATCGAACGACTGGAGCTGCGGCACTACGACCGGCAGCAGATGAAGAGGGAAATCGATGACTGGCACAAGTAGCGCGCTCGCCGTGCGCGAGCACGGGGCCCTGGCGATCGAGACCGGGCAGACCAGCTGGACCGGGATGCAGGAGGCCGCGTTCGGCCAGCTCGGCATCGCCGACGCGCCCGAGGGCGACAAGGGCGTCTTCCTGCACGTCTCCCAGCGCACCGGCCTCGACCCGTTCAGCAAGCAGATCTACATGATCCCCCGCTGGGACTACCAGGCCAAGAAGAACAAGTGGGGGATCCAGACCGGCATCGAGGGATTCCGCGTCATGCGCAGCCGCGCCGAGCGCCTCGAGGGCGTCCGGGGCGTCCTGTCCCGGCCGGTCTACTACGACGCGGAGGGCGCCGAGCACAAGGTCTGGGTCCAGCGGGGCGTGCCGGTCGCGGTCGAGATGACCTACACCGTCCGCGACAGCAACGGCGTCGAGACCCCCTACACCTCGATCCTGCGGTTCGACGAGTACCGGCAGACCCGCAAGGACAACAACGACAACCTCGTCCTGACCGGCCAGTGGGCGACCAAGCCCTGCCACATGCTGGAGAAGTGCACCGAGGCGGACGTGTACCGCAAGGCGTTCCCCCAGGACTTCTCCGGCGTCCAGCTCGACGACGCGATGCCCCCGGCCAAGGACCCCGAGGACATGACCGACGAGGAGCTGGACGCCGCCGCCCGCGCCGTGGGGTACCGGCCACGCGTCACCGCGGCGCAGGCCGCCGCCCGCCGCCCGCAGACTGTGACCGCCCCGGTGGCCGCCCCAGACTCCTCCCCCGCGCAGCCGACCCCCCCGCCGGCGTCTGCCGCCACCCCCCCGCAGCAGGGCGCGGGGGAGGCCCTTCCGCCGCTGCCGGGGGAGGGCGAGGCGGACCCTACGCCTGTCCCGACTGCCGGGACATCGGATGCGAGTACTGCGAGTTCTGGCAGGGATAAGCCCGATGGCTCCACAATCGCCCCCGGTGACCACCCCGGCAGCGTCACCACCGACCAGATCACCGCGATCTGGGCGAAGCTGACGACCGACTACGGCTACAAGAACAGCGAGAAGGACCAGGCGCGCACGGTGTGCGCCTACGTCGTCGGGCACGACCTGTCGACGACGACGATGCTCAGCAAGAACGAGGCGAGCGCGATCCTCGACCGTCTCGGCGAGTGGCAGTACCAGGCCGAGCAGGCGGGCGAGCACCCGCGCACGCACATGACGGCGCTGATGGTGGCGCAGGACGCGGAGCCGGCCGGTGAGTGAGCCGGGCGGCAGCGAGGAGATCGACCGCATCGGGCCGGA
>DATCGA010000430.1:0-17885 GCA_036509215.1 Trebonia sp.
GCAGCCGGGAGTGGATCATCGCCACGTTGTCGTAGACGCTCAGGTCGGAGATCGCCTGCTCGGTCTGGAAGGTGCGGCGCACCCCCCAGCGGGCGCGTCGGAAGTGCGTCATCCGCAGCAGATCCTCATCGAACGCGGTGACGCTGCCCGCCGCCGGACGGACGAACCCGGACAGCACGTTGAAGAACGTGGTCTTGCCGGCCCCGTTCGGGCCGATCAGCCCGCAGACGCCCTGCTCGAACGTCAGGCTCATGCCGTCAAGCGAGGCGACGCCGCCGAACCGGACCGTCAGGTCCTTGACCTCGATCACGCTCCGTCACCTCCAGAAACTCCGGCGGCCCCGGCCGCGGCCACCGGCCCAGGCCGTCGCCACAATCGGCTGGTCAGCCGGTACAGCCGCTTCATGTCCTTGGGGAACTGGTCGGCGATGCCGCCAGGCGCGGTCGCCAGCACCTGCATGACGCCGATGCCGAACAAGATGATCAGCCAGTCGTTGGGCACGCCCCAGTTCTGCAGCAGGGCGGGCAGGAACGCCTGCAGGAACGCGGCGATGACCGCGCCGGTCAGGCTGAACACCCCGCCCATGAGCACGACGGCGAGGAGGCTGATCGAGTTCTGGATCGGGAAGTCGATCGAGAACAGCTCGCGGTCCGCGCCGGCCAGCAGCGCGCCCGCCACCCCGGTGACGAACGCCGACAGCGCCAGCGCCCAGAGCTTGTAGTACGTGGTGTTGATGCCGGCCGAAAGCGCCGCGGGCTCGCTCTGCTTGATCGCCGCCCAGGTCCGCCCGGGCCGGGTCCGCAGATGGGCGTAGACGAGCAGGAACATGACGACCGCGACGATCACGGAGAACCGGTAGAACGCCGGGTCGGTGCCCGCGTACGACGGCCGCCTGATCTGCGGGATATGGAGCAGCGCCCCGTTGTACCCGGAGAAGCCGCCGCCGCCGTTCGGGAAGTTGAGCGTCGCAGCGACCACGATGACGGCGCCGGACAGCATCAGCGTGATCAGCGCGAAGTACAGGCCGCGGAGCCGGAGCGCGGGCAGCGTGATCAGCGAGCCGATGATCGCCGTGACCAGGCCCGCCTCGATCAGCACGAGGATGTACGGCTGGCTGGTGGCGAACAGCAGCCGGGCGCCGACCCAGGCGCCGATCATGAGCACCGCGAGCTGGCCGAGGGAGTACAGGCCGACCCGGCCGACCAGCAGCCCGAGGCCGAGCGTGACGATCGAGTAGATGGCCACCTGGGTCATCGTGTCGGTGTAGTAGCCCGACATGAGCGGCGGCAGCGCGAAGATGGCGAGCAGCAGCAGCACCGCGATGACCGTGGCCCTGGTCAGCGAGCGACGGTCGAGTAGCGGGGGGCGGGACGAGTCGGCGGGCGCCTTGGGCCCGGCGGTATCGATCACCGGCTTACCCCTCCTCACGGGATCGCGTCATGACCTGTCCTCTGGACATGACCAGCAGCGCGATCGCGGCGAGCACGAACGGCGTCATGTCCTGGTAGTTGCTGATCTGGGTGATCGGGGTGATCAGGTCGTGCACCAGCCCGATCACGATCGCGGCCGCGAACGTCACCGGGATCGAGCGGAGCTGGCCGATCAGGGCGGCCGCCAGCGATGAGATCACGACGGTGAAGGTCAGCGTGGTGTCATCGAGGGCGGACAGGTCGGCCAGCATGATCCCAGCGATGCCTGCCAGCAGCCCGCACCCCAGCCAGGCGGCGGCCTCCACCCGGCGGATCGGCACGCCGAGGGTGGCGGTGATCTCGCGGTCGTTGGCCATCGCCCGCATCGCGGTGCCGAGCTTGGAGAAGCGCAGGAACGCGCCGGTGCCGACCGTGATCGCGACACCGAGCGCGAGCGCGATGACCTGCGTCCAGTTGACCTGGAGCTGTCCGACCGTGAACCCGCTGTTGTCGGTCGGGAAGGAGACCGACGGCGACTGGCCGCCGCTCGTCGGCCACGCCAGGTCGATGACCCCGAAGATCACCAGCGCGAGGCCCAGCGTGGAGATGGACTGCACGAGCGGGCCGCGCCCAGCCAGCGCAGGCCCGAAGAGCATGCCGTAGCCGAGCGTCACGACGCCGCCGAACACGATGCACGTAATCCAGGCGACCCAGCCGGGGTCGCCCGCCTGGATCATGGAGTACGCGATGAAGGCCCCCATCGCCCCGACCGCGCCGAACGCGAGGTTGAGCACCCCGGTGGCGCGGTAGAGGACGACCAGCCCGACCCCGGAGAGGGCGTAGAGCCCTCCCAGGGCCAGGCCGGTCACGATGTAGGGCTGAAATTCTGCCCAGCTCGGCATGTAACTGTTTCAGTCCTTTGGTTGTGTTGTAAGGCCGCTAGCCGACCATCGGCGCGGTGCCGGCGGCGGCCCGGTAGGCGGCGATCTGCGGGTCGCTGGCAGAGATCAGGGTGCACCCGCCGCCTGAGGAGGCCTGGACGAACTTGCCGTTGTCCGGGGTGACCGTGTAGTCCATGTTGTTCGGAATGTGCAGCGGATAGTTGCCGTAGGTGTAGCCCTGGCAGAGCATGCCCGTGTTGTAGTCCTTGACCCCCTCGAGCGCCGCGCTGACGGAGGCGATCGTGTAGGGGCCGGTGATGGACTCCAGGGCGTGCGTCGCAATCTCGCCGATCGTGAAGCCCATCTCGGAGAACGAGCCGACGCCGCCGGAGACGTTCGTGCCGTACTGCTTGAGGACGGCGTCGAACAGCTGCGCGGTCGCGCTGGTGTTCCCGTCAAGCGGGAGCAGCTCGGCGTTGACGAACAGCTTGTTGTTCCATTTCGGCCCGAGCGAAGTCGCCAGGAAGTCGGTATTGCACGGGGTGGAGCACGCCCAGTACTTGACCCGGTCTTCCAGGTTGAGCTTCTGCGCGGCCTGCAGGATCAGCAGCGCCTCCGGCGGGGTGAAGTTGAGCACCACCGCGCCGCCCGAGCCCGCGGCGGTGACCAGCTTCGTCGCGATCGCGTTGGCGCTGGTGATCGGGACGTTCTCGGTGAAGTCCTGGATCGCGACGCCCTTGGCCTTGGCCACGGCGTTCGGACCGGCCGCGATGTAGGCGGTGCCGGGGACGTTCGACTGGTCGAAGGCGATCTTGCTCGCCCCCTGGGCCAGCACGTACTGGACCGCGCCGTCGCTCGAGTAACGCGGCCCCATGTTCACCGAGGCGGTGTTCGGGGTCGAGTAGCACTCGGGGTCGATGCCTGCGCCGAGGGCGTCGATGCCCACGCTCTTCCAGTAGGCGGCGTCCACCGAGCACTCGATGATCGAGCTGTTGCCCATCATGCCGACCACGTGGTCGGTGGTCACCAGCTGCTTGGCGAGCGCGGCGATCTGCGACGGGTTGGTCGACTCGGTCACCGGGAAGAACTTGATCGGGTGCCCGTTGATCCCGCCGTTGGCGTTGACGCAGTTGAAGTACGCGCCCGTCATGTTCTCGATGTCGCTGAAGTCGGTGCCCGGCTGCTTGGTGTTGATCGCACCGATGTTGATCGGCGTGCCGGTCGCCGCGACGCCCGGCTTGGTGCCGCAGGCGGAGGTCGAGGTGGTGCTCGCGGTCGACGAGCTCGTCGCCGCCGGCGAGGAGGCGGTGGCGCTTGACGCGGGCGTGGTCGAGGCGGACGTGGCCGAGGAGCTTGAGCTGCAGCCGGCCAGGACGCCGAGCGCGAGCGCGGCGACGACCGCAGCGGCCGTGCGCGTCCGGCGGCGGAAGTGGGGTCTATTCATGTGTTCTGCCTTCTCTTAACTATAAGAAAAAGTCTTATTCTCTTCCGAACGGACGCGTTTCTCCGCATTTCAGGTAAAACGCTCCGTCCAGGGAGGCAGGCAGAAGGACCCCCGTTGACCAGCCCACAGGTAAACGGTGCCTCTTTGCACTGCGTTTGACGATGTTCCATGGGTTCCAGCTGCTATCGAGTGGTTATTCTGGATTATGGATCATCGTGCGGGTGGCGGAGGATGGGTGCTGGAGAACGGTTTCATCACGTTTCCCTCTGACACGGCTCGTCTAGTGGGGCTGGGGCTAACTACTGGTGACGTTCGCACGGCCGTTGACCGGTAACAACCGCCCCAGACCCCAAACCGATGGGTCCCAATCCTGCCGCCAATCACAAACGTTTGCAAGAGCGATTGTCAACAATCTTTAGGGAACGAACGTGCGCAAAACAGAACAACCCGGCCGTGCAATTGCACGACCGGGTTGTATTGCTTACGGGGGGGCGCCCCGATTCTGTGGGTGGGGTGTTAAGGCCTAGGCCAGGCCAGCCTGGGTGCGAAGCTGGTCGGCCTTGTCGGTGCGCTCCCAGGTGAAGGAGTCCCCGCTGCGGCCGAAGTGGCCGTAGGCGGCGGTCGGCTGGTACACCGGGCGGCGCAGCTCCAGGTCGCGCAGGATCGCGCCCGGGCGCAGGTCGAAGTTCTCCTGCACCAGCTCGGCGATGGCCTTGCTGGAGATCTTCTCGGTGCCGAAGGTCTCGATCAGCAGCGAGAGCGGGCGGGCGATGCCGATCGCGTAGGCGACCTGGACCTCGGCCCGGTCGGCGAGGCCGGCCGCAACGATGTTCTTGGCCACATAGCGGGCGGCGTAGGCGGCCGACCGGTCCACCTTGGACGGGTCCTTGCCCGAGAACGCCCCGCCGCCGTGCCTGGCGAACCCGCCGTAGGTGTCGACGATGATCTTCCGCCCGGTCAGGCCGGTGTCGCCGACCGGGCCGCCGATCACGAACCGGCCGGTGGGGTTGACGTAGAACTCGTCCTTGAGCCGGGCCGGGTCGTACAGGTCGGCCGGGAGCGTCTGCGTCACGACCTCGTCCCACAGCGCCTCGGGCAGCTTGGACTCCACCCCGTCCTGGTGCTGGGTGGAGATCAGCACCTTCTCGATCTCGACCGGCTTGCCCGCGTCGTCGTAGCGGACCGTCACCTGGGTCTTGCCGTCCGGACGGAGGTACGGCATCAGCCCGGAGTGGCGGACCTCCGACAGCTTCTTCGACATCTTGTGCGCGAGCATGATCGGCATCGGCATGAGCTCGGGGGTCTCGTTGGACGCGTAGCCGAACATCATGCCCTGGTCGCCGGCGCCGATCCGGTCCAGCGGGTCCTCGGAGCCGCCGATCCGTCCCTCGTGCGCGGTGTCCACGCCCTGGGCGATGTCCGGCGACTGCCGGTCCATGGCGACGATCACGCCGACCGCGTTGCCGTCGAAGAAGTATTCGCCGTTGTCGTAACCGATGTCGCAGACGACCTTGCGCGCGATCGCCGCGTAGTCGATCGTCGACGCGGTGGTGATCTCGCCCGCCACCACGATCAGGCCGGTCGTCAGCAGGGTCTCGCACGCCACCCGGGAATACGGGTCGCCGGCAAGGGCGGCGTCCACGACGGCGTCCGAGATCTGGTCGGCGATCTTGTCCGGGTGGCCCTCCGTCACCGACTCGGAAGTGAAGAGGAATCCGCTATCCATTGCTATCTCCTGTTGGCTGGGAGGCACTGTCTCCCGGGGCGGGAGGGGTCAGTTGCTCTTCACCGAACCCGGGCAGGCCGAGCTCGGTCCGGACAATTACCGCGCCAGATACCATAGCGCGAAGTTTGCTCCGGGCTACCTCCGGTGCAAGATGACGCAGCCCACAGTCCGGATTGACCATGAGCCGAGCGGGGTCGACGTACTCGATCGCCCGCCTAATCCGTTCCGCCACAAGCTCCGGGGTCTCCACGGTCGGGGTCTTCACGTCTATCACGCCAAGGCCGAGCTGGAACGGCCAGCCGTACTCCTTGATCAGGTGCAGGTCCTCGAGGCCCTTGCGGGCGAATTCGAGCACCAGCTGGTCAACTCGGGCCGCCAGCACGGCCGGGAACAGGAAATCGTAGTGGCCCTCCCAGGAGGGCCGGGCGTGCCGGTTGCCGTAGCAGACGTGCAGCGCCCAGGTTACCGGAACCCCGTCGGTGACGATGTTCACCGCCTCCACCGCGAGCTCGGCCTGCTCCGGGTAGCCGGCCAGGAACGGCTCGTCGATCTGCAGGAACCCGGCCCCGGCGGCCGCCAGCGACCTGGCCTCGAGATTGAGCCGCCGCGCGAGCGCGCGCACCAGGTCGGCCGGCTCGGAGTAGGCGGAGGCGCCGGAGATCCGGCGCGACAGGGAGAACGGGCCGGTGAACGAGAACTTCACCGGCCGGTCGGTCAGCCGGGAGGTGAACGCGTAGTCGGCGGCGAGGCCGAGTGACTCCTTGTCGTCGGCAGGCAACTCGGCGGCGACCTCCGCCTCGAGGTAGTCGTAGTAGTCCGTCTTCGCGCGCCGCTCGATGAGCACGCCGGGGATGCGCGCGAGAAAGTAGTCGATGTCGTTATCGCGCCGCAGCTCTCCGTCGGAGACGATGTCGATGCCGGCCTGCTCCTGATCCTTGATCGCGGCCTTGATCGCGACCTCGTGGATCTCGGCCAGGTGGGCCGCGCTGATCCGGCGCTGGTAGTACTCGGTCTTGAGGCGCTCGAGCCACTCAGGGACGCTGTACGACCCCACCACGGTCGTGGGGAGCAGATGGCGAGCCGACGGCGCATAAGCCATGGTGACGGTGCCTTTAATCTCTGACCTGGACGGTCAGCGTCTTGACGTGCGAGCCCGGGCGCTGTTTGAACGCGGAGAACCGCACGTCGTAGCCTCGGCGGCTGGCCAGCAGCTGGAGCAGCGGGCCGTTCACCCAGTTGACGACCGAGCCGTCGTACTTGCCCGGACCGTAGAACCCGGACCGGTACTCCCCCGCCCCGGTCGTGAACAGGTCGTGGCAGACGACCCGGCCGAACGGGTGCAGCAGCGGCAGCGTGTCCGCGAACGACGCGAGGGCGCCGTTGGACACGTGCATCCGGATGTCGCCCTCGGCGCTGAGCACCGAGCGGAGGATCTCCCCGGTCAGCCCGGGCGCGATCCGGTAGGTGTCGAGCCCCTCCAGCGGCACGTAGCGCTCGGCCTGGCGCAGCGCCGCCCAGAGCGCCTGCCAGAACAGCACCGCCTGGCCGGTGTCAGCGAACTTCTCCGGCACCGACTCCGCCAGCAGCTCAGGGCCGATCCGCAGCAGCCGCTGGGCGAGCTGGGCGAGCTCGGACCGCCGGAGCCCGAACCGGACCGCGATCTCGTCGGCCGCCGCCCCGGGCAGGAACGACCTGGCCTGTACCAGGTAGACCCGGCCGCGGATGGCCGCCACCTCGTCGCTCGGCAGGTTGTCGTAGACGTTGGAGATGTAGACCAGGAACGCCTTGCCCGCCAGAAAGCCGACCGTCCCCGACAGCCGGGTCGCATCGAGGACGAGGCCGGACACATGCTCGCCGTGGTGCGCGACCTCGGCCCTGGCCCGGTCGAGGACGTGGGCCGAGTAGTCCCCCATCAGGTAGTGCAGCCGCCGGTAGTAGTCGCGGCCGTGCCTGCGGTCGAGCTCGACGAACTGATCGAGCCAGGTGCGCGCCTGCCCGCCGTTGCCGACGCCGAGCTCGAGCACGTAGAGCTGCTCGGGCAGGGCGCGCCTGCTGGCCAGCTCGTCCCAGATCTTGAACAGGTCGAGGATGGTCTCGCCGGCCGCGCCCGCGTTCCGCGCGTCCGACTCGCCGCCCGGCAGGGTCTGCTCGTACTCCCGGCCGGACGCCTTCTCCCAGTCGACCAGCGCCTGCCAGAACAGCGCGTTGAACCGCCACACGCAGCTCGCGGACGAGGGCCCCCAGGGCTCCAGCCAGACCCGGTCGGGGTTGGTGTCTCGGATCGCGGCGGTCACCTCGGCCGCCACGTCGGTCTCCGGCTGCGCGCAACGGCGCAGGTCGACCGCGAGCTCGTAGGCCTCGGCGGCGGCGGCGCCGACGGCCCCCGCGCCCGCGCCGGCCGCGGTCGCACCGATGGCCGTGTCGTCAGCCATGAGCACCGGGCGGACCATCGCGATCTCGCGGAAGTTGGCCTTGTACTGGATCCAGTCGCCGACCACGCGGACGGTGGCCAGGTCTGCGTCCGATGCGCACAGGGCCTCGACGATCGGCCGCACCGCCGCCTGCGCCCCGGCCGAGCGGCGCAGCCGCTCGGCCGCCCTCATGTCGATCTCCACCGTCAGCCCCCGATAAGAATGACGCACGGAAATAGCATTCCGAGCGCATTTGCCGCGGGGCGGCCGACGAATTCTCCGGCAGTCGCCCGCATTTTCATCACGCCCGCGTTTGGCTTTGGGCGCTTCCGGGCTTCTCTCACGCCCTCATGCTGCCCCAGCCGGTGCGCGGCTACATCCGCCCGCCGCACAAGCTTGGCCGGAGGGGCCTTGTGCGGCTGCACAAACGGCGGAGGTTCTCACGCACCGCCACAGCCGCTCGATACCCGCAGGTCAGAAAACTCGGCATACGGGGCAATTGTGCGGTCAAACCAGCCGCTTTCGCCTCCTCCGGGTGACGCCGGCGCACCCATCCGCTTGGCACCCTGACGGTTGTCGCCCAGCAACCCGGCCGGGTGTGAGGAGGAGGCAGATCATGTCAGTTGCTCTCGGTCAGGCAGTGGTCAGCCTGACCCAGTCTCCCTTTCCGCCGCTGGCGGTGGGCTTCTTCGGCCTCGGGACGGGCTATTTTATCTGGGGCCCGCAGGAGCTCTTCCACTATCCAGAACGCGACGAACGGGTGGACTTCGCCACCGGCATGTGGGGCATCTGGATGCCGGGCTTCATGCAGTTCTTCGCCGGCGTCTACCTGTTCGCCGGCCTGGCCCTGTTCGGCACGTTCAAGACGCCGGGACGCCGCGGTCGTCCCGCTCGTCTACAGCAAGAACTCGTTCCTGCGCGGCTCCGGCGTGCAGAACTTCTACATTGGCGAGTTCCCCGCCTACCCGGTCTACACGGCCGTGACGCTGGGGCAGTAGGTGGATTCTTCGGTTTCTGCCGCTTCGCCGGCCGGGGCGCCGCTGCTGGCGGTGCGCGAGCTCGGCATCGGCTTCTGCACCGGTGCCGGGCGGCGCACCGCCGTGAAGGGGATCTCGTTCACGGTGTCGCCGGGCCGGGTGCTCGCGCTGGTCGGCGAGTCCGGGTCCGGCAAGTCGGTGACGGCGATGTCGCTGCTCGGCCTGCTGCCGCCGACCGCGATCGTCCGCGGCAGCGCGGTGCTCGGTGGTATCGAGCTGGTGGGGGCCGCCTCCGGCACGCTCCGGTCGGTTCGCGGCCGGCGCATCGGCGCCGTCTTCCAGGACCCGTTCACCACGTTCAACCCGGTCATGCGGGTCGGGACGCAGATCGCCGAGGCGCTCCGGGCGCACGCCACCAAGATCGACGGCCGGGAGGCCGGCGAGCGGGTGCTGACCTTGCTGTCGAAGGCCGGGCTGCGCGATGCCCGGCGGATCTCACGGTCATTTCCGCATGAGCTGTCCGGCGGGCAGTTGCAGCGGGCAATGATCGCGATGGCCATCTCCGGCGAGCCGGACCTGCTCATCGCCGACGAGCCCACGACCGCGCTGGACGTGACCGTGCAGGCCGGCATCCTCGACTTGCTGCACGAACTGCGCCGGGACATGGGCACGGCGATCCTGCTGATCACCCACGACATGGGGGTGGCGGCGGACCTCGCGGACGACGTCGCGGTGATGAGGCACGGGCAGATCGTAGAGACCGGCATCGCCGAGCAGGTCTTCTCCGCGCCGCGATCCGGCTACACGAGGGAACTGCTCAACGCGGTGCCGAGGGCAGGCACCGAGGCTTCGCGGTCGGGTTCGGTCGCGGTTGCCGCGTCGGCCACCGTTGCCCCGTCGGCGTCGGCGTCGGCGTCGGCTGTGGCCGAACTGCGGGGCGTCACGATCGCCTACGGGTCGGGTCGCCACCGCGTCGTCGCCGCCGAAGAGGTGAACCTGAGCGTTCCCGTCGGCGAAACGGTGGGCCTGGTCGGCGAGTCCGGCTCGGGCAAGACGACGATCGGCAAGGCGATCGCGAGGCTCATCCCGGCCGCGTCCGGCAGCATCACCGTGGCCGGCCGCGATCTCGCCTCCCTGCGCGGACGTAAACTGCGCACCGCGCAGGGGGAGATCGGCTTCGTCTTCCAGAATCCCGGCGACTCGCTGAACCCGCGTGCCCGCGTCGGCGACATCGTCGCCGAGCCGCTGCGGGTGCACGCCGGGCTAGGGCGCGCAGAGCGCGAGAAGCGCGTCGCCGAACTGCTCGGCCGGGTCGATCTTCCGGCGGACGCCGTCAGCCGCTTCCCGCACGAGCTGTCCGGCGGGCAGCGCCAGCGGGTGGCGATCGCCCGCGCGCTGGTCCTGCAGCCGAAACTGGTCATCGCCGACGAGCCCACGAGCTCCCTCGACGTGCTGGTCCAGGCCACGATCCTCACGCTGTTCGCGCAACTGCAAGCGGAATTCGGCTTCGGCTGCCTGTTCATCAGCCATGACCTCGCGGTGGTCCGGCAGGTCTCACAGCAGGTAACGGTGATGTCCGGGGGCCGCGTGGTGGAATCGGGCCCGACGGACCAGGTGCTCTCCCAGCCTCGGCACGAGTACACGAGGACGCTGCTGGCCTCGATCCCGCTTCCCGGCCCCGCCGCCCAGCGCGCGAAGCGCGCCGGGACTAGAACCGGCTGACTACCTGCTCGCCGAGCAGCTCGATGTGGGCGACGTCGGCAGGACCGTAGACGTGCAGGTAGATAGTGTCGGCGCCCTGGGTGCGGAGGTCCTCGATGACGCGGATCAGGTCGCCGGCGTAGCCGGTGACGCCGGCCGCGAGCAGGCGGGCGCCGGGCTCGCCGAGCGATTCCTTGCGGCGCTCCAGGTCGTCGGCGTCGCGGCCGATGCAGGTTGGGACGGTGGCCGACAGGCGGACCTCGGCCGGGTCGCGGCCGACGACGTCCTCGCAGATGCGCCTGAAGTTGGCGTACCGCTCGCGGAGGTCGAGGCCGAGGGCGCCGTTGAACTCGTCCGCGTACTTCGCCGCCAGGGTGGGGGTGCGCTTGGCGCCGGCCCCGCCGACGATGATCTTGGGACGCTCGACCGGCCGGGGGATGGAGGCGCAGTCGGTCAGCTGGTAATGCTTGCCGTCGAAGCTGAACCGCTCCCCCGGCTTGGTGTTCCAGAGACCGGTGAGGATCGCCAGCTGCTCTTCGAGCCGGTCGAACCGCTCGCCGAGGCCGGGGAACGGGATGCCGAAGTACTCGTGCTCCCTTTCGTACCAGGCGGCGCCGATGCCGAGCTCGGCCCGGCCGCCGCTCATCTGGGCGACGGTCGCGACCTCGACCGCGAGCTGGCCGGGAAGCCGGAAGGTGGACGCGTTGACGAGCGTGCCGAGGCGGACCCGGTCGGTCTGGACGGCCAGGCCGGCCAGCGTGGTCCAGGAGTCGGTCGGCTGGTAGGTGGTGTCGTCGGCGTCGATCCCGAGATAGTGGTCGGAGCGGAAGAACGCGTCGAACCCACCTGCCTCCGCCGCCTGCGCGAGGGCGAGGATCTGGGCGTAGCTGGCCCCGTGGTGCGGTTCGAGGAGGATCCGGAGTCGTAGCGGTCGGAGAGTCATCCAGGGTCCGTTCGAGATGATGGTTAGGAATTTGCGGTGGTCTGCACGGGGGCGGAGACCTTGGCCGGCTCGGCCGCCTCGGTCAGCGGGAAGTGGCAGGCGACGAGGTGGCCGGGGAACAGCTCGCGGGGCTCGGGCACCTCCTGCGCGCAGCGGTCGGCCGCGCGCGGGCAGCGGGTGCGGAACCGGCACCCGGACGGCGGGTTGACCGGCGACGGCGGCTCGCCCCGCAGCGTCGTGGTCGCCCGGCCCGCGCCCGGCTCGGTCGACGGGATCGAGTCGAGCAGCGCCCTGGTGTACGGGTGCAGCGGCTGCTTGTACACCGACTCGCCCGGGCCGACCTCGCAGAACTTGCCCAGGTACATCACCCCGACCCGGTCGCTGACCTGCTTGACCAGGGCGAGGTCGTGCGCGATGAATAGGTAGGAGAGGCCGAGCTCGCGGCGGAGCTTCTCGAACAGGTTGAGCACCTGCGCCTGGATCAGCACGTCGAGCGAGGAGACCGCCTCGTCGCAGATCAGCAGGTCGGGGTTGAGGGCGACGGCACGGGCGATCGCGATCCGCTGCGCCTGCCCGCCGGACAGCTCCCGCGGGTGCCGGTTGGCGTACCGGGCGGGGTCGAGGCCGACCAGGTCGAGCAGCTCGTCGACTCGCTTCCTGCGCGCCTGCCGGTCGCCCGCCGAGTAGGCGATCAGCGGCTCCTCGATGATCGACCGGACCTTCCACTTCGGGTCGAGGGATCCGAACGGGTCCTGGAACACGAACTGCATGTGCTGGCGCGCGGCCAGCAGCTGGCGGCCGCGCAGCCGGGTCAGCTCGCTGCCGCGGAAGCTGACGGTGCCCGACTTCGGGCGCGGCGACTGGAGGATCGCCCGGGCCAGGGTGGACTTGCCCGACCCGGTCTCGCCGACGATGCCGAGCGTCTCGCCCGGCATGATGTCGAACGAGACGCTGGAGACCGCCTGGACGACGCCCGCGCGGGTGCCGCCGCCCTCGCGGACGACGAACTCCTGGACCAGGTCCCGGACCGACAGCAGCGGCCGCTTCTCCTCGGCTACCGTCTCGGTGCTCATTGAGCGACTCCGTTCTCACAGGGGTGCCAGCACGCCCAGGAGTGTCCGGGGCTGTGCTCGGCGAGGGCGGGCGCCTTGGCCAGGCAGTCGTCGGCCGCGTGGGCGCAGCGGGGCGCGAACGAGCAGCCGGGGGGCATATCGGTCGGGTCCGGCGGGCGGCCGGTGACCACCGGCAGCTCGGTGTGCGCGGCCCGCTCGATGTGCGGGATCGCGTCGAGCAGCGCCCGGGTGTACCGCATCCGCACCGTGCCGCCGGTCCCGAACAGCTTCTTGGCCGGGGCCTGCTCGACGATCTTGCCCGCGTACATCACCACCACCTCGTCGGCGTAGGACGCCGCCAGGCCGAGGTCGTGGCTGATGAAGACCAGCGACATGCCCAGCTCGGCCTGGAGCTCGAGCATCAGCTCCATGATCTGCGCCTGGGTGGTGACGTCGAGCGCGGTGGTGGCCTCGTCGGCGATCAGCAGCTTCGGCCGGCAGGCGAGCGCGATCGCGATCATCACCCGCTGGCGCATGCCGCCCGACAGCTGGTGCGGGTACTCGTGGAAGCGGCGGTCGGGAGCCGGGATGCGAACCAGGCGGAGCAGCTCGACCGCCTCGTCGCGCGCCTGCGACTTCGACATCTTCCTGTGCGTCCTGATCGCCTCGGTGATCTGCGAGCCGATACGCATGGTGGGGTTGAGCGACCGGGCCGGGTCCTGGAAGACCATCGCCAGGTCGCTGCCGCGGTGCTTGCGCAGCTGCGCGTCGGACAGCCCGATCAGCTCGCTGCCGCGCAGCCGGGCCGAGCCGCTGATGATCGTCCCGGTTGGCAGCAGCCCCATGATCGCCCGGCAGCCGACGGTCTTGCCCGACCCGGACTCGCCGATGATCGCGAGCGTCCTGCCCGGCTCGATCCGGTAGCTGACCCCGTCGACCGCGCGGACCTCCCGCCCGCCGACCGCGAAGGCGACCCGGAGATCCTCGACCTCTAGCAGTGCGTCGCTCATCGGACTCCCCAGCGCTCACGGAGCGCGTCACCGAGCAGGTTCAGCGCCATCACGAAGATCAGCAGGACAATGGACGGGATCAGCACGTACTCCGGCGTCGCGGTGAGCACGGTCTGCCCGCGCGCGATCATGCCGCCCCAGCTCGGCTTCGGCTGCTGGATGCCGAGGCCGAGGAAGTCGAGCGCGCCCTCGAGAATGACGACGATGCCGACGCCGATCAGGCTGAACGAGATGATGCCGGGGATGACGTTCGGCAGCACGTGCCGCAGGATGATCCGCCAGCTCCTGGTGCCCGACAGCCGGGACGCCTGGATGAACGGCAGCTGTCTGACCACCAGGGTGGAGCCGCGGGTGACGCGGGCGAACGCGGGCACGCTGAACACCGACAGCGCCCAGATCAGGTGCAGCTCGCTCGGCTGCAGCACCTCGGCCACCGCCAGCGCGAGCACCAGGGCGGGGAACGCGATCAGCACGTCGATGATCCGGGAGAGGACCGTGTCGGTCCAGCCGCCGAAGTACCCGGCCGCGAGCCCGATCAGGCCGCCGATCACCATGCCGATCGCGGTGACGGCGAAGCCGACCTCGAACGCGACCTGCCCGCCGTAGACGAGCATGGCGAAGACGTCCACCCCGACCGGGTCGGTGCCGAGCCAGTGCCCGGGCGAGAACGGCGGCTCCTGGGCGGCCAGGATGTCGCCGACCGTGCCGGACGGGATCGTGTAGACGTACGGCCAGATGAAGCAGATGAAGAACAGGGCGACGAGGATCGCGGCCGGCACCCACAGCCGCACCGCCCGCGCTACCCGCTGGGTGCGCAGATGCCGGGCGCTGACCAGGGACGGCAGCGGCGGGGCGGCACCGGGCGCCAGCGTCGTGGTCATGTCAGGAAGCTGAGCGGCCATACCGGATCCTTGGGTCGAGTACCGCGTACATCAGGTCCGCGAGCAGGTTGCCCGCCACCGTCACCAGCGCGAAGACCACGACGATGCCCTCGACCAGCGGCAGGTCGTTGATCTGGATGGCGCCGATCAGCTCCGCCCCGATGCCGGGCAGCGAGAAGATCGGCTCGATGATGGCGACCGCGCCGATCAGCGTGCCGAGGTTGAGCGCGACCAGCGTGATCAGCGTGAACATGGAGTTCCTGGTCGCGTGCACGATCAGCACCCGCCACGGCGACACGCCCTTGGCCTTGGCGGTGACGATGTAGTCCTCGCGCTGCATCTGCTCGACGATGTCGGCCCGCAGCAGCCGGCTGTAGACCGCGAAGAGCGGGAAGCCGATCGACGCGGCGGGCAGGGTGAGGGCCCTGATCGCCTGCAGCGGGCTGCTGCCGAGGGAGTTGGAGATGGCCGGGAACCACTGCACCTTGACCGCGAAGACGTAGATGAGCACCAGCGCGAGCACGTAGGGGGCGATCGAGAGCCCGAGCATGGAGACCGCGAGGCTGAGCCGGTCGGCGATGCCGTTGGGCTTGCGGGCCGCCAGCACCGCGACGAGGACGCCGAGCCCGAGCGACACCACCAGCGTGTAGAGCAGCAGCCAGCAGGTGACCGGCAGGTGCTGGGCGAGGTCGGTGTTGACGCTCTGCTGGTTGCTGTAGGCGATGCCGAGGTTCCCGTGCAGCAGCCCGTCGATCCAGAGCCAGTACCGGTCCCAGAACGGGTGGTTGAGCCCGAGTTTGATATCGGTCTGCTGGATCTGCCCGGGCGTGGCGTTGATGCCGAGGATCAGCCGGGCCGGGTTCCCGGGGATGAGGTTCATCACGACGAATGTCAGGAAGGTGACGCCCAGCAGAACGGGGATGGCCGTGAGCAGCCGTCGGCCCACCAGCTGGAGAGCTGGTGAGCCGGTGACCCGGCGCACGATGTCAGATCGTGCGCCGGGGTCCCGCTGGAGCTGGACTTGCTGTGCCAGCGCCATTGTTTGTGCCTGTGTCCTAACTGTTGATTACCGGACGGTTGGTTACCGGCTAACGGTCAGCTGGAGGAGTTGTCGTAGACGTCCTCCCAGAGCACGGCCGGCGCCACCGCCACTGCGGGCAGCGGCGAGGTGAGGCCTGGGCCGGCGATTCCCTTGACCGCGACGTTGGCCGGGGCGAAGGAGAAGTAGAACGGCCCGTAGTGGTTGTCGGCGATGTACTTGGCCGCCTGGTTGTAGTCCGCGCAGCGGGTACTGAGGTTGCTGCTGGCGACCGCGTTGTTGAGCATCGTGTCGAGCTTGGTGTCGTGCGTGCCGCTGAAGGGAGACATCGAGTTGAATCGGAAGCCCACGCCGACGCCGCTTGACGGGTCGTACGCGCCCGCCGTCTGGATCATCGCCTGCCAGCTCTTGCCGCCGTTGGCGAGGAAGGCCTGGATGAGCCCGTTGAGCGGGTAGATGTGTTGCGAGGTCTTGACCCCGAACGCCGCCCACTCCTGGCTGAGCGCCTGGACGGTCTCGGCCGCGACCGGGGAGGAGGAGATCGTGCCGAATTGGATGGTGGTCTTGGCCAGGCCGCTCTCCGCGACAAGCTGCTTGGCGAGCGTCGCGTCGTATCCCTGGTAACCGGGGACGTACTGCTCGTAGCAGATGCCGCCAGGACCGGTGAAGCCCTCCGCGACCGGGTACTCGTTGTCGAAGATGTGCTGCAGGATCGGCGCGAAGTTGGTCATCGCGTAGATCGCCTCGCGCGCCTTCGGGTTGTTGAACGGCGGGACCGCGCTGTTGAGCTGCAGGTCGTAGGGGGAGGTGCCGAGCTGATTGAGCACGTTGAACTTCTGCGCGGACTCCTTCAGCAGCGCCGGGGTCGACATGTCGATGTAGACCTGGCCCTCGCCCGCGAGCATCGCCTCGTAGGCGGCCTCGTCGCCGCTGACCGACTTGAACGTGATGCCGTCCAGGTAGGGCAGTGGCTTGTCCCAGTAGTTCGGGTTCTTCTTCACCACGATCTGGTTGCTGTAGGAGTCGCTGACCATGATGTACGGGCCCGCCCCGACCGGCATCTGGGCGAACGCCTTCTCGCCCATCGTGGTGAAGGCCGTCTCGGAGATGATCCAGTTCGGGATCGTGTCGTACATCTGGTTGATGAACGCGCCGTCCGGGAGGAGCAGGTTCACCTGGATGGTCTCGGGCCCGAGGACCTTGATGACGCCCTTGGCCGGGGCCGAGGTGGTGACCTTCGGGTTGACCCGGGCGACCTGCCACTGGGGGGCGCAGGTGCAGCTCGACTCCAGGTCGCGGGTCCAGTTCCAGGCGACGACCGAGGCGGTCAGCGGCGTTCCGTCGGAGAACTCGACGCCCGGGCGGAGGTTGATGGTGACCGTCTTGTTGTTGTTGGAGTACGAGTACCCGGTGGCGAGGTCGTCGATCTGCTTGCCGTTCGCGCCGAGCTCGAAGAGGTCGCCGAGGACCGCGTTGTAGTAGTCCTGGTCGGCCGAGCCGGTGGTGTTGGTCGCGGGGTCGAGGCCGAGCGGCCAGTCTCCGGCGAAGCCCTTGCCCTCGAGAACGGTGATCGACCCGCCCGCCACCGCGGCGCCGGTCGACGTGATGCTGCTCTGGCCAGGGCTTGCGGTGGAGCTGGCGGTCGACCCCGGGGGCGACGAGCTCCCGCTGCTGCTGCACGCGGCAGCCGCAGTCAGCACTAGTGCGGCCGCCCCAGCGAGGCAGGCGGTCCGCTTTGACAAAAGCCGAAATTTCACGGCATTCACCTACTCGTGATTAATCGTACGCTGGTGTGTGACAATTTCTGAGTCGCTCGTCCACAGATTTGTCTTGGATACTCTCACCCGTCCGATGCGCCCGCAAGGAGCAATATCTGCTGTATGCCGGATTGCTGGGCGTGTTGTATCCGCCCCCCTCCACCGCCGGCCGGGCCTTGTGCGTTCTCACAAAGCGCGGTTACCTGCGGTTCGGGCATGCGTGAGCGAGCGATGGCGCTATCGCCCCATCGCTCGCCCCATCGCTGCCGCGGACCGGCGCAGTGGCAGGCGGGCCGGCGCTAGCCCCAGACCTCGCGCGCGACCGAGACGATCAGCTCGAGCTTGGCCCTCTGGTCGTCGGCGGTGAGCGCGTTGCCTTCGGCGGTGGACGCGAAGCCGCACTGGCCCGACAGGCAGAGCTGGTCGAGCGGCACGTACTTCGACGCCTCCTCGATCCGGCGTTTCAGCGCGTCCTTGGACTCCAGTTCCGGGCGTTTGGTCGTCACCAGGCCGAGCACCACCTGCTTGCCCTTGGGCACGAACCGGAGCGGCTCGAACCCGCCGGACCGCTCGTCGTCGTACTCGAGGAAGAACCCGTCCACGTCGAGTTCGTTGAAGAGCGCCTCGGCCACGAAGTCGTAGCCGCCGGACGCC
>DATCGA010000431.1:0-4065 GCA_036509215.1 Trebonia sp.
CGGCGCAGAGGTCTTACATCCCGCCGCTAGCGGGCGCGTCCGGTCATGACGGAGGCGACGCGGGTGTTGATCACCCGGTCCGGCCCGATGCCAAACACCTCCGCGCGGCTGCAGCCGCCGTCCAGCCAGTCAAGTTGGCCGGGCGCGTGTGCGTCAGTGTCGATCGCGAAGACGCAGCCGATCTCGACCGCCAGCCGCAGCAGTTCGTCAGGCGGGTCCTGGCGCTCGGGCCGGCAGTTGATCTCCACTGCGACGCCGCTGTCGCGGCAGGCGGTGAACACTGCCTCAGCGTCGAACTCGGACTGCGGGCGGCCGCGGCCGGTGAGCAGCTGGCCGGTGCAGTGACCGAGCACGTCGGTATGCGGGTTGCCGATCGCGGCGATCATGCGCTGCGTCATCGGCCCGCATGGCATCCGCAGCTTGGAGTGCACGCTGGCGACCACGACGTCGAGCTGCCCGAGCAGTTCCTCGGTCTGGTCGAGCGAGCCGTCGTCGAGGATGTCGACCTCGATCCCGGACAGGACCCGGAACGGCGCCAGGGTTGCGTTCAGCTCGCCGATCAGCTCCAGCTGGGCACGGAGCCGGTCAGCGGACAGCCCTCCGGCCACGGTGAGCCGGGGTGAATGGTCGGTCAGCGCCATCCACTCGTGCCCCAGGTCCCGCGCGGCCAGCGCCATCTCCAGCGGCGGGCTTCCGCCGTCGGACCAGTCCGAGTGCGCATGACAGTCGCCCCGCATCGCGGCGCGCAGCACGGACGGCGGCGCCGGCGGCCCGCCGTCGAGCAGACGGGTCAGGTACTCCGGCTCCTGGCCGGCCGCCGCCTGCACGATGACCAGGGCGGTTACCTCACCGATCCCGGTCAGCTGCTGCAGCGTCCCGGCCTGCACTCGGCCGGCGAGCTCACCCGGGCTCAGCCCGGCGACGACCTCAGCGGCGCGCCGGAACGCCCGGACCCGGTACGTCGGCGCCCCGGACCGCTCAAGCTGGAACGCGATCTGCCGCAACGCCCGCACCGGATCCACGCCTGCCAGCTTACGAACCACCGCCGACAAGTCCCCGCGACACCGGCCCACAACGCGGACGGGAGTGCCGCGCGGCGTTACGCCTCATCACACCCGTCCCATTCCATGACCTTGAAACTCACTGTCCCGATATCTCCCGGCCCGTCAGAGCGGATCCCCGAGCGGCCCGTGCGTCTCCACCAGGGCGTCGGCCCAGTGCGCGGCCCAGTCCGGCTGGGTGCCGTCGGCGTCGGTGAACCCGTACTCCCGGTACAGGCCCCAGGTCGCCAGGGCCCGGCCGGTCTTGGCCATCACGTCGGGGTCGGCGGCCAGCGCGGCCACCGCCCGCCCCAGGTAGGCCGGGGTCTCCGAGTAGGCGAAGTCCGGGTCGGTGGCGGCGCCGTCGCGCCAGTTGGCCTCGGTCACCCCGAAGTTCTCCAGCATCGCCTCCGAGCGCAGGAAGCCGGGGGTGATCGCCACCGCCGCGACTCCGTACGGCTTCAGCTCCGCCGCCTGGGCGACGGCGAGGCGGATCACGGACGACTTGGCGAGGTCGTAGAAGAACGCGCCGCGGTAGCGGGCGGTGTTGCCATCGGTGACCTCCACCACCAGACCGGTCTTACGCGCGATCAGCAGCGGGAGCGCGAACCGGCTGGTGATCACGTGGGTCTCGACCGCCTGCCTGACCAGCCGCAGGCCGGCGTCCACGTCCTGCTCCCAGAGCGGATGCTCCCAGTCGGTCAGCGGATCCCCGCCCCACACGCAGTTGACCAGGACGTCGAGCCGCCCGTCCTGCTCGGCCGCGACCCGCTCGATCAAGACCCGGACCTCGTCCGGACGACTGTGATCGGTGCGGACGGGAATGCCGCGCCCGCCGGCGGCGGTGACGGCGTCGGCGGTCTGCTCGATGGTTTCCGGGCGGTCCAGGTCGGAGCGCCCGGCCGCACTGCTGCGGCCGGTGACGTACACGGTCGCGCCCGCGGCCCCGAGCTCGATCGCGATGCCCCGGCCGCCGCCTCGGGTGCCGCCGGCCACCAGCGCTACCTTCCCGGCCAGCGGCCGCGCGCCGTTCGTCATGTGCCCTCCTCGTTGTCGCTATTAAAGGTGTCGCCACTCAAGGGGCGCAGATGAGGCGACAGCACGCTGTCGAGCGCTTGCCGCAGTCGCTGCTCCAGGCTGCCCTGACGCTCAAGGGCCCAGACCAGGCCGACGCCGGAGGCGATCGCCTGCACGGACCGGCCGAGGTCGGCCACGTCGGTGCCCGGGCGGAGGTCGCCCGCCAGCAGGGCCTCGGTGAGCAGCGCCTCGACGGCCCGGCCCTGGGCCTGGTGGATCGCCAGCGCCGGCCGCCGGAAGTCCGGGTCGGTGAGATCGATGCACAGGAACGCCAGGTGGTTGGCGAACGCCTCCGGCGTGGCCATCGAGCGCGTCGGCGCGACGATCAGCGCCGCCAGCGCGGCGAGGGCCGTTTCGTGCTCGGCCCGCACCCGCGCGAGCAGCGCATCGGCGTCCTTGGCGGCCCAGTCCGCGAGCGCCAGCAGCAGGCCGCGTTTGGACCCGAACCGCTGTACCAGCGTGCCCGGCACCAAGCCGACCTCGCTAGCAACGGCGGCCAGGGTCAGGCCCACCGGCCCCACCCGGCCGATCACGGTGACCGTCGCGCGCAGGATCGCCGCGTCGTCGATCCCCCGTGGTCGTCCCGCCGTCATCGTGCTCCCTCAATTAATAAATGCCTCTTCATTTATTAAATCAGACGGACCGGCCGACCGGCAACCGGGGGCGAGCCGGTGCTGGACGCGCGGATACAGAGGTGTAGACAAGAAGTAACTATGCGTGGCACCCGGACAGGAGGACACCAATGGCGACCGAGATAGCCGAAGGCGGCCAGGCAGCCCTTGACGCGTTCACCCGCATGCGCGACTCATCCCTACCGGTCGAGGACAGGCACGACGCCAACTTCACCGACCATGACCCGGCCGCCGGGCAGCCCGCAGGCCCGAGCGGGCCGGCCTGGTTCTGGGAGCAGTTCGGCACGTCGTTCACCGACATCGAGCGCGAGGTGATCGATACCATCGCCACCCCGACCCGGCTCATCACGATCATGAGCCTCTCGGGCACCCACACCGGCGAGTTCCTGGGTCACGCGCCGACCGGCAAGCGCTTCACGGTGCGGAACGTGCAGGTCCTCGGGTTCCGCGACGGCAAGGCGTCGGATCGGTGGGGCTCGACCGACGAGCTCGGCATCCTGCAACAGCTGGGCCTGACATGAAGCCGGACGTCGGCCGGCCGCCGACCAGTCACGAGCGAATGTCAGGACGGCCCTGGGACGCGTCGTACACCGACGGCCCCGCCCCCTGGGATATCGGCCACCCGCAGCCGGCGGTCGCGCGCCTGGCGGCGGCAGGCGCTTTCACCGGGTCGGTGCTCGACGCCGGCTGCGGGCTGGGCGAGAACACCATGCTGATCGCGACGCTCGGGCTCCCGGTGCTCGGCGTCGACGTGGCCGAGACGGCGCTGGCGATGGCCAGGGAAAAGGCCGCCGCGCGCGGGATCGCGGCCGAGTTCAGCTGGGCCGACGGGCTGCGGCTGGACCGTCTGCAGGGAACGTTCGACACGGTCCTCGACTGCGCGCTGTTCCACTCCTTCGACGGCGACGAGCGGCCGGAGTACGTGGCCAGCCTCACCACCGTCACCGAGCCCGGCGCGACCCTCTACCTGCTCTGCTTCAGTGACGTCGGCCCCAATACCGGCCCCCACCCGGTCAGCCGGGACGAACTGGCGACGCCGTTCGGCCCCGGCAGCGGGTGGGACGTCGCCGCCATCGAGGCGGACCGGCTGCAGACGCGCTTCCATGATGCCGACGGCGCCCCCGCCTGGCTCGCGACGATCACCCGGATCTAGACCCACAGCTGACCCGGCGGTAAGCGCCTGGGCGCCCGGCATGACTCGAGCGTCGGCTAAAGGGGCTCCTCGCAGCCGCGGACAGCGTTGCGGACCGTCGCCGGGACACGGAGCCGCTCGTCTTCGTATAGCCGCCGCAGCTCGGCGAGGTCGTCGTCGGGTG
>DATCGA010000432.1:0-2927 GCA_036509215.1 Trebonia sp.
CGACAGCGCGCTGCCGAACGAGACCAGCCAGATCGTCAGCAGGTGCACCCGCCGCGACAGCTTGTCCCAGCCGAATAGCCACAGCCCGAGAAAGGTCGACTCGAGGAAGAACGCGGCGAGCCCCTCCATTGCCAGCGGCGCGCCGAAGATGTTGCCGACCAGCCGCGAGTAGGCGCCCCAGTTCATGCCGAACTCAAACTCCTGGACAATGCCGGTCACCACGCCGATGGCGACGTTAATGACCAGCAGGGTGCCGAAGAATCGGGTCAGCCGCAGGTACTCCTCGCGGTCGGTGCGCAGCCACGCCGTTTGCAGCAGCGCGGTCAGAAAGGCGAGCCCGATCGTAATCGGGATAAAGAGGAAATGGTTGATCGACGTGAACGCGAACTGCCAGCGTGCGAGGTCGAGCCTCAACCGTCCCCCTATGGTCGCGCGAAAGGCCGAGCAGCCTGCGTCAGCAGTCCTGCGCTTGAGCGCCGGATCGCATGTCGCCCTTAGCGGGTGATTGTCGCGGCCCGATTTTCAGATTGTCGGGTCCGATTTTCAGAAAATCGCGATCGGATTGACCGGCGAGCCCGTCCCTGCGGTCAGCCGCAGCGGCGCCAGCACGCACAGGAATGAGCAGCAGCGCAGGTCGTCGGAGATCGCGACGAGGTCCTCGAAGTCGAGGTAGTCGAGCAGGTGCAGGCCCATCGCGTTGATCGCGAGCACGTGGACCGGGAAGTCGACGCCCTCGACCGCGCTGGGCGCGGTGTCATTGTTGCCGTCGCTGCCGAGGACCGCGATCCGCCGTTCCGCCAGCAGCTCGAGCGCGGTCGGGTGCAGTCCGGCCCTGGCCTCGGCGGCGTCCCACGGCCCCAGCGAGCGGCGGCGGGCGCGGTGCCCGACCCGGACGAAGAGCAGGTCGCCCTGCCTGATGCGGTCGGCCTGGGCCGACTCGGCCGCGAGCAGGTCATCGGCGGTCACGTGGTCGCCCGGTTCCAGCCATTCGACGCCGCGCGCCTTCGGGATGTCGAGCAGCAGGCCGCGGCCTGCGATCCCCTGGCCGGCCACGTCGATCGAGAGCTCGGTCGGACCCGGCTCGGCGGCGGGGTCGTCGGCGACGCCGTTATAGAGCGTTCCGTCGAAGAGCACGTGGCTCAGCGCGTCCATATGGCTGTCGGCGTTGCCGTGGATGTTCAGCGCCAGCCGGTCGACGGCGAAGCTGAGCCCGGAGGCGCTCGAGTGGCTGATCTGGTGCACGGCCGGATCGGGGTTATCGGCGGCCGGACCCTGGATCGGCGCGGCCAGCGACACCGTCCGGCCGACCGAGACGTGGCCGGCCGCCGCCACCACGTCCGACATCGAGATGTTGTTGAGTGCGCCCCGGCGGTCGGCCGGCACCCAGGCCGAGGTACGGCGGAGCTGCTGGTACAGCGCCCGGAACTCGGCCTCGCTCATCGCGAAATCACTCATCCAGGCAGCCTCGCCCGGCGGCCGGCCGATCGTCATCATCTGCACCGGGTGAGGCTGCCTGGCCGGACGGGCCGCGGCTGCGGCCGCCTGCTATGCGGCGGCGAACCGGCTGCGGGCGAGGAGGTCGGCCACGATCTCGGCCGGGGCGGTGGCCGGGGAGCCGGCGTTGTACGGGGGGTGCGGGTCGTACTCGATGCCGAGCTGGAATCGCTGCGCCATCTCGGCGCCGCCGATCCGGTCGGTCAGGGCGAGGGCCATGTCGATGCCGGCCGAGACGCCCGCGGCGGTGGCGTACTTGCCGTCGAAGACGTAGCGCTCCCGGACGGGCGTGGCCCCCAGGCGGGCCAGCTCGTCCATGGCCATCCAGTTGGTGGTCGCCCGGCGGCCGGTGAGCAGGCCGGCGTCGGCCAGGTTGAGGGAGCCGGTGCAGACCGAGGTCGTCCAGGTGCTGGTCTGGTCGGCTGCGAGGAGCCAGTCTCGGAGCGGGCTGTCGCCCATGTGATCGGCCTGGCCGGGGCCGCCGGGGACGACGATGATGTCGGGGCGCGGGACGTCGGCGAGCGAGGCGTCGGCGCGCAGGGTGAGGGCGCCCGTGTGATCGGTGACCTGCCGCGGTCGTTCGGCCACGAAGATGGTCGTGGCGTCGGGCAGCTGGACGAGCACCTGGAACGGGCCCACCGCGTCGAGGGCGGTGAATCGGTCGAACAGGGGGATGGCGATCAGCATGACGCTCCTGTTTGCTGGGTGTTCGAACTGGTGATCGGACTGGCGATCGGGCGGAATCGGCGGCGGTACTCGGCCGGGCTGACGCCGAGGGCGCGGACGAAGGCGCGGCGCATCGCCTCGGGGGTGCCGTAGCCGCAGGCGCGGGCGGCCTGCTCGACCCCGTCGGCGGTGTCCTCGAGGTGGCGGCGCGCGGCCTCCAGCCGGGCCAGGTCGACGTACCGGCCGGGTGGCAGGCCGGTCTCGGCGGCGAAGGCGCGGGCGAACTGGCGCGGCGACAGGCTGGCCCGCCCGGCCAGCGTCTCGACCGACAGGTCGGCCGCCGGGTGCTCGGCGATCCACTGCTGCACCTCGCGGAGCGGTTGCCGCTCCGCGAGCTGGGCGGAGAGCTGCGCGCTGAACTGCGACTGGCTGCCGGGGCGGCGCAGGAACACGACCAGCTGGCGGGCGACGGCGAGGGCGGCGTCGCGGCCGAGGTCGTCCTCGACCAGGGCGAGCGCGAGGTCGATGCCGGCCGTGACCCCGGCCGAGGTGGCGAGGGCGCCGTCCTTGATGTAGATCGGGTCGGGATCGACGGTGACGTCCGGGTACTGGGCGGCGAGGTCGTCGCAGCGCTCCCAGTGGGTGGTGACCGTCCGCCCGGCCAGCAGCCCGGCCTCGGCCAGCAGGAACGCGCCGGTGCAGACCGACGCCAGCCGCCGCGCCCGGGGCGCGTTGCCCCGCAGCCAGCGGACCAGGTCCGGGTCGCG
>DATCGA010000433.1:0-7389 GCA_036509215.1 Trebonia sp.
AGTACGAGCGCGTCCTGGCCGACCGGTCGCGGGCGCTCGGCGCCGGCCATCCCGACGCGATCACCGCCCGCGGCAACCTGGCCTACGCCTACCGGCTCGGCGGGAAGCTCAAGGACGCGATCGGCCAGTACGAGCGCGTCCTGGCCGACCGGTCGCGGGTGCTCGGCGCCGATCATGGCGCCACCATCGCCTCCCGCGCGGTCCTCGCCGCCGCCTACCTGGAGGCGCGGCGGACGCGGGAGGCCCTCGACGCCTACGAGCGGGCGGTCGCCGACGGCGACCTGGCCCTCGGCCCGGGCGACGTCGAGGCGCTGACCACCAGGTACAACCTGGCGGTGGCGTACTCCGAGGCCGGCCGGCTGGCGGACGCGGTCAACATCCTGCGCCGGACCCTGACCGACTGCGAGCGCCACCTGGGCTTTGACCATCCGATGACCGGCAAGGTCAGGGACCAGCTGGCCGCCACGACTGCGTGAGCGACGTTCCGCCGCGGGAATTACCGGAAGATCACCGGAAGCGACAGAGGGGCACATGGCACCAGCGCAGTTCGACTACATCATCGTCGGCGGCGGCTCGGCGGGCAGCGCGCTGGCCGCGCGGCTGTCGGCCGACGCCACCACCCGGGTGCTCGTTCTCGAGGCCGGGCGGCCCGACTTCATCTGGGACCCCTTCATCCACATGCCGGCCGCGCTCACGTTCCCGATCGGCTCCCAGTTCTACGACTGGAAGTACGAGAGCGAGCCGGAGCCGTTCCTGAACGACCGGCGGATCTATCACGCGCGCGGCAAGGTGCTCGGCGGCTCCTCGTCCATCAACGGGATGATCTTCCAGCGCGGCAACCCGCTCGACTACGAGCGCTGGGGCGCCGACCCGGGCATGTCGTCCTGGGACTACGCGCACTGCCTGCCGTACTTCAAGCGGATGGAGGACTGCCTGGCGGCGCTCCCCGGGACGGAAGACGAGCCGTTCCGCGGTCACGACGGGCCGCTGACGCTTGAGCGCGGGCCGGCCACCAACCCGCTGTTCGGCGCGTTCTTCTCGGCCGCGCAGCAGGCCGGGTACCGGCTCACGGCCGACGTCAACGGCTACCGGCAGGAGGGGTTCGCCGCCTTCGACCGGAACATCTCGCGTGGGCGGCGGCTGTCGGCGGCGCGGGCCTACCTGCACCCGGCCATGTCGCGGCCGAACCTGAAGGTCGTCACGATGGCGCACACGACCCGGATCCTGTTCTCGGGGACGCGCGCGACCGGGGTGGAGTTCGTGCTCCGCGGGTCGGTCGGGGCGGGGAACGTCAACGTCGTCTCCGTCTCATCGGCGCTGCGGCGCGCGTACGGCGGCGAGGTGATCGTGTGCGCCGGGGCGTTCGGGTCACCGCAGCTGCTGCAGCTGTCCGGGGTGGGCAACGCGGCCGAGCTGGCCGGGCTCGGCATCGACGTGGTGGCGGACCTGCCCGGTGTGGGCGAGAACCTGCAGGACCACCTCGAGGTCTACATCCAGTACGGGTCGAAGCAGCCGGTCTCGGTCGCGCCCGCGCTGAAGTGGCGGAACCGGCCCGGGGTGGCGCTGCAGTGGGCGCTGGCGCGGTCGGGTCCCGGCGCCACCAACCACTTCGAGGCGGGCGGGTTCGTCCGGTCGAACGACTCGGTGCCTTACCCCAACCTGATGTTCCACTTCCTGCCGATCGCGATCCGCTACGACGGGTCGGCGCCGGCCGGCGGGCACGGCTACCAGGTGCACATCGGGCCGATGTACTCGGACTCGCGCGGCTCGGTCAAGATCAAGTCGACCGACCCGTTCCAGCACCCGGCGCTGCGGTTCAACTACCTGTCCACGCCGACCGACCGGCAGGAGTGGGCCGAGGCGATCGCGATCGCGCGCCGGATACTCAACCAGCCCGCGTTCGACGAGTTCAACGCGGGCGAGCTCTCCCCCGGGCCGTCCGTCTCGTCCGAGTCGTCGGTGCTCGAGTGGGTCGCCCGCGACGCGGAGACCGCGCTGCACCCGTCCTGCACCTGCGCGATGGGCACCGGGCCGCTCGCGGTCACCGACCCGGAGTCGCTGCGGGTGCACGGCGTTTCCGGGGTGCGCGTGGTGGACGCGTCGGTCATGCCCTCTGTGACCAACGGCAATATCTACGCCCCGGTGATGATGATGGCGGAAAAGGCGGCCGACCTGATCGCGGGCAACACGCCGCTTCCGCCTCAGCGAATCGCCTTTTACCGCCACAATTCGGATGGCGAGGCGGGATAGGCCGGGCCGGCTCAGGCCGGCTGGCCAACGCGCCCACATGATGGAACCAATCTGGTCTATAGCGGTGAATGTCTGGACAGTTTGCGGGGCATCTCACCATCATCGGTACTAATCGACGACGGCTTACCAGGAGTTGGCCTGCATGTCTTCGCCAGAAGATGACCCGCTGCCCGAGGCAGTCATGCTCGTGCAGGGCGCGGTGGCGGCCGGCCTGAAGCTGCGCCTGCTCGGCGGCCTCGGGGTCCGCGTGCTCTGCCCGGACTTCCCGCCCCGGCTCCGGGCCGGCCAGGACATGGACCTGGCCTGCGCGGGCAAGCGCCGCCGGGACATCGCGGCCTACCTGGAGAAGAGCGGCTGCGTCCCCGACAAGATGTTCAACAACCTCAACGGGGACCGGCAGATGTACTTCATCGCGCCGTCCGGGCGGCCGATCGACGTCATGGTCGACCGGCTCGTCATGTGCCACACGCTCGACTTCCGGTCCTCGCTCGGCAACTCCTCGCTGACCCTCGACCCGGCCGACCTGCTGCTGTCCAAGCTGCAGATCTTCGAGCTCAACGCCAAGGACGTGCACGACATGACCCACCTGCTGGCGGGCCTGCCGGTCGGCGACAGCTCGTCGGGGCCGTTCATCGACGTCGCCCGCTTCCAGGAGGTGGTCGGGGCCGACTGGGGCTGGTGGCGAACGTGCACCGGCAGCCTCGAGAAGCTGCCCGCGCTGCTGGCCGAGAGCCCCGGCCTGGTGCCGCCCGACCCGCGCTTCGACCCCCTCACCCAGGCGACGCGGCTGCTCGACGCCGCCGCGTCCGCGCCCAAGTCGATGAAGTGGAAGCTGCGCGCTAACGTCGGCGACCGCGTCCGCTGGTACGAACTGCCTGAAGAGGTAGCGCACTGAGCCCTGCCTCCCCCTTAGGAAAGCGGCACCCCCCATGAAGATGTTCTTCGCAACCGACATCCACGGGTCAGAGATCTGCTGGCGGAAGTTCCTCAACGCCGCCGCGTTCTACAAGGCCGATCTGGTGGTGCTCGGGGGCGACGTCACCGGCAAGGTGATGGTCCCGATCGTCGCCTACCCCGGCTACTGGGAGGTCACGATCCGGGGCGAGCGACGCCGCCTGGAGACCAGGGAGGAGCTGCTCAAGGCGGAGCGGCAGCTGCGCGACCGGGGCTCCTACCCGGCGATCGTGACCAGGGACGAGCTCGACGCGCTCAGCTCCGGCGGCGAGGGCGCGGTCAACGAGCGGTTCAACTCCGAGATGACCCGCTCGCTCGACCGGTGGCTGGACATGGCCGACGGCAAGCTGCGCGGCGGGGCGATCCCGTGCGTGCTCAACGGCGGCAACGACGACATCTTCGAGATCGACCCGATCCTGGAGGCGGCGCCGTCGGTCACGTTCGCCGAGGGCAAGGTGATCGACCTCGGCGGGTTCACCATGGTCTCGATGGGCTGGACCAACCCGACCCCGTGGGACACCCACCGCGAGGCGCCCGAGGACCAGCTCGCGGCCAAGATCGACGCCATCGTCGGCCAGGTCCCCGGCGTGAACATGGACCGGACGATCTTCAACTTCCACGCCCCGCCCTACGGCACCGGCCTCGACGAGGCGCCCGCGCTCGACGCCACCATGCGCCCCAAGCACGGCGGGGCGGTGCTCGAGCCCGTCGGCTCGACCGCGGTGCGGGAGTCGATCCTGCGGTATCAGCCGATGCTGTCGGTGCACGGGCACATTCACGAGAGCCGCGGCGTGGCCAAGCTCGGCCGGACCCTTACCGTCAACCCGGGCAGTTCGTACGGGGATGGCGTTCTTCAGGCGGCCCTGATCGATATGAACCCGAAAAACGGAAAAGTTAAATATGTGCTTGTGAATGGCTGAGCTGTCCCCCGAGGAGGCACTTCATGGCTACCGAAGTCGGCGACGAGAGACCCACGCTATTCCTGCGTAAGGCCACCGGGCTGGTGCGCGGCTGGTCCGTGCGCGACTCGATGATCTACGCCTGCCTGTCCACCAATGTGATCACCCTCGGCCTGGTCGAGTTCGCGTACCAGGACGCGTTCCCGGCCGGGCAGCTGCTGACCGCGGTGCTCATCTCCGCCGTCTGGGTGTCGTTCCTCGTGCTCGCCTACAGCGGGCTGGTGGTCACGATCCCCCGCGCGGGCGGCGACTACGTCTGGCAGTCGCGCATCCTCGGCAGCGGGATCGGCTTCGTGATGGCCGCCACCGGCTGGTGGTTCATCCTCTGGCTGTGGGCGCCGATCTACGGCTCGGTGCTGTCGGAGGAGTTCTTCCAGCCGCTGTGGGTGTCGTTCAACGACCCCTCGGGGGCGGCCTGGTTCGGCACCCACACCGGGACGTTCGTGGTCACGCTGATCACGATCGGGCTGGCCGGCCTGCTCGTCTCGCTCGGCATGTCGGGCTACGCCAAGGTGCAGAAGTGGTGCTTCTACGGCGGCCTGCTCGGCGTCGCGATCGTCGTGATCCTGCTGCTGGCCTACAACCGCAATGACTTCATCTCGGCCTACAACTCCGAGACGGCGAAGCTCTTCGGCATGAAGAACTCCTACGCGGGCACGCTGGCCGACGCGGGCTCCAAGACCATCGGGTACACCCCGGCGCCGTTCGGCGTGGCCGGGGCGTTCGGCCAGTCGATGCTGCTGGTGCCGATGCTGATGTTCTACCTGCTGTGGCCGAACTGGGGCACCACGCTGTACGGCGAGATCCGCGGCGCGAGCGACTTCAAGCGAGTGTTCAGCGGCATGTTCCTCGGCCTGTGGACGACCGTGCTGCTCTCGGTCGTGCTGCTGCTGGTGTTCGCCAAGGAGTTCGGGTTCAACTTCTACCAGAGCGCCAACGCGCTGTGGATCGACTCTGCCTACGGGCTCCCGTCCGCGCACGCGCTGCCGATCTTCCCGTACCCGGTGCTGCTCGCCAGCTGGCTGGTGCACAACAACGTGGTCTCGGTCGTGCTGATCCTGCTGATGAGCCTGTGGTTCTTCGCCTGGGTGGGGACGCTGTTCCTGTCGTCGACCCGGGTCATCTTCGCGGCCGCGTTCGACCGGATCCTGCCGGACGGCGCGGCCCAGGTGTCCGAGAAGCGCCGGGTGCCGGTCTGGTCGCTGGTGCTCATGCTGCTGCCGGCGGTCGGGCTCGGCGCGCTGTACTCCTACAACTCCAACTTCCACACCTACACGCTCGACGCGACCCTCGTGATCGCGGTGACGTACCTGTTCAGCGCCATCGCGGTGGTGATCCTGCCGTGGCGCAAGCCCGACCTCTGGGCCGCCTCCCCCGCCTCCCGGCTCAAGCTGCTCGGCGTGCCGGTCATCCCGGCGGCGGGCCTGATCACGATCGGGCTCATCGGATACTGCCTCTACGAGTGGCTGACCAAGGCCGCCTACGGCGTCAACAACAACAACTCGCTGATCTACATGGGCGCAATGTACGTGCTCGCGCTCGTCGTCTACCTGGTCGCCCGCTTCGTCCGCCGCCGCCAGGGCATCGACCTCTCCCTGATCAACAAGGAGATCCCGGTCGAGTAGGCCGTTTTCCGGGGACGCCTCCTCCGCGCAGTCCCGTGTGGCTGCGCGGGGAGGCGTCGCTGTTTTTCCGGTTTTCGCGGGAAGATCAAAGTCAGTTTGTCGAACGGACCCTGGCCCCGCCCGGTCAGTCCAATCCCGCCTCCCCCGCGGCGGCGTCCTCGGCGCTGATGAGCGGGTGGGAGTAGATGTCGAGCAGGCCGAGGGCGACCAGACGGCCGCCCTCGGCCCCGAAGATGTCGGCCCCGACCGTCCGCGACAGCTGCTCGTGCAGCAGCGGGATGCCGGATGCCATGGCGCTGACCAGCGCCGCCCGGATCCTGCGATCCACCGCAGGCCGCCCGGGGCGGGCCCGGTCGGCCCGCTCGAGCCAGTGCTCGGTCATCGTCACCATCTCGTCGAAGATCGCCGCCGCCGAGGGCGAGTTCTCGGCCAGGGCGCGGACGATGTAGCGCTCGAACGGCTGCACCAGGCGGCGGTCGGCCGCCGCCCCGGTCAGGTCCTCCAGGTACTGCGCGTTGATCCGGCGCAGGGTCTCGGCGATGTGCTCGTCGCACGCCCGGCGGAGCTCCTCCTTGGAGCCGAAATGGTGCCGGAGCAGCCCGGCCGATACCCCGGCGGTGACGGCGATCGCGCGGATCGTGGTCCGCTCGTACCCGTCGTCCGCGAAGTGCCTGATGGCCGCATCGCGAATGCGGGCGCGGGCGGTGAGGTCGCCCGCCGCCGCAGACGCGGGAGCCGACTGTCCGGGCGGAGCGACGGTCCGTTCGATAGACCGATTTTGATCTTTCTGCTGATCGGTCGTCATCGGATCAGTCACCGGCCAGATCCCGCCGGCTGAAGGCAATGCACCCTGCCGCGGCGCAGGCGGCGCCGACGGCCACCATGACGGCGTTCGCGGCCCAGTTCGGTGACGCGGCCGGGGCCGACGCCATCTGATGGAAGACCGACGTGTCGAGCAGCCAGCGGCTGGCCGGGCCAGAGCCGCCGAAGCCGCCGACGATGTCGGCCAGCAGCGACCACGCGAGCACGACGTAGACGACGGACGTCGTGCGCCGGGGCCACGCGCCGAATGCCAGCACGCCGATGCCGCCGATGGTGATGGCGGGCGGGATCAGGTTGAGGCCAGCGTCGAGCAACGTGCCCAAGGCCGCTCCGGAGTGCTGGCTGGCGGCGCCGAGCCAGGCGAAGACGCCCGCCAGCGCACCGCCCGCCAGCAGGACTCCCAGTGCTATCAGCAGCCTGCCGCCTAGCCAGCGGGTCCGCGAGACGGGGCCGGCCAGCAGATGATCGAGCCTTTGCGACGCTTCTTCCGCCCGCGCGGCGGTCACCTGCCCGGCGGCGGCGAACGCGATCAGCACCGCCAGCACGAGGAAGCAGACTCCGAGCACGGCGTCGGCGCCGGACCCGGAGGCGCCCAGCTTGGCCAGCACGCCCTGCGCCGACGAGCCGGAGATGGTCGACCCGGCCGACCTTGCGATCAGCCCGAACAGCAGCGCCGACAGCGCGATCGCGGTCCACCAGCCGGCCGCGATCGGGCGGGCCAGCCGGATCGCCAGGCCGGCCGGCCCGGACAGCAGCCGCAGCCTGGGCGCGCTGCGCGC